>DVIU01000093.1 GCA_018711035.1 Candidatus Scatousia excrementigallinarum
CACTTGCTTTTTGTTTATATTTGCTATAAAATGTAATTGTGAAATAAATCACGAATTGAGGATTTCATAAAATCATTACGGAATTCAAAATAGCAAATAAATAAGTTACTTAAAGGAGAAAAAACTTATGACAACAAAAAGCAAAAAGACCGTTGAAAACCTTGAAAAAGCTTTGAACAGCTCTTCTGTGGTTGACAGCGCTGAAAAATTGGAAATGTTAATCGAAAGAGTTAAGAAAGCTCAGAAGATTTATTCAACATTTACTCAGGAACAGGTAGATGCAATTTTTAAAGCTGCAGCTACTGCTGCTGATAAAGCTCGTATCCCTCTTGCAAGAATGGCTGTTGAAGAAACAGGTATGGGTGTTCTTGAAGACAAAATTATCAAAAATCACTTTGCTTCAGAATACATCTACAACAAACATAAAAATGTTAAAACTTGCGGAATTATCAAAGAAGATAAAGCTAACGGTATTAAAACAGTTGCAGAACCTCTCGGTGTTATTGCAGGTATCGTTCCTACAACAAACCCTACTTCAACTGCGATTTTTAAATCTTTAATCGCTTTGAAAACAAGAAATGCTATTATCTTTTCACCACACCCAAGAGCAACAAAATGTACAATCGAAGCTGCAAGAATCGTTCTTGAAGCTGCTGTTAAAGCAGGTGCTCCTGAAGATATTATCGGCTGGATTGATATTCCGTCAATTGATTTGTCGAACCAATTAATGAAACACCCTGACATTGCTTGTATCTTAGCTACAGGCGGCCCTGGTATGGTTAAAGCTGCATACTCATCAGGCAACCCTGCTTTAGGTGTAGGCCCAGGTAACGCTGCGGCTGTTATTGACGAAACTGCCGATATTAAAATGGCTGTTTCTTCAATCCTTATGTCAAAAACTTTCGATAACGGTATGATTTGTGCTTCTGAACAATCAGTAGTTGTCGTTGATAAAGTTTATGAAGAAGTTAAAAAAGAATTTATCTACAGAGGTGCATACCTTATCAATGAAAAAGAAGAAAGGAAAATGATTGACCTTCCGTTCATTGACCCTAAACGCGGTACTGCACACCCTGATATCGTTGGTCAACCGGCCTGGAAGATTGCAGAGTTAGCAGGATTCCAAATCCCTAAGACTGCAAAAATTATTTTGGCAGAAAGACCTTCTGTAGACTGGGAAGATCCGTTCTCAAGAGAAAAATTATCTCCTGTCTTAACTATGTACAGAGCTAAAGACTTTGAAGAAGCTACAGAAATGACTTATGAACTCGTATCAAAAGGCGGAGCAGGCCACTCTGCTGACCTTTATACAGATACTCGCAGCCAGGAAAGAGTAGACAGATTTGCTGAAAAAATGCCTGCTTGCAGAGTGTTGATTAACTCTCCATCTGCACAGGGCGGTATCGGTGATTTATACAACTTCAAATTGGAACCGTCACTCTCGCTCGGATGCGGATCATGGGGTAAAAACGCCGTTTCTGGTAACATCGGTGTTGAAAATTTATTGAACTACAAGACAGTTGCTGAAAGGAGAGAAAATATGCTCTGGTTTAAAGTTCCGCCTAAAGTTTACTTCAAGAGAGGTGCTGTTGATTTAGCTCTCCGTGAACTTGAAGGTAAAAAACGTGCCTTTATCGTAACTGACAGATTCTTGTTTAATTCAGGTGCCGTTGACAGCATCGTTAAAGTTTTGGATGAAGTCGGTATTGACCACCAGATATTCTTCGATGTTAAACCGGATCCTACATTATCTACAATTAATCAGGCTATGGAAATTATCAGACCTTATGAACCGGATGTTATCATTTCATTAGGCGGCGGTTCTCCTATGGATGCTGCTAAGATTATGTGGTTAATGTATGAACAGCCTGATACAGTATTTGAAGACATCTCTATGAGATTTATGGATATCAGAAAGAGAATTTGCAGAATTCCTGAATTGGGTAAAAAAGCTACTATGGTTGCTATCCCTACAACTTCAGGTACAGGTTCAGAAGTTACACCTTTCGCAATCATCACTGATGACGAAACTCACGTAAAATATGCTATTGCTGATTACGCATTAACTCCTAATATGGCTATCATTGACCCTAATTTTGTTGACGGTATGCCAAAAGGTTTGACGGCTGCATCAGGTATTGACGCACTTGTTCACGCTACAGAAGCTTATGTTTCAGCATTGGCAACTAACTTTACAAATTCAAATGCTCTTGAAGCAACCAAGTTAGTATTCAGATACCTCGAAAGATCTTACCACGAAGGTGCTAACGACCCTATCGCAAGAGAAAAAATGCACTATGCTGCAACAATTGCAGGTATGGCATTTGCAAACTCCTTCTTAGGATTGTGCCACTCTATGGCTCACAAATTGGGTGCGATGTTCAACGTACCTCACGGTGTTGCAAACGCATTGTTAATCAGACAGGTAATCAAATACAACGCAGTTGATTGTCCGAAAAAACAATGTATCTTCCCTCAATACAAGTTCCCTAATGCTAAGGCTAAATACGGCCAAATTGCTGATGAACTTGGTTTAGGCGGTAAGAACGACGATGAAAAAGTTGAATTGCTAATCAAGGAAATTGACAGATTAATGAAAGCTATCAATCTTCCTAATTCAATCAAAGAATTTGGTGTTACAGAAGCTGACTTCAACGCTAAGTTAGACGAAATGGTTGAATTGGCATTCGACGATCAATGTACAGGTGCTAACCCTGCTTATCCGTTGATGGAAGATATCAAAGCAATCTACAAAGATGCTTATGAAGGTATCGTAAGAGATTACTACGCTACTAAGTAGTTAAATATTTTTTAAAAAATTCCGCTTGATTAAATTATCAGGCGGAATTTTTAATGAGTATGTTTATGGTTTTATAGGGTAATCATCTGGAATTTGCCAATTATTTAGTTGAATTAATTTGGCACAATATCTTCTGTTTATAAGATCTTCTCTTGTTCCATCCCAATTACTGTTTATGTAAGGCTCTATTCCTTTATTTCTATAATTTTGTACAATAGATTCTACTGTTGTGTTTGGATAAAACCCAAAATAGAAACGATCTTTGCAGTTTATATGATTTTCATCTTGCATTTTCGCTGCTTCAGGATAAAAAATATAATCATGTCCTGCATATTTTAACTTTACTCCACTGCCGTTTGCAAAATATATCCATAAAGAATTAAAATTATCGTCTTTGTATTCTGTATTATAAAATACTTTATGTACGATAAGATATTTTTTTAGATATTTATCATAAAATGTTTGTAAGCAATTTTGACTGTCTTTATCTGATTCACATTCTTCAGGTAATGGCGAAAACCAGTCTTTTTTATCTCCATAATCTGCTTCTGCCATTTTGATGGCTTGATTCATTGTTGTGTAAAAATTTTTTAGTCTTGTTTCAATCAAATTTTTTCTATGTTTTGCTATGAGGGTCGGTAATGTTATCACTGTAACAATGCCTATAATTCCTAATGTTATTAACACTTCAGCAATCGTAAATCCTTTTTTCATATACCCTCCTATGTATTGATAGTTTTAAATATATTATCACTTAAATTGCTAATTTTGTCAATATATTGGATATTTTACTCTAAATTAGCAGTATTTTAGTATTTTTTAGAGTTGCATTGAATATAAAATGTAATAAAGAGGTTATATGAATACGAAGGAACTTTTAGGGCTAAAAGTTAAAGAATTTAGAAAGCAGCAAAAACTTACTCAGGAAAAACTGGCTGAGATTATTGGTGTTGACAATGGTTATATCAGTAAACTAGAGGTAGGACAGAATTTTCCGTCCATAAGCACTCTTGAAAAAATTGCCACTGCTCTTAACATTGAATTATATGAGCTTTTTCAATTTACTAAAGGTAAAGATAAAGATTTCAAGCAGGAAATAATTTCGATATATGATAACCTAAATAAGGAAAAACAATATACTCTTTACCGCGTTGCAAAAGCTATGAAATAAAATTCATTAAGCTGTCTTTTTTAGCGCAAATTTTTCCAATAATTGTTATCCGACAGGGCGTGATATGAACAGGTAATTCCGTTCATTTTGTCAGAACTTGAAAGTGAACAACGGGTATTACGGCTTTGTTCATAATAAGTTCCTTTTGTTCCGGCTGGTACAAGTTTTCCTGAATCATTAAGTATTTCAAATGTAAATAAATCATATCCCCATATATTAGGGGCTTTGTGATAGCCGTTAATATCTATAGAAATAGTAATTCTCTGAGCTGCTACACTATGGTTAATCATTATAAAAGCTGCATCACTTGTCATAGCTTGACCATCATCAAATAATAACGAGCCTGCAAATCGCGATTTGTTAAATGTTTTATAAACCTTTGAAGTTAAATCTGCGTAATTTCCGTTGGCACTATCAAAATCCATTTCTTCGCATCCATCAGAACCGCAGTTCAAAATGATTTTCAGTTGTTTAAAAAATTTAGGAGCAAATGTTTGAGGCGGATAGTTATTATTGTTAATAATTTGGCCATCGGCAGCCTGCATATTTAGTAATGCTTGCTGTAATACAGAATACTGTTTTTTGAATTGATTTTCCAATATATGATACTGATATTTTTTTGTTAAAACCGGCAGTGTCATTGCTGCTACAATACCAATGATACCAAGAGTAATAAGGGTATCTGCTAGTGTAAAAGCTTGTCTATGAGCGGCTTTGCCCCCCCCCCCATCCAAGTTTTGAAGCTATAGCTGAGTTTTTCATAGTTTAAATCCTCCTTTTTCTTTATTATATAAGTTTTATTTGTAAATTACAAGTATATTCATCTTGACATTAGATTATTTGTTTCGTATCATAAAGGAACAGGTTGAGGCGACATGGCCAAGTGGTAAGGCAGGAGCCTGCAAAGCTCTTATCCCCCAGTTCGAATCTGGGTGTCGCCTTTTTTATTTTAAAAGTCAATTAAGCTGCTGATTTAATTTTTATTGACAAAAGATATGTCTAATGTTAATATCAAACTATGGTTAAGAAGTGTTGGTTATTTATAATTGGTCTTCTTTTATGCAGTTGTATCAGTGCGTATGCCGTAGATTTAAAATTTACTGGCTTTGTTGCTGATCAGGCGGGTGTTTTGTCTAACCAGAGCGTTAATGACATTAATATGATGCTGTGGGATTTACAAAAGAAAACAGGCGCTGATATTGCTGTTGTAACTTTAAATTCTCTCAACGGAAGTGATGTTAATGATGTTGCAATTCAGATAGGTCGAGAATATAAACTTGGTGACAAAGTCAAAAATAACGGAGTAGTATTTTTAACAGCCGTAAATGAAAGAAAGATGAGTATACAATTAGGTACAGGGTTGGAGCGTACAGTCGGGCTAAATGCTATTGAAAATATCCGGGATAAGGATATTCTTCCGTATTATCGACAGGAACAATATGAGAATGGAATTTTTCGAGGTGCTTATTCTTTAGCTAAAGCTGTCGCAGACTCGGAAAATGTGACTGTTAAAACTTACGGCAATGTTCCTCCTCCGGCAGGTTCATCTGGCAGGAATGATGATATTCCTATTTGGGCGTGGCCATTTATACTTTTAGGTGCATTGTTTCGTAGAAGAGGAAGATTTAATTCAGGTAGTTTCGGCGGTTTTGGCGGAGGCGGAGGCTTCGGCGGCTGCGGATGTTCAGGGAGCTGGTAATTATGAAACATTTGGATAATTTAATTGATGATTTAAAGAAAATTTTAGGTGAAAATTTAGTTACCGTTATGATTTTTGGTTCACGGGCGCATGTCGAGCCGGAAAAATTAAAATCAAATATTAATTTAATGATAATTTTGGAACATTTATCTTCTGATGATTTAAAAGATACATCCAAAGTTATTCAAAAATGGGTGAAAGCTGAAAATCCTATACCTGTTATTATGAGTAAAGCTGAGTGGTATTCGTCTTTTGACATTTATGCTCTTGAATATTCCGATATAAAAGAAAAATATAAAATTGTATACGGGCAGGATTTAACCGGAGATATAAATGTTGATAAACATTATTTGCGTTTGCAGTGTGAATCTGAATTAAAAAACCTTTTCTTAAAATACAGAAATCATTATTTAATGAAAATACATTCTGATAGAGAAATGGAAAAAGTCGCTAATAATGTTATAAAAACATTACTTGTAATTTTCAGGGGAGTCATCAGACTGCATAATGAACTAGTGCCAGAATCTTCTGAGTATATAATTCTTCAAGCTGCAAAGTTTATGGAGATTGATACTGAATTACTAATAAGAATGGCAAACGTCAGAGACGGCAAGGAAGATTACAAGAGTAAAGAAATAAGAAAAATTTCTGATAGAATGATAACAATTCTTCAAGACCTTTTAAGACAGGTTGATGCAATGCGTTTTTAAGTCTTGACGGGATTTTTTGTTGATGTTAAGATAAACAAGGCTTTTAAAGCCAAAAATTGATTATAAATAAAAATTACGGGCGATTGGCAAGGACTCCGCTTTTCGATTAAGTATGGAAAAGAAGGAGGGCAGGTAGCGCGAGCTGGCAACAAGCCGAAAGTCTGAAACAAATCCAAAATATGGGCGATTGGCGCAGTTGGTAGCGCATCACATCGACATTGTGGGGGTCACGTGTTCGAGTCACGTATCGCCCAAATAAAAGAGGGACATAATCCCTCTTTTTTTACATGACGAATACAGTTTTCGAGCACCAACAAGCTGAGGGCGCAGGAATAACTGCGTCTGGCTAAAATTTAATGATAAGAAAAAGCGTAATTATAACTCCAAGAGAAATTGCAGACGAAAGACTTACAATTGCCCAGAAGAACGGAAATCCTTTTTGTGGTGTAGCGGATTTTGTTGTGTAAGACTGCTGTTTTTTCTGTTTTTTTACCTGTTGACTTTGAACCTTTTTTAATGTTTTCTTTTTTTCTTCCGTATAACGTTCTGCAAGTGAGTTTTTCGATTTTTTCCCTGTTACGAGAAGCTCTGTGTCGTAACGAAGTTTCAGAATATTGGAATTCGCACCTTGACTGTATACTGCAAAATTTATTGCTACTTCAAAGGCTCTTTGCAGGCATTCAAGGGCTGCCATACCGTCATGTTTAACTTTTACGGAGTGAACAGATGTATTGCCGCTTTTCTTTAAAAAATACAGGTCATCTATAAATTCTTTTTCCTGTTCTTCGCCGTTTGTCATATCTTTCAGGGTCGCAAGCATTTCATCAAAAGTTGATTCTGTTGTGCGGGTATTTCCCAAAACATTTTTACATACATTCTCCCCAAAGCGCCTTGTCTGCGTCATACATTGTTCAAAATACTCATCTCTATATAATTTTTCGGCCTCTGTTATTATTTTAAATAAATCACTGTCTACTTGTTTTAAAAAATCAAAATTTGTTGTCATAATCATTAATGGTACATGCGTAAAGTTTCATGTCAATAATTAAAACGGCGGACTTTTTTAAAAAGTCCGCCGTTATCAATTTCTATAAATTTCTACTTAGAAATTCTTCCCGGAACAACAACTCCGCCTTTGAGGTTCTTTTTATAGAATTCAACGTGAGGCTGGAGTACGCTGTCGAGAACTTCCGGAAGTTCTTTGCCGGTCATAACGGCTTCAACAATTTCCTGATAAACAGTTGCAAATGCCCTTAATTGAGTCATTGCGCCTGCTGCGGCAGGAGTTAAACCCATTTTAGATGTTTCAACATCTTCTCTAAAGAAAGCACCTGTAATTTCGTAAGATTTAGTCAATGCTCCGATATAAGCGTCGGCGTTTTCACTGCAAACACCTTTATCAACAGGAACTGTAAGTGCAAATACTAATTTGTTTGCAGGGTTGAAGTGGGCTTCTGCACTGTGGTGCATAGCGTCAGGAACTTTTGCAACCTGTTTTAATGTATCTTTTACAGATTCATTCTGCATTTGTGCGTGCCAGTAAACAGTATTTTCAAACATTGAACCCATATACTGGTGAACAGAAGCCGAAATTCCGTTCAATTTAGCGTCAGCCCAGAAAATGCCTTCTTTTAAAGCGTCATTCGTTTCCAAATCTTCAGATAATGAAAGTGAAGAAACTTCCTGAGCAGCGTTTAATAATTTAGTCATATCTTCTTTGGACAAGCCTGCCCAGATAAGAGTAAATAAAGCGTGGTCGTCAAATGCAGAAAATCTTCCGCCTACATCATCGTGGATAAATAAATCGCCAATCCAACCTTCGGAAATTGAAGTACGGCGGAGTTCACTTTTTTCTGAATTTGCATCGGTCACTGCAATAAAGTGTTTTGATGCTGATTTTTTAGCTTCTTCTTCTGACTGGCCTTTTGATTTGTAAGCGTCAACAAGCATTTGTTGAACTCTTAAAAAGCCGTCTTTTGTTTCAAAAGTTGAACCTGATTTAGAAGCAATCATGAAGTTTGACGATGTAACATCCCCTAATCTGTATAAGAATCTTTCGAGGCTGATTGAATCAACGTCTGAATAAAATTCTACAGAGTCGTGGCGTACATTGAGCCCGTTGATTCCGAGCATGTGTTCTACAGTATGTTTAGAACCCCCGATACCCATAACGCTTAATTTAGAAGCGCCTGTTTGTTTTTTGAACGTTTCAACCATAGAATAGAGGTCATCTAATCTCTTTAACTGTTCCTGAGGAAGGTTTACCCAGTTCAGGAAGTGGCCTTTCTGGTTTGCTCTTCTGGAAAATTCTTTTACAAACTCAGATGTTTTTGAAGAATATTTAGAGAAATCCACACCTGAAAAAGTTGTTTTTACTGATGAATTTTTAGTTAACATAGTTCTCTCCTTTTTTGATAACCTGTTAACATTATTTTAATATAAAAATTTATAATATGGAATTATTTATTTGCAGTTCTTTTTACCTTGCCATGACAAATCATCACAATGCAGATAGTCAAGATTTTCATTATAGATTACCCAGGCTGTACAGCTTTCACATATATCCGAACATTTGCGGGTGTTGCAATCATCTGGAAACGTTGAAACAGACTCTTCGCTTGAAGTAATTATATGTTCAGGAAGGCCGGAGGGAATAATTTTATCGCGAAGCATAATAAACGAAAATGTATCTTTGCCTAAAGTATTAGGTTTTTTATATCCGTTTACATCAACGATGATGTCTGCATAAACGTGTCCGAAGCTATCTTCTTTACCTTGCATTTCTGTTGTTGTGAAACCATTAATAAGAATACTCATCCCGTCTGATGTTACAAATCTTGCATGCTCTTTGCCGTTAAAATGAAAATTTCTTCCGTCTAATGATTTAAAAGTGCCATCGTAAAAACATCCTGAATTATTATGACAGTTTTTTGAAATTTTCATAAACTTTGTTAGATTGTCCGCAACAATCATTGAGCGTTCGGCTTGTGTCATATCGATAGCATACCAGTTATCTGGAGTTCCGTATTCTAAATTCGCAAATGTAAATGCCTGTGAAATCGAAGAATAAAATTTTTTTAATGCGGTAACCGTAGCTTTTTCGTTTTGTTTTTGAATAATAGCAGGAAGAGTCAATGAGGCGACTATACCAATTATACCAAGTGCTATAAGTACTTCTGCAAGTGTGAATGCTTTATAATTATTCTTCATATTTTGCTGACCCGTTATTTATTCCTATTAACTAGTAGTTTACTACTAGTTAATAGGAGTATACTCGCTTAATTTAATTTTGTCAAGCGGTTATAATCACCATATGAAAGATGAACGAAATAAAAGGTTTGCAAAAAATTTAAAGGCAGAACGATATAGAAAAGGTGTTACACAGGCTCAGCTTGCCGAATTAGTTGATGTGAGCGAGAGTACGGTTAGTCTTTTGGAAAGAGGGCTTCAAACGCCGTCAATTTTTCTTGTTTATGATATTGCTAATGTTCTTGAAATTGATATAAATGAACTTTTAAAAAATATACAATAGCTTTTTGATTTTTGTTGCTCTGAAAATATATTTGTGTAAATATTTTTTGTAATTAAGGATTTATTATGAGTATAGAAGAAGATTTACAGGATGTAAGGAATATGTGTCAGTATTGTGACAAGTGTTCACTGTCGCAGACCAGAACAAATATTGTTTTTTCCGGAGGCATTCCTAACCATAAGATGATGTTAATTGGAGAGGCACCGGGGTATTATGAAGATCAAATGGGCGAACCGTTTGTCGGGAAAGCTGGGCAGCTTTTGGATAAAATTTTTGCCTCTGTAGGGCTTTCACGTGAAAAAGATGTTTATATCTGCAATACTCTTAAATGCCGGCCCCCTAATAACAGAGACCCGCTTCCGGAGGAAAAAGAGGCTTGCTATCCTTATCTTGAAGCTCAGATTGAAATTCTGAAACCTCGTATAATTCTTATTTGCGGAAAAGTTGCGCTTGCGACTATGCTAAAATCTCAGATTGGTATTACCAGAGTCCGCGGAAAATGGTTTGACGGGCCTTTTGGCAGTAAAATGATGCCGATTTTTCATCCGTCGTATCTTTTGAGAAACGATTCTCATGAAAAAGGCAGTCCTAAATGGCTTATGTGGCAGGATATTCAGGAAATTAAAAAAGCTTATGACGCTTTGGGTTAGGCCGCTTTCTTTGACTTTTTTGTTTTCAGTAAAAATAACAGCGGAATAATTATAACGCAAAGAAGGGCAAGAACCGTGAAGGCGTCGAAGAATGACGCAAGTTTTGCCTGCTGTAAAAGTTCTTTGTATAACATTCCGTTTGCTTTTCTTGCTGCCGTAACTGTCGGGTAATATGTGAGAAATTTATGTTTCAATGCCATTAATTTATACTGGAAAACAGGATTATGATAAGAAAGATTCCCGACCAGATAATTTTGGTGAACCTGCGAAACTCTTGCAATAAATGTTGCAGACATAGATGTTGCTACCGCAGTAACTATATTTTTGAATAAAGCATGAAGTGCGGCCGCGTCTGCATTTTTAGCTGGCGGGAGAGTTTGGAAAGAAAGTGCCGTAATCGGTACAAATGCTGTCGGTACTCCTATACACAGAAGAATATTCGGTATAATAACGGCTTCAATTGAGGTTGTGGTATTTATTTGGGTCAACATAAGAATAGAAGTTCCCATCAATAATAATCCTGTTGCCGCTAAAATTTTCGGTTTTACAAAACGTGAAATTTCTCCTACCGCAAGTAATCCTATAAGACAGATTACGGCTCTCGGAAACATTGCCAATCCTGATTTAGACGGGCTGTACCCCAGCATACTCTGCACAAACATTGGTACAAGAAGCAATGTCGAATATAACATTACATTTATGAACGAACTGATTAACGTTCCGAAAAGAAAGTTTCTGTCTTTAAATACTCTTATGTCTATTACCGGATATTTGTATTCTAATTCCCAGACGTAAAAAAGCACGAATGAGAATATACAAATTCCCGTAAGCCAGCAAATCCACGTTGTATCAAACCAGTTCCACTGCTGTCCCTTGTCAAGTACAATCTGCATGCATGCCATTGCGATTACAATTGATATGTATCCAACATAATCAAATTTTTTGTTATATTTAAGCTTAACAGGCTTATCCGCGGGCACAAAAAGTTTCACAAGAAGAAACGACAGCATACATAGCGGAATATTAATAATAAAAATCCATTGCCATGAATAATTATCGGTCAAATACCCGCCCATAAACGGGCCTGCCAGCGGAGAAAACATTGCCGCAACCCCGAACAATCCCATTGCAACTCCGCGCTGTTCTTCTGGAAAAACTTCCAGCAGAATTGCTTGACAAAGAGGTAATATACATCCGCTTCCTACACCCTGCACAACCCTTGCTGCAATTAACGCTTGAAGGTTCGGAGCAAGAATACACAGAAGACACCCGAGGCAAAAAAGCCATATGCTATAATACATCAAAAGCTTTTTCCCGATTGTTCTTACAAGGTACCCCGTTACAGGAAGCATTATACCGCCCGAGATAATATAACAGGTAATAACAGTATTAGCCTCATACTGGGTTGCTCCATAAAATCCTGCTATGTGCGGCTGGCTCACATTTGTAGCAGAAGATGCCGCCAGCGCAAGAAATGACGGCAATAATACCGATAATGCTACTATATAAGGATTTATTTTTGTTTGCGGGGCTGTATTTTCCATATTATTTCACTTTAACTTTCGGCACTACTGACATTCCGGGTACTATGTTGTAATCTGAAATATCTTCTTTGAATATAATTTTTACCGGTACACGCTGTACAATTTTTACGTAGCTCCCGACGGCATTTTCCGGAGGGAATAAACTTGATTTGGCCCCTGTTGCACGTTGAATACTCTGAACTTCGCCTTTAAATCTTTTATTCGGATATGTATCAATTTTAATAGAAACAGGCTGGTGTTCTTTCATATTTGTAAGCTGAATTTCTTTAAAGTTTGCCACAACCCATACTTCTTTCGGAACAATCTGCATTAAAGGCTGTCCGACTTGCAGATAATTCCCTTTTTCCACGCTTCTTGCAGAAACCTTGCCGCTTTGTGGCGCGTAAATTTTTGTATATTTAAGGTTTAATTTTGCCTGTTCGACTTCGGCTTCAAGACGCTGAATATTTGCATTCATTGATTCTGTTTTGGCCTGATTGGAAGCAAGTGCGTGTTTTGCAGCTTGTGAACGTTCGGCAGCAGCTTTATTATCAGCCTGTGATACTTCAAGTTTCGTTTTGCTGTTTTCAAAATCCTGTTTTGACACAATTCCAGCTTTATACATAGCGGTATATCTTGTATGGTCTTTTTGTGCAAAATTCAGTTTTGCCTGAGTAGATGAAATATCTTCAAAGGTTTGATTAACATTTGCTTCCCCTTTTTCAACTTCTTTTTCTGTTACATTTAATTCTGCTTTTGCCTGAGCGAGTTTAGCTTCGGCTTCCTTCAGTTTAACCTCATAATCGGCAGGGTCAATTTCGACAAGCAAATCGCCTGCTTTTACTTCGTCATTATCATCGACAAGAAGCTGTATTGCAGGGCCGGATACACGCGGGGCTACTGTAATCAATCTTCCTTCAACAAATGCGTCGTCTGTTGACTGAAAATATGTTGAGTGTATTGCTGCAAATATTCCGAGAAGAATTAGCAAACCTGCTGTTATTGCAGGTACAATAACTCTTTTTTTCTGGTATTCATGTCTGTTCTTTTTAGCTTTGGCCTTTCTTTGTTTAATTCGTTCTTTTGCTTTTATTTCGATTTTTTCTTTATCTAACGGTTTAAAATCATCATCATTAGGGGTGTTCTGTTTGTTTTCATCCATAAGTGTGTCCTCTATATTTGTATATTCAAATCTTCTTCCAAATTCTCTTTAAATTGTTGCAAAACTTTTAGTGTAATCCTTAATTCATCTTCGGGAACTCCCTGAATTGTTTTTTGCCAGAGTTCCAGTGCTGTTGGTATAACTTTTTCAAACACAGCTTTTCCTTTTTCTGTAATAAATATTTTCTGTATTTTTCTGCCGTTAACGTCGGCTTTTTTAGTAACAAGCTCCATTTTTTCAAGTATTTTTAGTATTCTTGTTATATTAGGCCTGTCTTTTAAGGTGATTGCTCCGATTTGACGCTGGTACATTCCGTCGTGGTCTATGAGTGCCGCAAGAACGGTTAGCTGTTCGGGCGTTATTTCGAAATTTTTTGCGGTAAATTTTTGTGTCGCAATGGCGCGGGTCATTTTCCCTATGCGCACAAGCTTCATCCCTATTCGGCTTTTTAATAATTCCAGTTGTTCCATGATTTTCTTTGTGTTATCATAATAACACAAAGAAAAGGAATGTGAAGCATGAAAATTTTTAAAATATTGATTACCCTGATTTTATTGTTATGCACAAGTTTTGCGGTGCAGGCCAAGAATGCACCGATTGCAGCAGACAAAATTGAGTATATGAATTTAGATTGGTGGAAGCAGTTTGGAGATGAAAATCTTAATAAACACATGCTTTATGCTTATGAGAATAATAAAGATTTGAAAATTTCAGCAGCAGCAACCAGACAGGCACAGCAGGTTGTGAAAATGTCTTTTGCTGACCAGCTCCCGCAGTTGACTTTTAATCCTCAGATTAACAGAGAGTTTACGTCTTCCGAAATACATTTTGGAAGTGCAACAGTAATTCCCGATTATACACAAAACAGATTTCTTATGCCGTTGACAATGACTTATGAAGCTGATATCTGGGGGGAAAATTACCTCAAAACGAAAAGTGTTAAACAGAGGCTTGAAATGATTAAACAGGATGAGCGAGCCTCTTATATTGTTATATCTACGGCTCTTGCCGCTAACTATTATAATCTTATAAAAGCAGATAAGCTCATTGAGAACCAGACTAAACTTATAAGTTTGCAGGAAGAAGCCGTAAAACTTTATGAACAAAAATACGAAGGCGGGCTCTGTTCCGTTAATGATGTTTTGCGTGAAAAACAGTTGCTGACTGTTTTTAAGGAAGACTTAAATAATTTGAAAGAGAAACAGGATGTTCTTGAAAACCAGTTGAAGGTTATTTTGGGCGAAAGAGATATCACAAAAATCGACAGAAAGTCTTACGACTCCGTAAAAGTTATTGATCTTCCTCTAGATATAAAATCAGAGGCAATTCAAAACCGCCCTGATTTGATTAAGAGTGAATATTATATTAAGAAAATAGGTATTGATGTAAAAGTTGCACGCCGTGATTTTCTCCCGAAGTTTCTGGTATTCGGACAGGTAGGATTTAATGCTTACCACCTTTCAGATATGTTCGGCTCCCATACATTTCTTTCAAATCTCGGAGTGATGCCGTCACTTGATTTATTCACTGGAGGGAGAAAAATTGCAATGCTTAGATATAAAAAATATGAGTATGAAAAAGCTTTGCAAATGTATGAGAAAACAATATTAACTTCTTTACAGGAAGTAAATGATGCGCTTGTGAGCGCAAAAACCGCACGAAATAATTTACATGTCAGTACGGAACGGTATAATTTGCAAGAAGAACAGTATAATCTTTCCGATGAAAAACTCAAAATCGGTGCGGCTTCAAACTTAGAAATCTTGAAAGCTAAAGAGGCTCTTATTATTGCAGAAAAAGCTAATATTTCAAACAAAATTGATTTGATAATATCAGCCATAAATATTTATAAATCTGTCGGCGGAGTTGATTATATGCAGTTTGAAGAAGCTATATAACAAAGAAAAAGCCTCTCTTTAAGAGAGGCTTTTTAAGTATAAATCTATTTCTTCATCTGTGTTCATTTCCGTTGCGGCAACCAGAATTTTTGTATCATCCAGCTTTAAGCCGCCTATTATGTTGTTATCTTTTAGTTTTGTAAGAAATTTATCTGACCCGTCAACTTCAATAACAAATTCATTAAAAAAGTTGTTGTTAAGTGTTTTTATTCCGTGGTCTGCGAGCTTTTGAGAAAGTTTATGCGCATTTTTCGCGGAAAGATATCCCGCCTGACGGAAGCCTTTTTCTCCTAAAAGGCTAAGATAAAGATTTGCCCAGAGTCCCATTAGAGCTTGATTTGAACAAATATTACTTGTAGCTTTTTCCCGTTTAATATGCTGTTCGCGGGTTTGGATTGTGAGTGTGAATGCCTGATTTCCGTCTTTATCAATCGTACGGCCTGCAAGACGCCCCGGCATTTGTCTCATATATTTTTCTTTGCAGGCAATAACACCTGCATGCGGTCCGCCAAAACTTAACGGCATACCGAGAGTTTGAATATCAGCTACAACGATATCTGCCTCAACAGGCGGTTTAAGAATTGATAATGCTGATACATCCGTGCAAACAATTAAAAGTGTATCAACTTCCTTTAACTCTCTTATTTCGCCGTAAAAGTCCGGGTTTTGCACAAGAACACACGCGTAACCGGAAGTCTCAGTCGGAATCTCGTCAAATAAGGTAACTTCAATATCATTTGCCCATGTGTAGGTTTTTATTACATCGAGAAATTCCGGATTAAGTTTGTTTGAAACCAGAACTCTTGAACATTTTTTTATCCTTGCAGCCATTAAAATGGCTTCAGCACAGGCGGTTGCACCGTCGTAAACAGTTGCGTTTGCTATATCCATTCCTGTTAATCTGGCAATCATTGTTTGGAATTCATACATAATTTGCAGGGTTCCCTGTGCTATTTCTGCCTGATATGGAGTATAAGCAGTTAGAAATTCAAATCTGTTTGCAACTTGTGCAATCGCAGCCGGAATAAATTTATTATAAACCCCTCCGCCCAGAAAACTTATGTAATCAGTATTATTTTTTCTTGAAAGAGATTTAATTTTTCTCTGGGTTTCCATTTCGCTCAGAGGGTTTTCAAGTTCCAACCCGTTGAGTTTTGCTGCGTTCGGAATTTGCGCAAACAAATCTTCAATTTGTTTTAAGCCTATACTTTCGAGCATTTCCGCTCTTGTATTTTCGTCATGTACTAAAAAATTTTTCATTATTCTAATTCTTCTTTATAATCTTCATATTCCAATAAATCATTTTGTTCAGACTCATCGCCTGTAGCCTCTATTTTAACAAGCCAGCCTTTTTCATAGCTGTCTTCATTTAAAGTTTCAGGAGCATCGGCAAGAGTTTCGTTTATTTCGACAACTTTACCGCTCACCGGCATATAAATTTCCGAGGCGGCTTTAACAGATTCTACGGTTGCGAAGGTTTCACCTTTTTTAAATTCACTGCCGTTTTCAGGAAGTTCCAAAAATACAATATCTCCAAGTTGTTCTACAGCATAATCTGTTAAACCGACAGTATATGTATTGTCATCATTTTTTAGAATGTACTCGTGAGATTTTGAACACAAAATTTTTTCTGTAATACTCATATTATTCTCCTATTTTATTTTAATTTTGTTTCTTTTGTCGATAAATGGTCGTTTCACGACTTCGGCATTGTGTAATTTTTCCCTTATCATAACTTGAACAACCGAGCCTGTGCAAATATCTTTATCATTTTTTACATAAGCAAGTGCTATATTGGTATTTAATACCGGCGAAACTCCTCCGCTTGTAATTACGCCTATTTTTTCACCGTCTTTGTATACTTCATATTCGTGGCGTGCAATACCTTTATCAAGCATTTTTAAACCAATAAGCTTCTTATCTGTTCCGTTGGCGATTTGATTCATAATCACGTCTTTTCCGTTGTAATCTTCTTTTTTATCTTTAGGTACAGACCAGGACAAGCCTGCTTCAATCGGGGTTGTATTTTCATCCAAATCGTTTCCGTATAAATGCAGTGCAGCCTCAAGTCTTAATGTATCTCTTGCGCCAAGGCCGATTGGTTTTATACCGAATTCCTTTCCGTAGTCAAGAATTTTATCCCATAATTCTTCCGAATACTCGTTTTCTACAAGTAGTTCATAACCATCTTCGCCTGTGTAACCTGTTCTTGATATAAGAAGTTTTCTGCCGCAAATGGTTGCCGGTTTGATGGTAAAGGATTCCTGCTGTGTATCAAGACCCATTGTCCTCAAAAGGGAGTCTGCTTTCGGGCCCTGGACGGCAAGTAAAGAATAATTATGCGACTGATTGTCAATTTTTACATCCAGACCTTTTTTATTTCTTACCATCCAGTTTAAATCTTCATCAATTCTTGCAGCATTACATATTACCAGATAATAATTAATACCCAGTTTATAAATAATAAGGTCATCAATTAACCCGCCTTTTTTATTAGGAAGCTGGCAGTAAACAGCTTTTTCGTAAGCAAGTTTTGAAATATCCTGCGGAACGATTTTTTGTAGGAATGCTAAAGAATCTTTTCCAGACACGAAAACTTCTCCCATATGCGAAACGTCGAAAAGGCCTACATTTTCTCTCACGGTTTTATGTTCTTCAATAATAGAAGTATATTGAACAGGCATATGCCAACCTGCAAAGTCAACCATTCTTGCGCCGAGTTGAATGTGTTTATCGTGTAAATAAGTTTCTTTAGTCATAATCATCCCCCTTATACGTCTATTGTCTTTTTTTTTGAATAAAATGTCAAGCTTGAAAATTTTTGCAAAATGATTTATTATTACAAGTAAAGGAGGATAAAGATATGCAAAACGCAAGTATAGTAGCTATTTCGAGGGGGGGTAGCCGAATCTAAGTGTAAGAACGGTTTTACGCCAGTGCAGGTTTTGATGATAATAGTTTTTATCGGAATATTCGTTGCACTGACCCTGTTAATATTAAATTATATACTGAAAAAGAACATTCGGGAGGAATTGACAAATGCTGTTAATGCGAACATACCAGAGACAAGCTGTACAATAAAAATTGATGGAAAATGTTTCGGGACACCTTTTATACCAACACCATTGACAAGAGAGGAGTGCAAAGCTCAGGGGCTTATTTGCTATTATGATAATGATTATTGGGCAGGAGCAGTGAAACAGTGCGGCGGTATAAATAAGCTTCCGACAATGTCTGATTTAGGAAAGCTGGCTTCTGCACTTTATATAGGAAAGCCGACAGTAGGAGCAAAACAGGATATTTCTAATTTAACTTATATATCAGGAACAGCAGCATCTATTGGTTTACCTGAACCGGATTTCAACCTGTGGTCAGCTGAGGAGTATATTAACAATACAGCGTACTTGCGTAATTTTGGCAAAGAGCACTCATACTGGTATTACAATACTCGTACTAATAGGTCGATTCAGGCAGTGTGTTTGAAGTAAAAGCGGCATTTAAATGCCGCTTTTACTTAGCTTTCCTGAATTTTTTTATACAATTCAATTTGTTTTGCCGAAATGTCTTTCGGGATTATAATTTTAATTCTTGCATTTAAATTCCCGAATCCTCCTGCTTTTTTAGGCAGGCCGAGATTTTTCAGCCTTAGTATTTGGCCGGTTGAAGTCTTAGTCGGAATTTTTATTCCTATTTTGCCGTGCAGAGTTTCTATTTCTTTTTTTGTCCCTAACACTGCTTCAGGAGGAGTTATTTCTATATCTTTTGTTAAGTCTGAGCCGTCAATTTCATATTCTCTATCTTGAAAATGAATTATTAAATACAAGTCTCCTGCCTGTCCGTAAGCGTCTACTTTGCCTTCACCTTTAAGCCTTACTTTCTGTCCTTCTTTTACTTCCGCAGGAAGTTTGACTTTTATGGATTTTGTTACATTATTAAACCCTGTCCCGCCGCAAGACGAACAATACCCGCCCCCGGGAGGACATTGTGTGCATCTCTCCATTTCTGAGAAATTTACACCTATCGGTTTTTGATTAAAAACGTCCTTTGCAGTTATATTTAAAGTTTTGGTAATATCCAAATCTTCTTTTGGGGTTTGGGGTCTTCTTGCACGCCTGCTTCCTGATGATTGAGGCTGGCCTCCGAAGTCAAAGCCGTTAAAATTCATCCCCTGCGTACTTCTGGCGGCTCCTGCCCCCATCATATCACCGAATAACGAGCTGAAAAAGTCCGAAAATCCGCCAAGGTCTTCGCCGTTAAATGTATAGCTCTGATAGCCGCCTCCCTGACCGCCTCCAAAGTTAAAGTTCTCAAATCCCGGCGGAGGGGTGTAACTCTGGCCTCCCTGCCAGTTAGAACCTAAACTGTCATATCTCTGGCGTTTGGCTTTGTCTCCCAGAACTTCGTAAGCTTCATTTATATCTTTAAATTTACTTTCAGCTTCTTTTGTCTTATTTACATCCGGATGAAATTTTCGCGCAAGTTTTCTGTATGCCGATTTTATTTCGGATTCTGTTGCGTCTCGTTTCACGCCCAATATTTCATAGTAGTCTTTGTATTCCATAGTTATCTCCTATTTATTATAATAATATAAAATTGTCTGATAATTGAAATAATTAATATTTTTATAATGTTTTATGCTGATTGATATTTTTTTTGCTTTGTTATATTATAAAATTTATTAAAGGAGAGATGTGAATGGAGACTTTAGCAAAAAATGAAGGATTAATAACTAAGATTATTGGTCCTGTTATTGACGTAGAATTTCAAAGCGGCGATTTGCCTGAAATTTATACTGCATTACATATTACAAAAGATGACGGTACTTACATTGTTGTGGAAGTTCAGCAAATGCTCGGCTCAAATAAAGTTAGAACCGTTGCAATGTCATCTACTGACGGACTTAAACGCGGGATGAAAGTCGTTAATACAGGCGAACCCATTAAAATTCCTGTAGGTAAACCTATCCTCGGCAGAATTTTAAATGTTGTAGGTAATCCTGTTGATGAATTAGGGCCTGTCGAAACTGATACTTATCTGCCTATTCACAGAGAATCTCCGAGTCTTGTTGACCAGAATACTAATATTGAAATTCTTGAAACAGGTATTAAGGCTATTGATTTGCTCCAACCATATCAAAAAGGCGGAAAAATCGGTCTTTTTGGCGGTGCAGGTGTTGGTAAAACCGTTCTTATTATGGAATTAATCCATAATATCGCCCATGAACATTCAGGTGTTTCCGTATTCGGCGGTGTAGGAGAAAGAACCCGTGAAGGCAACGACCTCTGGAACGAAATGAAAGAATCTAACGTTATTGACAAAGTTGCTCTTATATACGGCCAGATGAATGAACCGCCTGGAGCCAGAATGAGAGTCGGTTTATCTGCTCTGACTGCTGCTGAATATTTTAGAGATTATTCTAAGCAGGATGTATTATTATTTATTGATAATATTTTCCGTTTTACCCAGGCAGGTTCTGAAGTTTCGGCACTTCTTGGCCGTGTGCCTTCTGCTGTTGGCTATCAGCCTACCCTTGCTAACGAAATGGGCGAATTACAGGAAAGAATTACTTCTACAAAAGACGGTTCTATCACATCCGTTCAGGCAATTTATGTTCCCGCGGATGACCTCACTGACCCTGCTCCGGCTACAACATTCTCTCATTTGGATGCTTCAACGGTATTGTCAAGAAATATTGCATCATTAGGTATTTATCCTGCTGTTGACCCTCTTGAATCAAACTCAAGAGCTCTAGACCCTAATATTATCGGTGAAGAGCATTATAACGTAACAAGAAAAGTTCTTGAAATCCTCCAAAAATATAAAGAATTGCAGGATATTATCGCAATCCTGGGTATGGATGAACTTTCTGAAGAAGATAAAGAAACTGTTAACAGAGCAAGAAAAATTCAAAGATTCTTGTCTCAGCCATTCTTTGTTGCCGAACAGTTCTCGGGTATTGCCGGTAAATATGTAAAACTTGAAGATACCATTAAAGGCTTTAAAGAAATTATTGAAGGTAAACATGACGACCTTCCTGAACAAGCTTTTTATATGGTTGGTACTATTGAAGAAGCAGTTGAAAAAGCCGCAACTTTAAAATCATAAATTCAGGTATAACCTGCATGATACCTGAACAGGCGTTTTTTAACAGAGGTAGTTTTATATGCATTTGAAAATAATAACACATGAAAAAGTCGTATTTGACGAAGACGTGGATTCAATACAAACCCGCGGCGTTGACGGCGAATTTGGGATTTTGAAGGGGCATATCCCTCTTATGGCAGCTCTGGACATCGGAGTTACAAAAGTTACTCAAGGAGATAAATCCAGATGTTTTACTACTATGGGCGGTGTATTTCAATTCAAAGACGATGAGGGAATTATCCTTACAAATACTGCCGAATGCGGTGATGAAATTGATGTAGCAAGAGCAAAAGAAGCTCTTAAACGTGCTCAGGCAAGGCTTGCCGAACATGAAGCCGAAGTTGACGCTAAACGCGCAGAAGCTGCTATTGCCAGAGCAATGGCCCGTTTAAAAGCTACATTAAACGAATAGTTTAAATTTTGACAGGATAATCATCTTTAATCTCCCAGTTGTCAAAGTATATAAGAGCTCCGCATGCACCTTGACTATGCGGATTGTTTTCTTCATTTTTACATTCTCTCATTATATCTTCTCTTTTTGTTAAATTGTGTGTTGAGGTTGAACCAACTGTCAATTTAAATTTGCTTTCGCTATGTGATATTGTAAGTGAAAAAATGTCACTGTTAAGTTTATTAGGTTTACCCATACAATTTATATCGTATCTTAAATGCAGCATTCCGGCAGTAGTATCCGAGCCGCCGGGAAGTATAGTAAAGCAGCTTCCATCCGAAAATACATATGATGGATATTTTTGTCCTGAATTGTCCTGCCAGAGGTTTTGTACTATTTTTTTGCAATTTAAATCATTCATACTGGCTGAACATTCTTTTATTCCGCTAAGATATGGAAAAAGATATTTATTAACAAATTCTGTCACTTGTTCCCCGTCATTTTGAGTATCGGGGTACTTCCAATAAATCATTTCGCCATTTTGGGATACAGACATAAGCAATGCATTATTTAATGTTGAATAAAATTTTTTTAGGCGGACTACGATTTCCTGTTTTTTATAATAACCGTTAAGTGCCGGTAATGTCATTGCTGCAACCACGCCTATAATTCCAAGAGTAATGAGAACTTCTGCTAATGTAAAAGCCTTTCTACGAGCGGCTTT
>DVIU01000094.1 GCA_018711035.1 Candidatus Scatousia excrementigallinarum
GGGATGTTGAGGCAGAGGAAAATACATTGCGCATAGGGATGAATTATGTAAAAGCAAAAGTCATTTGCAATACGGCTAATATTTATATCCCTCTTCAAAGTAATGCCAAAGTAATGCTTGCTACGGCTGAAGAAATAAACTACGCACTAGGTTTAAATGATATAAAAAATCCCCTTATCTGTGGTTATTTGGAAATGTATGAGGGAACAAAGGTGCAAGAAAAGGTTACTCTTCCTGTCAATCTTAATTCTAAATTTATCATTGGCCCTGAAGGCGCGCATTTAAACATTTCAGGTATTTCTGGTCTGGCATCTAAGACATCTTATGCTATGTTTTTATTGAAAGCAATTCAGGATAGCTATTTAAAGAAGGCATCTGATGATACCGATGATGATAGCGTTGCCTTTGTATTGTTTAATGTTAAAGGTAAGGATTTGCTTGCTATTGACCAGATAAATGATTTTTCTGATGAAAGCAATCCAGAGAAAGCTAAAGAAGCTGTCTTTAAATTATATAAATCTCTAGGATTATCCCCAGAGCCGTTTAAGAATGTGCATTATTATTACCCTTATTCAATTAAGAATACAAGGCATTGGAATACATATTTAACTGTAGAAGAAGTAAGTGATAATATTGAAACAAAAAAAGCTAAATTTTTTAAATATATTTATAAAGACGATAAAGATAATCTTGATTTAATGTTTGCCAATATTGATGATTCAACGCAAACTATGGAATCGATAATCACCTATATTATGTCTGGACAAGGTAAGTTCGGATATGTTGGCGACTGGCAAGAGTTTTTAGAGGCAGTAAAAGAAAAATGTTCCACAGAAACATCCGGCAAAGATAAGGAAATACCCGTTTCAAGTTGGCGTAAATTTTATAGGATTATAAATAAAAGTATTTCTGACAATAAAATTTTTGCTAGAGATGTCATTCCAGACAAGGGAGAAACGCGTATAGGTGATGCTTTAAAGCATATACAGAAGAATGAAGTCCATGTTATTGATATAGCAAAGCTATCTGAAGATAAACAAGCATATGTTTTTGGCGATGCTGTACGAACAATTTATGATTTACAACTTGGGCAATACAGTGGGGAAGAAGGAGTCAATCCCCCTTCCCGTATTGTTATCTTTATCGATGAATTAAATAAGTATGCTTCAAAGGATTCGCCGAAAAATTCACCTATATTGCGCCAAGTGTTGGACGTTGCCGAACGTGGCCGTTCGCTAGGTGTAGTACTATTTGCAGCTGAACAGTTCAGGAGTGCAATTCATGAAAGGGTTACAGGTAACTGCTCAACACATGCTTATGGGCGGACGAACTCGATAGAGGTTACAAAAAGTGATTATAAGAGCATTCCTTCTGTATATAAAACTATGATGACAAGATTAAAACAGGGCGAATATATCATACAAAATCCTGTGTTTAGATCCCTTTTAAATATAAAATTTCCCAAACCAATATATAAACAGTTTAAATAAGGAGCTTATATGGCTACAGTAGGAAAAAATATTCTTGATAATCTTACCACAGGTATGTATTCCGATTCAAAAGTTATATACCGTGAATATATCCAAAATGCCTGCGATCAAATCGATAAGGCAATTAAGTATGGATTGCTCCAAGAAAATGAGGGGTTAGTAGATATTTATATTGATAGGAAAGAGAGGTATATAAGTATAACTGATAATGCCACCGGCGTGAAAGAAGATTCTTTTGTGTCGGATTTAGGTGATATTGCAAATAGTAATAAGCAGCGGGGTGAAGATAAAGGATTTAGAGGTATAGGTAGGCTTTGCGGTCTAGCTTATTGCAAAACTTTAAAGTTTTGTACAAGTTATTTTGGAGAAGCTGTAAAATCTGTAATGGTATGCAACGCTAAAAAAATGCGTGAAATGCTCGCCGAAGATAAAAAATATACTCTAGATGAAATTTGGAGCGAGATAGTATCTTTTGAAACATATCCTGAAGAACTATCTAAACATTACTTTGAGGTTGAACTGATAGATATAAATAAAGAAAATACTGAATTGCTTGATGATGCAAAGGTAAGAGATTACTTGCATTTTGTTGCGCCAGTTCCTTATAAAAATACTTTTATATTTAGAAATGAGATATATAAGTACGCCGATAACATTGGATATCATATCGATGAATATTCAATTAAAGTAAATGGAGCAGATATATATAAGGAATACACAACACGATTAAAAGAACCGGCTGGCAATAGTGTAAAAAATTATGATGAAATTTCCAAATTGGCATTTCAAGATTTTAGAGATAAAAGTGGAAATTTATTGGCATGGATGTGGATAGGACTATCCAGATTCGAGAAACAAATACCTAAGTGTAATCCAATGCGTGGGTTGCGTTTGAGGAGCGCAAATATCCAAATTGGCGGCGATAATGCATTAAAAGATTTATTTAAGGAACAAAGGGGCAACTATTATTTTGTTGGGGAAGTTTTTGCGGTAAGCAAGTTATTGATTCCTAACTCCCAAAGGGACTATTTTAATGAAAATGAAACCCGTTTAGAATTTGAAAATGGCCTTAAGTCGTATTTTTATAGTGAATTACATAAACTTTACTATGATGCGAATAAGATGAAAAATGCATACAAAAAGCAAGAAGCGTATGTTGCTCAAGTGGAAGAATTTGAGAAAAAGTCCAAGGCCGGAGGTTTCATTGATGATACCGAGCGGCAGAGAATGCAATTTGATATAGAAAAGGCGCGAAAGGGAGCGGACGAGGCGCGTAAACAGCTTGAAAAGTATAATAGCTTAAAGGCGGATTCCCCTTTGGCTGAAATACATAAAAGTATTGAACAAAAATATAACGTAGGTGATTTGGTCTCCCGCGCACAGGAAACAGAATTGTCTGCCGATACGGAAGAAAAGAAGAACGTATATATCACTTCGGGTATGTCCAAACTCTCAAGGAGCGAGAGGAAGTTGGTTTCGCGTATCCTGTCTGTTATTACGGATATTGCGCCAAAAGATATCGCTGAAAAGATTATAGAACGGATTAAGGAAGAATTTAAATAAAACATATGAATCGTAAGGTTTTACTTGTTGAGCCAGACTATAAAAATAAATACCCTCCTATGGGGTTAATGAAAATTGCTACTTACTATCGTATGGTTGGCGATGATGTGCGTTTTTTTAAAGGCGATTTGAAAATATTAGCTGCTGAAATCATATGCGACGATTTACTGAAGCATTTATTAATATTATTTCCTGATATCGCTTGGCGTAATTATTATCCGAAATTACTTGAGTTTATAAGGTTAGGGAAGTACGCTATATTCGAGGGCGAACGCGCCTTTGAAGATGAGCCTGTTTTGGATGCAATAAAGGAGTATAGAAAGAAGTATATTGATAAGGATTATTTCACAAATCCTAGATTTGATAAAGTAGGCATCACTACTTTATTTACCTTTTATTGGGATAAGACGATTGCAACAATTAATTTTGTTAAGCAGCTGTGTAAAAAATCAGAGGATGTTATGATTGGCGGTATTATGTCATCATTGCTTCCTGACGAAGTGTACGAGGCGACGGGCATTAAGCCATTTATAGGGTTACTGAACCACCCCGGTGATATTGACAAAGGCAATGAGTTGATAATAGATGATTTGCCATTAGATTACTCAATATTAGAAGAAATTGATTACACATATCCCGCTCATAACGCTTATTTTGCATATATGACACGCGGGTGTGTTAATAAGTGCAAATTTTGTGCGGTTCCAAAATTGGAACCCACTTTTTGTGATTACATAGGTCTAAAAAAGAAAATAGAATATACCAATAAGAGATTCGGTGAACAAAAAGACTTATTGTTGTTGGATAATAATGTGCTTGCTTCACATTGTTATGACAAAATAATTGACGAGATAAAGGAATGTGGATTTGGCGCAGGTGCTACTTATACAGCACCTAATGAGTATAACATTATGATACAGAATTTGCGTGATTCATATAACGACCGCGCTTATATTCGTAAAGCAGTAAAACTCTATAAGGAAATAATTGATAAAGTAAAGGATCCGGCAAAAAAGTCGGACTTTTATCTAAAGGTAGAGGAGCATAATTGTCTGCATTTCTATACTGCTACAAAAGAAGCTATATTTGCCTTGGATGAGTATGCGCGCCCTTTGTATGAATCAATATACAAACCTACAAAAAAGAAGCGTATAGTTGACTTTAATCAGGGGATAGACTCAAGGCTAGTAACTGAACAAAATATGCGAAAACTTGCCGAAGTAAATATTTATCCCTTACGTATTGCATTTGATCATTGGGAACTTAGGGATATCTACGAAACAGCGGTACGCAGAGCAGTCAAGGGCGGGATTAAAAATCTATCAAATTATTTATTATATAATTTTGAGGATAAGCCCGAAGATTTATATTATCGGTTAAGGCTAAATGTGGATTTATGCGAAGAACTAGATGCAAGTATCTATTCATTCCCCATGAAATATCATCCAATAAATGATCCCAAATATTTTATGAATAGAGATTTTATTGGGAAGCATTGGAATCGCAAATTTATTCGTGCTATACAGGCGGTTCTTAACTCGACGAAAGGAAAAATAGGGCGAGGCGTAGATTTTTTTGAGGAAGCTTTTGGAAGAAATGTCGATGAATTTAGAAAAATTCTTTGGATGCCCGAAACATTTATAATATATCGACGTATGTATGATGAAGATTTGAGAAAGCGCCTAGCAGATAGATATACTACTCATTCTAATCATGATTGTAATTTAGCGCAAGAATGGTGGGATAAATTTTCTAGTTTGCCAGAGGATAAGTTAGAAAAAGCGAAAGCCATTATCGCCCTGAATCGTTTTAAAGATGGTGATTATGTTTGTAATGATGCAGCGATAGAAGATGTGTTAAGCTATTATAAAATAACTAGAAATATAGCAGAAACAGAATAATTCTTTATTTGTTGTAACCAACTCCGAATTTTAAACTCCTCCGCAAAATTATTGTGCGGAGGAGTTTATGTGTTGAATATTATTTATTCTCATCCACATCGGAGAAGTCGAAACATTCCACGGCGAGGCACAAGCCGAATTTAAAGCCGCGAACGTAGTAGCTTTCAGATATTATCGCATGGCGGTCACCGTATAGGTCTACGAACTCGTCAAACAGTTTGAGTTGCTCGCCTGTCAGCATCGGGCGCAGTTTGTTGTAAATAGCCGTTTCGCGTT
>DVIU01000095.1 GCA_018711035.1 Candidatus Scatousia excrementigallinarum
AAATTTCACCGGTACAAACATATAAATATACATATACTTCTCCAAAACAGAAAAATATTTCATTTTCCAGTTTAAAACTAAAGAATGATGAAAATGATTTTAGTGATACAAGTTTCTACAGAGATATTCAAACTCTAATGTTTGCAGCACACATTTTAAAACAAACATTCCCAAATGGAGCCTGCATTATGGATTTTGCCAGCTCTAACGGTGAAGAAGCAATTTCATTGTATTCATTTTTAAATGATACAAATAACAATAATTACAAAATTTACTGCTACGACAAATCTGATAAAGCCGTAGAACTCGGGCAAAAAGGAATTTACACTGTATTTTCACCCCAATCATATGATTATTTCCTGCTGCCCGGCTATACGCTTTCTAATACCAAAAATGAAGTGAGACGCTGCTTTAACGAAATAATGCAGGAAACAGAAAAACCTGATTACGAAATTAATGATACGGATTTTATAAACCAACTGAAAGAAACAAGTGATTTCAGAATAAAATACTACAAATTAAAAGACAGGTACAGAGATAAAATAGAAATTCAAAAAGGTGATATCAATAATATTGAAAAGCTGCTTCCCGAAAAGAAAGCAGGCGCAATTCTATTCAGAAATGCAATGTATATTGAAACCGGAAATCTGGCGGTAAATGAATTTAGTTTTAATGAAGATTTAAACATATATAAAAAGGAAATTATTGAAAAAATTGTAGACAAAGTATATGATAAACTATTGCCCGGCGGGCTTTTCATACTTGGTGACGTAGAAAAAGACCATATATATATTGCAGATAATCAAGTAAAAGATGAAGACAAAATTTTCCTGAGAAATTTCGGAACTTATGTCTATAAAAAACCTCCGCTATGGGAAGCTCTCGCAAAAGACGATAGATTCGAACCTGTTCTATATAAAAAAGTTGCCTCTCCGGCAGCTTTAGGAAAAGAAGAAAAAGTTCCAACCGTTTGGCGTAAAAAATAAATTCCCTACTATACAAAATGCACATGTCATGATAGTATATTAACAGATGTAGTAGTAAATATTTTTTGGAAATATATGCAATAATGTAACTTTCAAGTAAATAGCAGGTTTCAACCCGATAGGATATATGTATCGGGAATTGCATGTATTATATAAAAAATAGAAAAGGATAAGGTATAGACTTAATGGAATTTTTATTAATTCTTGCGGTTATTGCAGTAATAGCCTTAATCGCTGTGCTGATTATCCAGCAAAACAAGATGAAAACCGTTCTGCAAAGTACTCAGAAAGACAAACTGGCTCTTGAAGAAAAAGAAAAAATCCTGTTTAAAGAAGCAAAAATTAAAGCAATCGAAGAACTACAGGATGACAGAGAGAAATTAAACGAAGAAGAAAGAGAAAGAAGACAGGAATTATCAAGATTAGAAGCAAAACTCACAAAACGTGAAGATATGCTTGAAGATAAAATTCAGGAATATACAGAAAAAGATATTCAGGTTCAAAGAAAAATAGATGAATTACTTGAAAAAGAAGATTATCTGGCTGAAATAGTTCAAAAACAAACCTCCGAGCTTGAAAGAATTGCCGGTATGACAGCAGAAGAAGCAAAAAATATGCTTCTCGAACAACTGAAACACGATCTGGCTCAGGAGCAAATGACACTCATTCGCGAAAATGAAGCAAAAATAAAAGAAATTTCTCTTGAAAAGTCAAAAGAAATCCTTTCTACAACTATGCAAAGATGTATGATTGAACAGGTTGTGGAAACAACGGTTTCTGTTGTCGCGCTCCCTAATGACGAGATGAAAGGACGTATAATCGGCCGCGAAGGCCGTAATATCAGAGCATTGGAAACCTTAACCGGTGTTGACCTAATTATTGATGATACTCCTGAAGCTGTCGTTTTATCAAGCTTTGACCCTGTACGCCGCGAAGTTGCAAAACTTGCACTCGAAAAACTTATCGTTGACGGCCGCATTCACCCTGTTCGTATTGAAGAAATGGTTGAAAAAGCCAATGAAGAAATTGAGAAAAAAATCTGGAATGAAGGTGAAAATGCCGCTCTTGACATGGGAGTTATGGGTTTAAATAAAGAATTAATCAAAACCCTGGGACGCTTATATTACAGAACGAGTTACGGGCAGAATGTTTTAAAACACTCGCTTGAAGTAGGTCATATTGCAGGAATGCTCGCTGCTGAACTCGGTGCCAATGTTGCAGTTGCAAAACGCGCAGGGCTTTTACATGATATAGGTAAAGCCGTTGACCAAACTCAGGAAGGAACACATATTCAACTCGGAGTTGAACTTGCTGCCAGATATGGAGAAAAACCTGAGGTTATCCACGCAATTGAAGCACACCACGACGATGTAGTAGCTAACACAATTGAAGCTGTACTGGTAAAAGTTGCTGATGCTATTTCAGCCGGAAGACCCGGCGCAAGACGCGATACACTTGAAATTTACATCAAACGTCTGCAAAAAATAGAAGAAATCGTTAATAGCTTTAACGGTATTAAACAATCATTTGCAGTACAGGCAGGACGTGAAGTCAGAATTATAGTTCAGGCGGAAATGTTTGATGATTTGGCCTCCCAAAGACTTGCAAGGGATGTCGCGAAACGTATTGAAGATGAACTAGATTATCCGGGTCAAATAAGAGTTACAGTTGTTCGTGAATTCAGAACAACTGAAATAGCCAGATAAGAAGTTTTAACCCCTCTCCCTTTTGCGGGCGAGGGGTTAATTTACAGAAGAAAGAAAGCAAAATTATGGGCGACGGGAAAACAATAAAAATTTTATTTTTTGGAGATATGGTAGGTAAAGCTGGAAGATTTGCCGTAAGAGATTATCTTGCCGAAAATATTTCCCGCTGCGATTTTGTTATTGCCAATGTTGAGAACGCTTCACACGGTTTCGGCCTTACCGAAAAAAATTACAATGATATTTCCGGTTACGGTGTCGATTGTATGACTTCCGGAAACCATATATGGGATAAAAGAGATATCTTCAACTACATCGACAGTGCTGAAAAACTCCTGCGCCCTATAAATTATCCTAAAGGTTCTCATGGTACCGGCAGCCGTATTTTTGAAAAAGATGGGATTAAAATCGGAGTTATAAGCGTTTTAGGCCGGGTGTTCATGAATCTTGTCGACTCCCAGTGGGAAATTGTTAAAGATGAGATTCTCAAGATAAAAAAAGAAACACCGATTGTTGTTATAGATTTTCATGCAGAAGCAACAGCGGAAAAAATTTGTTTCGGCAGATATTGTTCAGAACTTGGTGCAAGTGCATTTTTTGGAACTCATACACACGTTCAGACTGCCGATGAAAGTATTATTAACAATATGGGATACATTACAGATGCAGGATTCTGCGGAGCCTCAGAAGGTGTTATAGGGATGGATTATCAAACATCTCTCAACCGTTTTCTCACCTCTATCCCTGAACGTTACGACGTAGCAGACAGCAATATTTCTCAAATAAATGCCGTTGAAGTCGAAATTGAAACAGATACAGGATATGCTGTTGCTATAAAAAGAATTTTTTGTAGTAGAAATAATAAAGAAGAGGAAACAAGTCAATGAAAACGGATTTGCACATTCACACCTATTACTCTGACGGTGTGTTTTCACCCGAAAAAATAGTTGATACCGCCATTGACGTCGGCTTGCAGGTAATTGCACTGACTGACCACGATAATGTCCTATCGTACGGCGTTGCTAAAGATTATTTAAAAAAAGAAGGTAAAGAAGATAAGCTTGAAATAATACAGGGTGTTGAAATAAACACTTTATATAAAAATTACGAAGTTCATATTCTAGGATATTTTATGGACACAAATAACAGTGATTTCCAAAATCTTTTAAAAACCCAGCAGCAGGCAAGGGTAAAACAAACAAAAGAAATTATTGAACTGCTGGCAAAAAAAGAAGGCATTAAAATAAAATATGAAGACATAAAAAAACAAGTCGCTGAAGGCGGAAGTATAGGCCGTCCGCATATTGCAAAAGCGATTACAAATGCCGGCGGGACAACAAGTGTTATTGATGCTTATGCAAAATATATCCATGATGATTCACCGGTTTACGTTCCAAGGAAAACCGTAACCCCTCATGATGCAGTTGAAATTATATATGATGCCGGAGGGATTCCTGTTATTGCACATCCGCATGATATAGATATTGCGGAATCTTTAATTAAAGAACTTATGTCGTACGGTCTTCGAGGAATAGAGGCATACCATCGTAAGCATTCACCTGCCTGCGTGGAATATTTTTCATCTATGGCGGAAGAACTGGGCCTTATAGTTACCGGCGGCTCAGATTTTCATGCTCCGAATATCATGAACGGTCAGATTATTCTTGGCAAGAACTTTGTTCCCGAATGGATTTATGACAAACTTATTCAGGAAAAAAAATTAATTGATATGGCTTGAGGCAGTTATGAAAGATAAAAGATTCTGGAAACTTGAATATTCTATAACTTTAATTGCACTATTTGCGTTTGCAATGCTTTTCGTTCCATTGTCGCTGCAATCTACTATGCAGGCAAAATTTATTACTCGCTGGAAAGATTGTTATAACAGACTGTCTTATATGAAAGACGCTATTTCAAAACAAGAAAAAACTGATATTTTAAAAAGCTTTAAAAGAGCAAAAAATGATGAAGAAAGAGAATCGATTCTGATTAATATTATAAAACCGTACTTCAGACTCAATGAAGAAAAGTTCCCGAAACATTATCATCCTAAATATATGAATAAAAAAATAGTGAAACATAATGACTTTTACTATTTTGATGAAATTTATTATACAGACAACAAACTAATAGTAGGAATAAAAGATGTAGATGATGTTGTTCCTCCAATGTTTATGATGATGTTTGATATTAACGGAAAATTACCGCCTAACATATGGGGCAAAGATATCTTCGGAGCAAAAGTTTATGAGGACAGAGTAGAGGCTTTCGGCCAATCAGAGTCTCTTGAAAATATGCGAAAAGACTGCTCACCGCAAGGCACAGGCATTAGTTGTTCATATTATTACAGAATAGGAGGAAACTTCGTTGACTAAAAACATTTGTGTCTTTGCATCATCCTGTAATTATCTTGATAAAAGCTATTACCATGTAGCAGAAGAACTTGGAGAAAGACTTGCCACAGCCGGTTTTAATATGGTTTATGGCGGAAGTTCGCTCGGTCTGATGTGGGCTTGTGCCTCAAAAGTTAAAGAATACGGCGGAAAAATTTACGGATTTATGCCGGAAAAATTACATAATATGGGAGTTTCAACAGATGACTGTGTAGAATTAACAGTTACTCCCTGCATGCGAACAAGAAAAGCAAAAATGGATGAACTCTCCCACGGTCTCGTTGCACTTCCGGGCGGTTTTGGAACATTGGAGGAGCTTTCTGAGATGATTGTTCAAAAACAATTGGGGTACAATAATAAGCCCATAGTAATCTTAAACACAAACGGCTTCTACGATAAACTTATCCAATTCTTTGATGTAATAATTAAAGAAAATTTTGCAAATTATAAACTCTGTGAAAATTTATACTATATAGCAAAAACACCGGAAGATGCAGTTAAATACCTTTTGGATTATGATTATTCTGCAAGAAATGATAATATAAAAAAAGAACTTTTGTATAAAAGATAAAAGAATAATATGCAAAACTAATTCTCTTTAACACACGGGACGACACCCGCAAACACACTTGAACGGCTATTTGGAAGATATGAAATCAAAGATACTAAACCTGTATTGATAAACATTTATTAATAAAATATTGCAGTTGACTTATAATTATGTTATGTTACATTAAGAATGCAAAGGAAAAAACTATTTATGCCAAACTTAAATTTAAACACTCAATCTTGGTGGCACCTGTCTAAAGAGACAGGGAATTTAAGCTGGCAATAATCTGATATTGTTTTTAATTTTTTAAATGACCTGTACTCTTTATGTGCAGGTCATTTTTTGTTGTCAGATTATTATAAGGAAATTTAGTGATGAAAACAGATAAAATAACATTTACCAATGCAAATATAGGATTAGGCTTAAAAACAATGAGAAAGATTGTAGCAGTACAGGAGGGCGGAGCCGGATTATCTAATATCAGATTTATTCAGGATACTGCAACAGGTCTCGTCCCAAAAGCTGTTTTTGCGAGAAGCAAAGCTGATTTAGGAGAAAATACATTCCTTGAACTTTCAGAATCAGCTCTTGTATATTATTGTCCTGCATTTCTAGGCAAAATTTTTAAGAGCATATATGCGAAAAACCTTTCTCCCGAACTAAAAAAACAACTGTCAACTCCTGCTTCAGAACTTTTAAAATCAGGAAAAAACCACAAAGCTCTCATGCCTGTAAAAACCGCTATTGCACTGGGGGCATTCGCAATTCCGCTGGTTGAATTTACATTAAATTACATTAAAAATTTAATGACTTTAAAAGTATTTAAACAGGGCAATTTTGAAAATATTGCAAATCT
>DVIU01000096.1 GCA_018711035.1 Candidatus Scatousia excrementigallinarum
TCAAGCATCTTCCTGTTGTATGGTTCCTGTTAAAAAAGGCGATTCTTATTCTGCTCAAGGTGCTTATTTTGGTACTACTTATGTTTACTTTATACCAATGCAAGGAGATATGTAATGTTTTATGTAATCAAAGATGAAAAATTGTATGAATTTGGCGATAATGTTAATCAGGCTTGGGATTATCCTGAAGATGCAAAGGAGCTTACAGGGGTAACTCTTTCTGAATTTTATAGAAATATGGATAAATACAAAGTTCAAGATAGTAAACTTGTTGATGTTTCACAGACAGAGGAATATCTTGCAAGGTCTGTTCAAGAACAAAAATCTGTACGCAAACAGGAAATTCAGAATAAATTAACCGAACTTGACATAAAATGTATTAGAGCAATGAGAGAAGGTGGAAACGATGAAGACGGAACACCATTCATTGATAAATATCAAGCAGAAATAATTTCACTTCGAGAGGAATATAATTCTCTGTAAAACAGAAAAAGGGCTTTACTAAAAGCCCTTTTTTTATGCAAAATATTCAGCCATCATTTCTTGAATAAGGTTATTTATTTTAGCCGCACCTTTTTTAATTTTATCAGGCTGATGAAAACGTTCCAGGCAATGTGGAAAAGGTTCATTCAATTCTTCCGAAATTTTTCTGCTCATTAAAAGAGCTTTGTCTGCATAGGCACTTTTAAAATACCCCAAATCATTTATAAATTTTTCTTCAGGCATTTTCGCAATTTTTTTTGTAAGTTTTGCAATAAAACTAAATAATGGTAAATGTTCATCTGATGTAACCAGAGGTTCTCCGTTTAAATATAATGTAGGCATATCATTTTGATTTATTGAAAAATGGTCGATATTTATAAAATCCTTATGAAATGGATTGATAAAAAGTTTTCCTGTTGGTTTTGTAAGGTTAATGAAGTCAGATAATTCATATCCGTTTGCATCGTTTGTAAGCTGAACATTTAATATTCTGTCCTTAATAGGAAAAGATCCTTTAGATGTTTTTTCAATAATATAACTGGCATTTCTTATACCTGTAAAGTTTATTTCCATAATCATATTCCTTCCGCTAATGGGTATTAAAACATAAAGAAATAAAACATAAAGAAAAATTTATTTGTTATTTTGTAAAGAAATTTTGTTTCTGGTACAATTTTTTTACTAAAAAGGAGAAATTTATGGTAGATATAAGACAGGAATTTATAGAACAAGCTGCACACCTTGCCCGCGGTGCAGAAGTTTTGCCGGGCGGAATAGAAGAACTCGCTGTTAAATTACAGCACGCACATGATACTAAAACTCCGTTGAGAGTAAAATTAGGTATGGATCCGACAAGACCTGATTTACATCTCGGACATACTGTTGTTATGAGAAAGCTTAGAGAGTTTCAAAAACTCGGTCATCAGATAGTTCTTATTGTAGGCGGAGCTACCGCAATGGTAGGTGATCCGTCAGGAAAATCAGAGACCAGACCGGCTTTAACAAAAGAACAGGTTGATGAGAATGCGAAATCTTATTTTGAACAAATGTCAAAGGTTCTTGATGTATCAAAGGCAGAAGTTACAAATAACGCTGACTGGCTTCATAATATGAGCTTTGTTGATATGTTGAAACTTGCGTCGCAAATTACTGTTGCTCAGATGATGACACGTGATGATTTCGCAAAAAGATATGCTGAGGGAAAACCAATAGCAATTCACGAATTTTTCTATCCTCTTATGCAGGCATATGATTCCGTTGAGATTGATGCAGATATAGAACTGGGCGGTACCGACCAGAGGTTTAATACGCTTTTAGGTCGTCAGATTCAGGAAGCTTACGGCAAAAAATATCCTCAAATGGTATTTTTGCTTCCGCTTATAGAAGGTACAGACGGGCTTGTGAAAATGTCGAAAACATATCCTGAACATTGCATTTCACTTACTGACAGTGCAAAAGATATGTTTGGCAAATTGATGAGTATTCCGGATACTTTAATTGTAAAATATTACACACTTTTGACAGATGTATCTACTGATGAAATCAGAAAAATCGAAGAACAGTTGAATGATTCCACTGTTAACCCTCGTGATATTAAAATGAAATTAGCGTTTATGATAACGGAGGAATACCACGGAAAAGACGGTGCACAGCATGCTCAGGATGAATTCATTAATGTTGTATCAAACAAGGGTATTCCGGATGATATCGAAGAAATTACAGGCATGAACGGCAAGGGTATTCTTGATGTACTTGTTGAACTCGGGTTTGTTCAAAGCAAAGGTGAAGCAAAACGTCTTATTCAAGGCGGCGGTGTAAAAATTAACGGCGAAAAAATTGCCGATATGGCTTATACACTAAAACTTGACGAAGATGTAGTATTACAGGCAGGAAAGAGAAAGTTTGCTAAACTTTTAAAGTAGGCATATATGTTTAAGGTACTAAAACGCGGTATAACTAAAGTCAAAGAAGATATTAAAGTTATATATGACAAAGACCCTGCCGCAGGGAATTTATTAGAAGTAATACTGTGTTATCCGGGTTTGCACGCTCTGATTGCATATCGTTTGGCACACAGGCTTTATAAGTGGCATATCCCGTTGATACCACGTGTAATATCATATCTTACAAGGATTATTACGGGTATTGAAATACACCCTGCCGCTAAAATCGGAAGAAGATTTTTTATCGACCATGGTGAAGGTGTTGTAATTGGTGCAACTACTGTAATCGGAGATGATGTATTAATATATCAGCAGGTAACTCTAGGCGGTACCGGCAAAGAACACGGTAAACGGCATCCGACGCTCGGACACGGCGTAATAGTAGGTGCCGGAGCTAAAGTCTTAGGGAATATTACTCTTGGAGATTATGTAAGGGTAGGGGCAGGTTCAGTTGTTGTTGAAGATGTTCCGGAATATTCTACAGTCGTAGGTGTGCCGGGGCGCGTTGTTCATAGAAAAATTAAAGATAAAAACGGAGTCCTTATGCACAATAGAATTCCTGATCCTGTCAAATGTGAACTTAATCGTTTAAAGTACGAAGTTCAGGATTTGCGGGAAGAAATGGAAAAAATAAAGCAGGGTTGATTATCCTGCTTTATTTTAGCATTATACTTTTTTCATGTTAAAATGACTTCATTGAAAGAGAGGTTTAAATAAAATGAAAGCTGTAGTATTTGATGAAGAATTGAAACTTGTAAATGATTACGTGAAGCCTGTACCTAAAAAAGGCGAGGCTCTTGTTCGAGTTACACTCGCCGGTATATGTAATACAGATTATGAAATAACAAAAGGTTATATGGGTTATAAAGGCATTCTCGGGCATGAGGCCGTCGGCATTGTTGAAGAAATTAACGACGAAGACCAATCTTTGCTTGGAAAACGTGTCGTTTCGGAGATAAGTTACGGCTGCAAAGAGCCTGATTGTCCGTATTGTGCAGAAAAACTTTATCGCCACTGTCCTGAACGTCATACTCTGGGAATCTGGCATAAAGACGGTGTTTTTGCAGAGTATTTTACTATGCCTCTGGAGGTTTTATTTGAAGTTCCTGATAATGTGACTGATGAACAGGTTGTTTTTGTTGAACCGTTAGCCGCTGCATGTGAAATCACCGAACAATTGCATATTAAACCTTTTGAAAAGGTAGTTGTTCTGGGTGACGGCAAACTTGGCTTAATTACCGCATTGACTTTAAATGCTCAAAATTTTGATGTTACTCTTGTCGGGAAACATCAAAATAAACTTGATATTGCTAAAGCGCAGGGGGTAAAAACAGCATTGTTAAATGAATTTGCAATTGAGAAAAAATACGATGTTGTTGTTGAAGCTACCGGTTCTGTATCAGGATTTGAAACTTCTCTTGCTCTTACTAAACCTCGCGGCGTTCTTGTTTTGAAAAGTACTGTTGCAACAGGTAAAGAGCTTAATCTTGCGCCAATCGTTATTGATGAAATTACAGTACTCGGCTCCCGCTGCGGTCAGTTTGGTGCAGCTTTAAGACTTCTCGAAAAAAACAGAATCGACTTTTCTCCGCTGATTTCAGCAACATATCCGATTGATGATGCAATAAAAGCATTTGAGAAAAATAAAGAAAAGGATGTTTTAAAAGTTCTGCTCAAATTCTGATTATCAAGCCGCCTCATATTGGCGGCTTTTTTAATATTTGCGTAAAACGTTTGTTTAAATTATGATATTAGCATGGCTGTTGGAAGAAATATATCAAAAAAAATTAGCAGAATTTCGGTTTTAGATAAATATATCCTGAAACAGGTAATAGAAATGTTTTTAATGGGTGTTTGCGTTTTTACTTCTATTATCTTTGCTTCAGATACATTTATAACACTTATCAAACAGATTTCATTATTCGGTATTCCGTTTAAAGTTGCATTAATGATGATTGTGTTGAATCTTCCGCAAATTATCGTAATGACAATTCCAATGGGCGTTCTGCTTGCTACGGTTATGACGCTGAACGGATTAAGTTTAAAGTCTGAGATAACAGTAATGCGCGCATGCGGTATCGGTTTAAACAGAATAGCAAAGCCTATTTTTATATTTGCGATATCCATGTCAGTGTTTAGTTTTATAATTAACGAAACAGTAGTTCCTGTTATGATGAAACAATCAAAAGATCTGGCATTATGGTCTTTAGGTCAAAAAAATATCCCTGACGGAAAAGAAAATTTTGTTTTTAAAGAACTCAATGATGACGGGGTCTTAAAAAGACTGTTTTACGTCGGTTTTTGCGATAATAAAGTTCTACATAATATAACAGTGCTTGATACTTCAAAAGAAGGGACTATTCAGGTGCTTCAAGCAAGAGAAGGAAAAACAACACCTGCCGGATGGGATTTCCAGAAAGGTGCTGTTTACACTGTAGGACAAGAAGGTAAAGTCTTAAACACTACTTTATTTGAATCTTCAAATGTGAAATTTGGCCTTGATATGTCGAAAGAGTTAAACAAAAACGTTGCTAAAGAAATGAATTTTACTAAATTACTAAAATATATTTCAAAAAATATACATACATTGGACAAAGAACAGCGCAATGTTGTTGTAATTGAGCTATATGATAAACTGGCACTGCCGTTAACAACTATTGCACTTGTTCTTATAGGTGTTCCTCTGGCGATAACACCTCCGAGGGTACGTTATAACAGAGGTTTCTTGTTTAGTATTCTTATAATTTTTGCGTATTACCTGATAAGAGCACTTTCAATCTCATTCGGTGAGACCGGAACTCTGGCTCCGTTTCTTGCAGCATGGATGCCTAACATTGTGCTGACTATTATTGGTGTAATGCTTTATTATAAGAAAGTTTACACTATAGATTAATCAAATATGGTGCCTTCACCAGCTTCAACTCCGGGCAGGCAGACTCCAAACTGACAGTTTGAATTATATCCGGGAGTTTCGGTCGTATTATGTGCGGTTGGCTCATCTGTATTAAGCAGCATATCATGGTAAGGTGTAACGTATTCAGGGTTGAATGCGTCTGTCTTTTGCATATTTTTCAGGTTATTTGGAATATATTTATCATGAAGTGTAGGTTGGTTTAGTGTGGAAGCCGTGCAGGCACCTCCGGTAATACTGCACGCTGCAAAAACAGGTGCAGAGATAACCGTTAACATTAATATAAGTAAAATCTTTTTCATAGTTTCAGCCTTTCGTTATTTCTCGTTTATCAGGATAAACGACAACTGACCTATTTTCATTGTCTGAAAGGCTAATCTTTTCTTTTTTTCTTTTTTAATTCTTTTTTTAAAACTTCATCGAAAGATACTATTGGCTTCATCTGGTAACCACAGTCATCAGATAATGCTCCGCCCATTGAGAAAAGTTCTTCCTGAGGGTAACGGCGGCATATTCCGGGGCGTGTTTTATGAATCCTGCAATGATGCGTTTCAGGGTCAAGATTTGTGCATTCAAAAACTAATCCGGTTTCGTCTTTATCTATTACTTTCAAATATGTGTAAAACCTGTGAAGATATTTAAGTTTTTCAAATTCTTTTTCATCTTGAATTACGTGTTTGTAATGCTTGACGTAGATCTTTGTACAGCATTTTCCGCAAGCTTTACATTTGCCCGTTCTGTAATATTTTCTGCCGAGAAGCTTTGATAAAATAAATTTTTTGATTCTAATAAATATTGATTCCATAATAAAAATGTAAACATTTGTAACGTTTTTATTTTATAACTCGCAAAAGAAATTCTTCAGGGTTATTTATAAAAGTACATAACACTACCGAATTATAAATACCATAACAATACTATAACATAACCAAAATAACCAACCTTGACCTCTTGATAATCAAAAATAAAGAGGTCTTTTTTTTTAGTAAAAAAAATGTTATTATAAATAAAAAGGAGAGTCTATATGTTACAGGACAGATATGGAAGATTAGGAATAGTTGCAGCATTAATTGTAATTGCTGTTATTTTAATTATGGCACCGGGTATGCAATCTAAGAAACAAACAGAGGAACAGCTTAATTTTACAAGTATGCCAAAAGAGAACGTTTCAAAAGAAAAAACTCCTGAGACTACTGTAAATACACCACAGCCGGTGTCGGTGAATGAGAAATTGGTCTCTCCTGAAGATCAAATGCTGGATGCATGGGGTATGGGGAAACGTGAAGATAAAGCACTTCAAGAACCTTTGCCTCAGGAAGAACTTAAACAAGAATCAAATGACTTACCAGCCGAACCTGTTCATATTGACGCAAAACCAGAACCAAAAGCCGAACATATTAAAACAGTGACAGATGCGTTGAGAACACCGGCCGGGCCTGCTAAAGCCATAATAAAACCGGCAGTACCGAATGCTAAACAAATAAAAGTGAACGGAAAATGCTTTGCTCCTCCTTTGATAGCAGCACCTATGGTGAAATCAGAGTGTAATAAAGTTAATAACAGTTACGGAATTAACGCCTGTCCTAAGGCGGATGATGGTTTAGACGGCTGGGCCGGTGCTGTAAAAGTATGCGGCGGTGTTGATAAAATGCCTGATATGGATGATTTGCTTGCAATTGCAGCAGAGTTATACTCCAGAAGTACGATTAAGATTGAGGAAAGCGCGCGCAGTAACTACAAAGCTTATGGTAAATTCAGTCCGAATGCCATTGACTGTGATAAGTTTGAGATGAGAGGGTTTTCATATGATACTGCTATTGCTAAAGAATACGGATATCCGGAGCAGGCAGGGTTTTCTGTATGGGGTAAGACTGAAATCAATCCTAAATACGGTTTAGGTTTAACATATAACAGTTCTTCGGTTCAGTACAGTGCTTGCACGGACAGAAGTGCTCAAACGTACTATTCTGTTTGTCAGGTTGATTGTCAATAATAAATACATTATTTGTAGGAGTTGCTTTACAAGCAGATGAGTTATTCTGATTGTAGAGAAATATTACTGTACTTTTAAAACTTGGGGAAACGGGCATGCCTTTTATTTTTTGTATTACAAATTGTAACCAAAATTTAAGTTATGTTAATATGCCCGAAAACATGTCATTATCATGGTTTCGGCGAAAATTTAAAGGCAAGGTTTACACTTAATACAAAATAGTTGTCCGTATAAGGGAATAAGAGTACAATTATTATATGCTCATTTAGAGACATTTCTTGTAGAGGGTTAGATTATTTATGTTTGAAACTGTAAAAATGAATCTTTCGCGTATACAGGAAGAAATCGCACCTTATAAACCAAATATTATTGCAGTTACCAAATACTTTGGGCAGGATGCAATTATTGCAGCGTATCAAGCAGGGTTGAGAGATTTTGGTGAGTCACGTGCTGTAGAAGCAATCGAAAAAATTAATCAACTCCCGAAAGATGTAAGAGAAAACTCGCGCTTTCATTTCATTGGCCACTTACAAACCAATAAGGCCAGAAAAGTTGTTGAAAATTTTGATTATATTCATTCGATTGATAGTGTTAAACTGGCTGATGCTGTATCTAAGGCAGCATTAGAATCAGGCAAAATTCAAAAAATATTGCTTCAGCTCAATAATGCTAATGAAATCCAAAAGTTTGGATTTTCAAAAGAGGAACTCATCACATCTTTTGATGTAATCCGTAATATGAAAGGGTTGCACATTACAGGATTAATGAATATGGCTCCATTTGGTGCTTCTGATACGGAACTCAAAGATTTGTTCAACGATGTTGTTTCAACAAGAAATATATTGGAAGAAAAATTTAACTGCAAGCTTCCAGAGGTGTCGATGGGAATGAGTCAGGATTACAGGATTGCTGCACAGTGCGGTGCGACAATGCTAAGAATAGGAAGAAAGTTATTTAGTTAGTAAGATAAATTTAAATATACGGAGGAAAAACGGTGGCAGTAGTTACAGACAAAATTAAATCAGTAGTTGACTTTTTAGTAAAAGGTTTTGAGCCAAGAGAAACGATTTTCGATGAAATGGCTGATGAAATGAATGAAGAAGCTTATGAAGTTCAAGATAATCTTGCAATTGATCCTGCATATTCATTCCAGCCTAAACAAGATAAAACAAATGAATTAAAAGTTATTAATCATCCAAATTTCAGAGGTTATGAGGTTATGGTTATGGAACCTCGTTCATTTGATGATGCTGCCCAAATCGTTCAACACCTTAAAGATAGAAAGACACTCGTTCTTAACTTGCACCTGCTTGATAAAGAACAATCACAAAGAACTATTGATTTTGTTTGCGGTGCTGCTCACGCACTTAACGGCAAACCGCAAAAAGTAGGAGATTTAGTATTTGTATTTACTCCTAGCAACGTAACTCTGTCTGTAGATATTAAGACAAATCAAAATAAATTTAATGACTCATTGTGGAGAGCACCTTTACAATAAGTCATCATGGGATAAGAAGAAGAGGATAGTTTTATAAAGAGTCTGTAAGTGCAGACTCTTTTTTTTTACTTGAAAAATCTCTGGCAGTAGTTTATAATAAAAAATGTATACAAAAAGGAGGAAGAAATGCAAAAGATAGACATAGCGAGGAT
>DVIU01000097.1 GCA_018711035.1 Candidatus Scatousia excrementigallinarum
TTTACCGTTATCGAGTGTCATCGCTTTTAATGAAATAGGAACAAACATAGTTACACTCTGTGCAAAAGGATTTACATAATGCAGACCGGCTCCCCTCAGAGTTCCGATATATTTTCCAAAAACAGTAAGCACCATTGCTTCCTGCGGTTTGAGAAGCTTAAAGCCCGTAAAAGACAACCCTAATAATATTGCACTTATAATCCCGACACCCGGCAAATCAATTACAAAAAACATCCAAGTAAGAATTGCCCATATCAGCATTATAAACAACATTACAAATCCGTTAACAGAAATTACGTTATACTCTTTTTCTTTACTTTGAATTTCTATTTCTGGAGAAACAGACTCTTTTTCATAGACTCTTGATTTATTACAGTAATTTTCCAGAAAAGAAATATTATCAACGACACCCACAGGCTTTTTCATAAACAGATTAAAATACTTCGATAATTCTCCGTTATCAAATAATATCCCTTTACATTCAGAACACTTATCAACAACAATTCCGTTGAAATAAACTTTATCCATTGTTTTAGAGCATTCCGGACATGTGCGCGGTTCTTCCTTAACCCGTATAGCCTCCATTTCAGCAGGATTAATCAGCGGCATTTTTAAATCCAGCATTTCGCCGATTTGCTGCAATACCGGAAACTTAATCCACATAGCCTTACATTTTTTACAATACGTGATTTTAAAGCCTTCTCGATTGTATAAAGAAAGCTCTGTGCCACCACATTTTGGACAATTCATAAACTCCTCCTTATTCTTATTTACGCTTGTATAAGCGACTTTGCAAATTCCATTGACTGCTCGTTAATATCACCGCCGGCAAGCTCTGCTAATGCTTTAATTCTGTTATCTCCGGTAAGTACATAAACCTCAACTTTTGTTTCATCATCCTGAGATTTTCTAACATAAAAATGTTTGTCAGCCTTTGAGGCTATTATCGGCTGGTGGGTTATTAATATTATTTGATGGTATTTAGCAAGCTCTTTAATCTCATCAGCAACACTCTGAGAGGCTTTACCTGAAATACCGGTGTCAATTTCATCAAAAATAACTGTATCTATATCATCTGACTGAGCAAAAATTGATTTTATGGCAAGCATAACCCTAGAAATTTCACCGCCCGAAGCAACTTTTGCAAGAGGTTTTAAATCTTCAGAAACATTGGTTGAAATTAAAAATTCAACATTATCAGCCCCGTCGCAGGCAAGAGGCTTTTGAGAAACAGAAATTTCAAAACGAGCTTTAGGCAATTCAAGATGTTCAAGTTTTTCCTGAATATAAACAGAAAGGACTTTCGCATAATCCTGTCGTTTTTCAGTAATACATGCAGCTTTGGCCGTAAGCTCTTTATAAAGTTCAGAAACCTCCGACTCTAACTGTTCGATATTCTGTGTTGAAAATTCAATTGAAGACAGCTCACCTGCAAGTTTTTCACCTGTTTTTATGACCTCAGCAAGAGTTCCGCCATATTTACGTTTTAATTTATCAAGGATAAATAATCGCTCCTGAATTTCATTTAAGCGTTCGGTGTCGTTATCAAGATTCTGGCTGTATTCCCTTAACTCAGACCCGACATCTCTAAGGCGTTCAATAGCATCAATAAGATTTTGTTCGGAATCTTCAAGGTTTTTATCAAGAGATGCTGCCTTTGAAATGTTCTGCTTAATCTTACCGAGTGCCTCCATAATAGAACCGTCGTCGCCGTTAATTGCCCAGTATGACGAACCGGTTAATTCCTTTAGTTTTTCAGCATTTTCCAGAACTTCCAACTCATTATTTAAATCTTCATCTTCGGATTCTGACTGAATTTCAGCAGATTCGATTTCATTAACCTGAAATTTCAAAAATTCAATCTGAGATTCGGTATTATCTGCTGAATTTTTTGCCGCCTCAAGTAGTTTTTCAGTATCAGTATATTTCTTATAAAGCTGCATGTATTCATCCAGCAAAGACCCGTAAACATCTTTTGCATAATTATCAAGCAGCGAAATATGGTATTTAGGCTGCATAAATACATAAGTCTGGTGCTGTGAATGAATATCAAGGAATAAGGCTTTTATCTGCTTTAAAAAATCCTGATTGATTAATGTTCCGTTAAGGCGCGTCCTTACAGAAGACTGCGTAATTTCTTTTGATAAAATAATCTCTGACCCGAAGTCATCAATCCCGTTTTCTTCAAGCAACTGCTTCAAGTCGTGTTTAGAATTTTCAATAACAAGTTCTATAACAGCTTTATCACATCCGTTTTTAATAACTTCTTTTGAAACACGTGAAGCAAAAGCAAGATCGATTGCGCTTATTAAAATACTCTTACCGGCACCTGTTTCACCTGTAATTATGTTTAAGCCCTGATGAAAGTTAGCCGTGAGTTCATCTATTAAAATGTAATCTTTCAACTTCAACTGCTTAATCATAATTACAGGATATCTCAAATAGACTCAGGAAGCAATTATATTAAGTAATTTTACCTGTATGCTTCCCATAACATTTGAGAATCAGAAAAACCACCTTCTTCATAAAAGTAATTATAAGGATCCAGTTTTGTTATTCCATCACTTTCGGTTCCTTTAAAAATAAATGAAAATATATCATATCCCCATTTATTCGGTCGTTTGTGCCCGTTTATATCCACCATAAATATGGGAGTTGTGCAGCCAGAGCCGCACCATTTTACAATAACAGTTCCATCAACAAGCACCCAGGCCTCTCCTGTCTTTTTTAAACG
>DVIU01000098.1 GCA_018711035.1 Candidatus Scatousia excrementigallinarum
TTCTATAAATTCAAGTTATGGAAGTGGTAAAACATTTTTTTTGAAACGATGGGCAGAGGAATTAAGGCAAAATAAGGAGTCTGTTGTTTTCTTTAATGCATGGGACTGTGACTTTGTTGAAAAACCGTTACTCCCATTTTTGTATAATTTTTTACAACAATTAAAAGAACAGGGTTTAGTAAAATATAATTTTAAGGAAGATATTAAGAATTGTGGTGACATTACCGTGACATGTTTGAAAAATTTTATAGATGTCGCATCTTCTGGGATTATAAATATTGACGATTTAAAAGAAAAAACGGATGCTCATGCGATTAAATTACCTAAAATAAGTACGTTGGAAGAATATAAGCAACTACAAGATGCTCTTTTTAAATTTAAATCTGGATTAAATGAAATTGTTAAAAGATTAAAAGGCAAAAATTTGTATATATTTATTGATGAATTAGAACGCTGTAGACCAACATTCGCTATAGAATTATTAGAAGCAATAAAACACCTATTTAATATTAAAGGTCTTGTATTTATCCTTGGAATAGATAGAAATCAATTAAAACATACTATAAGTAATATTTATGGTTGTGGAATGGATGGTGAAGGTTATTTAAGAAGATTCATTGACATTGAATTAGAATTGCCACAACCAAATATAAAGGATTATTCAAATTATTTAAATAAAAAATTTGAAATAGAAAACAAATCAACTCATGCTTATAGAAATTGGATTATAGGCTATAGTGAATTTTTACGTTTTTGGGAAATTTTTTCAGAACTTTATGATTTTCAACTTAGAGAGGTTGAACAAATTTTTGTAAAATTTAATGCTATAACAAAAATACTTGATGAAAAAATTATAAAAATTACCCCTGTATTAGCTCTCCTAATGATTTTAAAAATCAAGGATCCCGTATTATATAATAATTTTACTCTTGATAAATTAACAGAACAAAATGCGAATGATTTTTTAACTAAGAATTTCTTTTCTAAATTAAAAAATGCTCCAGACGAAATAATTGTAAACGATTTTGTTAAAATTTGTATGGCATTACATCCAACTGATTATAGATTATTAAGTTATAAGGTACAAGACAAAACAAAAGAAAATTTTTACTCTGAATTATCTAAAATGCAACAATATGTACAATCTTGTGATATTGATAGAGTCCAATACTTAAAGAACATGATTTCGTGTATTAGTTTAATACCGTAAGTGAAATTTGTAACTCCGCGAAATTTTGCTGTTTTGGGGTTATGCGTTTTATACTTCAATCTTCAGCTTCGCAACGATTTATTTGTGATTACATTATATTATTACATCATTGATGTTACAGGAGCACAAAAGTTCTTTTTTATATTTATAATTTTTATAAGTTGCCGAAAAAAAATCAATCTGTCTGTTAAAAATAATCAAACTAAGTGTTCATTTACATCTAGGTTGATTTGTGCGACTAGATAGATTGTTTTGGTAAAGTTGGCTTTGTGTGGGCGTTTTCGGGTCGAGAAAATTAAGTTTTCCCTAAAAATCAAACTGCGAATCGTACTTTTTCTGGATGTACGAATAATTTGATTATTTCGGAATAGTCCAGTTCCGCAAATTTTTTAAAAATTTTAAAATAAAGTCGGAAGTTTTTTGTAAAATAACATATAAAATGAATACAAATGGAGAGGTCGGAATTTTAGGTAGGATATTCAGTAAATAGATATTTTATATGTTATATGTTTGAAATTTCTTGGAACCTGAGTATGCGGAACTAATTTACCAACTTACAGACTGTTTTACTATGGATACTATAAAATTAATTCCTGTTATGGATAGGCAAACTTTTATAACAGATATTTAAAAAAGCAGCCCACGAAGGTTGCGAATCAGTTTATGGAACTTGTGATAAAACAATTCTGCCAACAGTAGATATATATAAGAATCATCTCACAAAAATGGTGCGGAAATTTATTTTGCAATTGAAAATAGTGAAATAGTTGGTGGTGTTATTGTTGTTATTAACTCATATAGCGATATTAATCATTTAGAATTGTTATATGTAAAATCTGGATGTCAAAGTAAAGAATCGGCTTAAAAATTTGGGAAACAATAGAACACATGTATTATCAAGCTAAGATATGGGGAATATATACTCATTATTATGATAAGAGAAATATTCACTTTTACATAAATAAATGAGGCTTCCATCTTGTTGAATTTTTTAATCCAAAACACAAAGATCCAAACATAAAAATGATAGAGTCGGAGGTATGGATAAAGAAACTGGGCAATATTTTTTTTCGATTTGAAAAATTATTCTTAAATTAAATGATAATTTATATCGGTAGCCGTCTTAATATATTTATTAACAATATTATAAGTATTAGGAAATAATTTTATAAAATCATCTTTATTGCCGTCATCTGTTCCCATTGCATAGCTAAATAATTGTGCAAATATTTCCATTCTTGATGCGTCAGCAGCCTCAATATCTTTTATGTTAGGAATAACATCTAAACCACTATTATAAAATTCGCCGATTAGATAACCATAATTGTTTCGTATTCTGAAATCTAAATTTAAAGATTGTAAATCTTTTTTAAGAGCTTCTTTAAATTCTTTTTTATCACTATAACCGTTATTTTTCCTATATTCTTCTAAAAATTTTTCTTCACGAGGAAGAAGTTTTATTTCGGAATCTGTTTTTCCATAATATTTATTAATTAGTTTTTGATGTTCTGAGTGCAAATTTTTATCACCCCCGGAATAGTCATACAGGTGTCCTAACTCATGCATTGTTGCCTGCTCTATTTCTTTTTTAGCACTAAATGATGGTGGAAATGAAAATATATTTGATACTTTGTCAAAAATAAATGCAGACTCTTGTATAAAAATTTCTTTCCGTTCAGTGTCATCAGTTGTAATCCCTTTTGTTGCTCTAAACCTCTTTTCATTTTCTTTTAAATATTTATTTAGTTCAGAACCTGTTTTAGGCAAATTTGAAAAATCAGATGTAACATGAATGTTCAAATTTCTAAAAATATTCGGTATTTTTTTTTGAGCTTTTTCTACAGATGATTTTACCGCTTTTTTAGTTGAAATATCAACTTTATTGATAGAACCATCGTGGTAGTAAATTTTTGCATAAAAATCCGGCATTAGATTATATCCCCTTACTATTATAAAGTATTTTTGATATAAAATATTGCTTTATTTTTTACAAAACTTAGACAAGTGTAAATATGATTTCAAATATTTGAATGACGTAATTATTATGGGAAATATTTATGTTTGAGCGAGAGTTTGTGAGCTTTGGAAATCATTTTTTCGTTTTTTGTACAGGCTTTGCCGTAATTGGAATTTTGAATCCGAATAAACATCTTTTATCAGACTGAACCCTTGCGTAAATCTGTCCATTATGAGCGTCTATTATTTGTTTTGATAAGTATAAGCCAAGTCCTGTACTTGTTTTATTATATTTTGAATTGGTTAAAGTTTTATATTTATCAAAAACGTCGTCCATATTTTCTGTTGGAGGAACTTTGCTTTTATTTATTACATTAAGTATTAAATTTTGTTTGTTCGATTTCAGCTGTAATTCTATTTCGCTGTCATTAACGCTATATACAATAGCATTAGTAATAAAGTTCATTATAACTCTTTTTATCTGTAATTTATCAGCATCAATCATATTACTTTGTAAAGAATTGATTATTTTCAGTGTTTGGCCTTTATCTGCCAGCAAGGTTGTATTTTCTTTCTCAATATCAGAAACAAGTTGTAATATATCAAGTGATTCCGGCCTAATTGATAATTGACCTTCATCAAATCTATATGAGTCAATTATAGTTGAAATCAATTCTTTCATATATTTACAAGAAGATTCTGAAATTTTAAGAATTTCTTTTTGCTGTGGTGATAAAGTTCCGAGGCTGCCTGTGAGCAAAAGATGCAATGCATTAATTTGAGCAGTGTTAGGTGATTTTAAATCATGAGTAATTTGTGCAACAAGAGCTGCTTTTTTATCGGCAAGTTCAATGTCACTCTGTTTGGGGAATGTAGTTTTAGAGGGGTTTTTAAGTGCTCCTATTTTTATAATAAAATAAAAGATTACAGTTATTAATGCAATTATACCCAGTAATTCAGTGACCAGTTTTATAACCCCTACTTGACTTGGTAACTTAAATACATGTTTCCATGATTATAACACAAATATTTATCTTGTAAAGATATAAAATAAATATATAAGCCATAATTTGCATATCCTTAAAATATACCCGATTGGGTAATTGTTTTCATAAAATTAGATGGTTTAATTGTATATAAGTTAAAAAAGTTGCTAAAATATCTTTTTCATACTTCCAGCTATTCTTAATTCCAACAGACCTCGAAAGAGGTCTTTTTTTTATTTATTAATTCATATCAAACAAAAGAAATCTTGATTCATTGGCTTTTCCAAGGATATTTAAAATATCATCTTCGCATTCTATGCCCATGCCGTCTCCGGCTTCTAAATTGGTATTATTTACTTTTATTGCGCCCGTTGCTACATGAATCCAAATTTTTCGAAGATTTGCAGGCTGGTAGACAACTGATTTATCTTTTTCAATAATTGATTCAAATATTTTCACATCCTGATATATTAAGAATGTTCCTTCTTCACCGTTGCCGGAACCTAAAAGACAGAGTTTATTAAGCATTGTTTCTCTTTCAAATGTCTTTTCTTCATAATAAGGTTTAACATTTTTGATTGCAGGAACAATCCATATTTGCAAAAGATGCACAGGTATCTTATCAGAAGGGTTGAACTCTCCATGTATAATTCCGGTACCTGCACTCATTTTTTGAACCTGAGATTTATCTATTATCGTGGAATTTCCCATACTGTCTTTGTGTTCAAGTTCTCCTGAAAGAACGACGGTAAGTATTTCCATATTGTCATGCGGATGCATATCAAACCCGCCTGAGGAGGCAATTACGTCATCGTTTATTACACGCAGCGGCCCGAATGAAATATTTTGCGGGTCATAATAGCCTGCAAAAGAAAATGTGTGCTTGCTTACAAGCCAATCATTTTTAGTTGTGCCTCTTTCGGAGGCTTTGCGGATTTTTATCATAAGTCTCTCCTTTTCATTCTCTAAGCTATTTGAATAGTATATATTTTTTAATCTTTAGGCAGTCTAGCCTTAACAGTTAATTTTTTTTCAATATTTTGTGTTTAAAATTTTGATGTTACCAAAAGGAAAGGAGTTATAATGACATTTAATGCGTTAAAAGAAAAGGGTATCCCTATTGAAAAACAGCTAAGATACTGGCATGATATAGCTAAACGTAAATTTAATAAGTATGAAGTTGACTGTTACAGCAGAACACGTCAAATTTTGATGAATGGTATTGAAGTTGAGGCATGGAATTTTAAACATTGTTTTTCCCGTTTTTGTGATGATGAAGAAACAATGAGATATCTTGCCTTAACCAAAAAAGTTGAAGACCAGCAGCAGACAACCATAAACTGGATGGCACCTGCTGACCAGTCGGTATTGGAAACTACATTAGGATATGAACAGGTTGCAGTTGATTTAACCGCATGGCTTGCTCAGAATGAGCCTGATGAATATGTAAAAGAAACGTTTAATTTCGGCTTGTTGGAAGATTTTGATCATTTATACAGATACAGTCAATGGGCGTATATGATTCACGGTGTTGATCCGGATGATATTGTTCAGGCTCAGACGGATGTTATGCTTGGAAGACCTACCCAGAACCACCATAATGATAATTTTTTAAGATTACGTAAACCTTATGATAAAATGACGGCTTCTCCTCAAACAAAAGTAAATATTATGACTCTTGTTGCAGGAGAACAGCAGACACACAATTACTATGCCGAACACGGTATGGAATACGGCAACCACACATTAAGAGAAACATTTGCAGAAATTAAAGATGTTGAAGAAGAACACGTAAATATGTATGAATCTCTTGCAGACCCTACAGAATCTTTTTATGAAAAAGCACTTTTACATGAGTTCACAGAAGTCTGCAACTATTACACATGTTATCAGGATGAAGTAGATGATATGATGAAACCTGTGTGGGAACTGTTCTTAGCGCAGGAGTTGGGCCATCTTGAACATGCAGCTAAGCTCTTTAAAGAACGTGAAAAACGTGATCCCGAAGAAGTTATAGGTACTGAAATCGTAATCCCTTGCCACTTTGAATCTCAAAAAGATTATGTTAGAAATATACTTGAAAACGAAATTGATAAGCGACTCGGTATGGATAAAAATTATACGGTTATAGATAAATTACCTAAAAACTGGCCTAGTTACGAAGTTCAGGAAACTGTTAATAAAGACGGTTCCCCGACTGAATGTACAATTAAGCTTATGATGGAAGCTAAAAAGAGAGATCTTGTGCTTGCTGATGAAAAGCTTATGAAAGAAGAACCGAAACTTTTAAAACGCGGACTGCAACCAGAAGCTCAAGCCCCTGATACCGTAACGGTAGAAGAATACAAAGAAATGGTAGCAGAAGAATTTGAAATGTAATAAAAAGGGAAAGCTTTAAGCTTTCCCTTTTTTTATATCCACGCAAGTCCGAGAGATAAAATAGACAGAAGCAGTGCTCCGAGAAAAGCACTCCAGAATCCGTTTACTTCAACCCCCGGAACAAGATATGCTACAAACATAAATAGCAGAGCATTTATGACAAGTATGAATATCCCCAGCGTAAGAATGTTGATAGGTAGTGTTAAAAAGACCAGAACCGGTTTGATAAAAATATTAACCAATGCAATTACCGCAGCAGCTATAAGTGCTGTTACAAAGTTTGAAATAGTGATTCCCGGGACAATCCAGCCGACGAACATCATCGCAAGAGCTAAACCTATCCATTTTAAAAATAATGCAAACATTTTATCTCCTTATATTTTCTAAACTCATTATAAAATATGAACTCTCCTCTTGCATTACCTGAATTATTAATAAAAAAAGAGCAGTTTCTTAAAAAACTGCTCCTTTTAGCTAATTTATAAATTTTGCGGCTATTGCCATTCCTACAAAAACAAGTATAAGAAAAAGCACTCCGCCTATTACTTCGGAATGATTATATTTGAAATCATTCCGATTATTATTTTTATTCTCCATAAAAAGATTTTCTCCTCTAAATTAAGAACCTTAAATAAATATAGATTGAACTTAATACAAGTGATGTTACCATAACAACCACACCGTATTTCATAAATCGCATAAATGTAATAGGGTGTTTGTGAGCCGCAGCTGTTTCGGAAACAATAACATTGGCAGCCGCACCTATAATTGTCATGTTACCACCAAGGCAGGCACCCAGTGATAAACACCACCATAAAGGTTCAGCATAAGCCTGTCCCATTACTTTTTCGATTTCAAGAATCATAGGTGTCATGGTTGCAGTGTATGGAATATTGTCAATTACACCGGAGATAAGGCCTGACCCCCAGAGAATAAGTAACGCAGTGGCTTTTTCTGACCCCTGTGTCACCGTTAGAATCCACTTTGCCATTAATGCAATACCGCCTGAAGCTTCAAGACCGCCTATTATGATGAATAATCCGATAAAGAAGAATATTGTATTCCATTCAACTTCTTTAAACAAATCAGTTGGTTTTTCAAATATTAACAAAATACTTGCTCCAAGCATAGCAGTTACAGATGTTTCAATATGTGTTATATCGTGAAGAATAAATCCGGCTATCACAGCAATTAATACAATTAAACTTCTTATTAACAGAGCTTTATTTGTAATTGTGTGAGAATTATCTATTTCTGCAATACTTGCCATTTTTTCTTCTGTTGTTACAAGCTGTTTTTTGAAGAAAATTGCAAGTAAAGTAAGTACAACTATTAATATAACAAATACGATACCCGTTAATTCTTTAACGAAATCCATAAAGGACAAACCTGCTGCACTTCCTATGATTATATTAGGCGGGTCTCCTATAAGAGTAGCTGTTCCGCCGATATTTGATGCGAAAACTTCTGTTATTAAATAAGGAATAGGATTTATATCCAGTTTCTTAGCGATATAGAATGTTATTGGCATAATTAAAATAACAGTGGTAACGTTATCTAAAAATGCCGATGTAATTGCAGTAAACAGACCTAAAACAAATAAAATATGTATCGGTTTCCCTTTTGTATGCTTCAAAAGTTCGTTTGCCACCCAGTTAAACATGCCGCTTTTTGTTGCAATGCTTACAATAATCATCATTGATACAAGTAAAAATATTACATTAAAATCAATATAATTTATAAAATAAAGATTATTCACATTTCCGTCAATATATTTTGTCTGGCTGAGAAGTCCAAGAAGTATGGTAACAACCGCACCAAGCAGTGCAACCGTTGCTTTAGGAATTTTTTCCAGAGCAATAAAGACATAGGATATGAGTAAAATTGTTGCTGATATACAGACACTATGTGCCTGAACAAAATTTAATATGTCCATTTTCTAAATTCTCCAATTTTTAATTTTTATAATACTAATTAAATTAAAAGAGAAAAAATTATGGAGCTCTGGGATAAAGTTTATATTTTATATCTTTGAACTGTTCGTTATGTATATAATTTACTACACCGGTGTTATGTTTTTCACAATAGTGATTGTTGGTATAATTCTCGAAACTTACAGTTTGATTTATATTATTAGGGTTAGATTTCCCGTTATCAATATCAGTTACGCTTTTTATATTTTCTTTTGTTACATAGTTTTCATAGTCGGTAAAATCCGGGTTCTGAGTAATTGAAGTATAACCCTGAACCTGAAAAATAGCGGCAGGAGAAGCTTTACAATATGATGAATCAGCCCCCGCACATATAAAACCTGCTAAGAATATAAAAACTATTAAAAGATACTTTCTCATTCGATTAAATAATATTTAAAAAAACAAGTTTTTGCAACATGCAATTATTTACAGTTGTCATTTTTTTTAATTCATGCTAATTTTTTATTATAAAAAAGGGAAAGCTGCCCGCCAAAAGTATCGTGACAGCACCGGATTGATGAGGTTATTTATGAGCAAGAATAAATTAATTATTGTTTTTTCTGTACTTGTTTTACTAATATTTGGGGTATGTACAGCATTAATTTTTAAAAAGGATAAAACATACAGTGCAATAATTTATCCTGCTCTGTTTCAGGTAAAAGCCGATTCATCCGGAATAATAAAAGATATTTATGTAAAACCAAGACAAAAAGTTACACAGGGACAGCTTATTGCTGAAATAGAACTCCCGGAGACGGCTAAAGAGCTTGCTGCACCTGTTCAAAAAAATGATGTTTCTGCTGTAAAAGCGAAACTAACTAAAGCAGAAGATGATTACCAAAACGCCGCTCTTATGTATAAAGATGGTGTTATTTCACAGGAAGATTATGATAAAAGATTATCAAGTTTAAAATATGCCCAGAATGCTTATAAAACAGCACTGTCAGAAGCAAAAAAAGCTGAAAGAGTACAGAATGTTAAACAAGTTGAATTGAAAAAAGTTTATGCCCCAATTGACGGAATTGTTGACAACAGTCTTGTGGCAAAAGGTGCCAGAACACAATCAGGAGAGCCTATTATGTTATTGGCCCTTGATACCTTGAAAGTTACGGCTTATGTTGATAAAAATACATCATCTAAACTTGAAGCCGGCCAAAACGTTCTCATAAAAGTTCCAGGTTATAAAGATAAAACTTTCAATGGAACGATTGAATATATAAGCAGTACTGCGCGCAATATCAATGAATCTCAAGAGGCTGTTTATCCTGTGTTTATATCTTTTGATTCAAAGGTTAACAGCGGGGAATTGAAGCCTGCGCAGGCTGTCTCTGTAATTTTTCTAAACACTAAGAGTACTACTTTTTAAGCATTTGTATAATTTTGTTAAGTTTATACTTTAAATAATATTTGTTTTGTTTATAATTACAAGTGTAGTATATCGAAGTTAGTAATATGATAAATAAAATCCAGACATCTGATAATCCCCTGTTAAATTCGTTTTCTTCTTTCCCTAATGAAAAAAGGGTTAGAAAGGGCTATTTAAGCCGCCGCTACCATAATGTAGAAGAAGCTGATACATTTACAAAAGTGCGTGCTACTGTTGGTGCTGTTGCAGGTGCAGCTATACCTCTTGTATATTTTGCAAAAAAACAAAACGGCGGTATCGGGAGTCTTAACCAGCTTTTAAGAATAAACTACGGACTTAAAGAATTTATTACAATAGGAGCCGGTTCTATTTTGGGTGGTGTTGCAGGCGGTATGATAGGAGAGCCCGAACATACAAGAAAAGGGAAAATAAATGAAGGCGTTTTTCAGTTTATGAATTGTTCCGTACCGCCGGTTATTATAGCAGGTTTGTTTAAACTTGGAGAAAAAGTTAAACATTTGAACAATGTTCCTTGTAAAATTGGCGCGACCGGTATAGGTGCCGTAGGCGGAATGTATCTGGCTGCCGAGCTTTCAAATAAGATTAATGATCCTAAAGACTTGTATCCGGATAGAAAACTGACAATTAAGGATGCTCTTGCAAATTTTGACGATGTTCTGGGTGCACTTGTTCTTGCAAAATTCAAGTTTATTGAAAAATTGGGGGCAGAAAGACTTTTGCCTGCTGTTACTGCCTGGTGCGGCTATAGAGCAGGTGTAAGTAATTAGTTTGGGCTTTTAAAATCTTTCTCAATATGTTATAATAAAAAAGCATATAGAAGAGAAAAGGAGGAAGATATGCAAAAGTCAATAATAGCGCGTATTTCGGGGGGGGGGGCTCGATAGTTCAAAGCTATTAGCCCGAATTCTCGGTGTCAATTCGGCAGATGGCGGTAATAGAGCCGCAGTAACGTCCGGTTCGACGAAACGTACCGGTGCCCTTTATTATACGGCACACTATCCAAAATTCGGTTTTACTCTTGCCGAAGTTTTAATTACTTTAGGCATTATCGGTATCGTAGCGGCGATGACTTTACCTTCACTGGTTCAGTCTCACAAGGAAAAACAAACTGTCGCGCAATTAAAGAAATTTTACAGCACTATAAGTAACGCGATGTTGTTAGCTTATAATGAGCACGGGCCGTTAGAAGACTGGGGAATTGTTGATGGCGGCAGCTCTGAAGAAGAATATGCAGAAGGAAACGCATTTAAGAATAAGTTTATTTATAATCTGAAGCCATATTTAAATATATTGAGTTTCTGCGAGTTTGGTAATTCTTCATGCGAAAAAGAGCCTTATAGTATGAAATCTCTGGATGGCACCATACATACTCTTGCAGGAGTAAAATTTCTTCCGCACCTTGTACTTGCTGATGGTTCAACTATAAATCACCTGTGGTTCTCAAAGGCTTCACAATATGGCGAAATTTATGTTGATTTGAATGGTGCAAAGGCTCCTAATACACTTGGAATTGATATTTTTGTTTTTGGAATCTTTGAAAATAAACTTATTCCATACGGTTTAACTCATATTGATAAATTTAAACAGTTTCGTTTTGAAAATCTATGTTCACTTAAAGTCAAAAATCGTATGAACGGGTATGGCTGTGCAGCATGGGTAATTTTTGAGGAAAATATGCAATATTTAAAATGTAATGACCTGAGTTTTAACGGAAAGAAAAAATGTAAATAAAAAAGACGGTCATTTGACCGTCTTTTTTTTAATTTGAGCTTTCGATTTTAATTTCCCCGTTTTCTTCTTTAAATTTAACATTTTGTCGGGCCGGTTTTTTCCCGAAAATTTTTTTTATGGCAGGTTCCTGATTTTCAAGTTCTTTATTTTTTTTAGCTTTTTGTTCATTGAGATCTTTCATTTCGTCATATTCTTCCTGCTTAAAACGCTGCTGCCTGATATAATTCATATCATGAACAGTCTGCCCCTGAAAAGACTGTACTTCTGTCATGATTTGAGGCGGAAGCATAGGGTTTGCACTAACTATACAACCGGTAAAAATTATTGCTGACAATAATAATAATTTTTTCATTGTAAATCTCCTTTATTTAATACGGAAGGTTACATTTGCAACAGAAGTTATTTTCTTTTCTATAGAAGTTGTATCGCTGATTCCCATATCTGAAACATTAGTTGAATCAACAGGAGTAATCTGGAATACGCCCATTTTGACGGATTGGATTTTTCCGACCCTGTTGTGTGTAGCTTTCAGCATGGAAGCTGCTCTTTCTTTTGCGTCTTTAGTTGCTTCTCCGAGCATTTCCACTTTATCATCAGCAAGTTTTGAGTAGAAATATTCAGGATTATAAGCATCAATATCTATGCCTTTGTTGATTAATGTTTGAAGTTCTGTTGAAAGTTCTTTAATTTTTTGAACATCTTTTGATGTGACATACATAGGCTGTGAAATATTATAATATTCAATTTCATTTGTTGTATTTCCATTAGGCAGAGTTTTATATGTGTAATATCCGTTAGGTGCTTTTATCTCTATTTCTGAGTCCTGAAAACCCTTTGCTTTAATAAATTCTTTTACCTGTGGAATTTGTTTTGTAATAGTATCGTAAGCCGCAGCTTTGGTCGGTTTTCTTGACATAATTCTAAATTCAAGCCGTCCGCTGTCGGATGTTACTGTTTTATAGGAAGAACCGGTGACTGTAATGACATCTTTTGACAAATTCCTCGTTGCAAGCGATGTCGAAAATATCAAGCCTGCCGCAAGTACAACTGATAAAATTACCAGCTGAAATTTTTCCATTTTCTCAAACATATAAATTTCTCCTTATTTATATTCTATTTTAACATATTTTTATTCATATTTTACAAAATATAAAAATAAGTGTATAATAAATTTACTAAATGTAAAGGATGATTATGAATAAATATATTGAAAAAGTTTTGAATAATGTTAAGATAAAAGATGAACACGAAAAAGAATTTATACAGGCAGTAGGCGAAGTTTACGGAGCTCTGGAACCTGTTATTGAAAACCATCCGGAATTTGAAAAACAGGCTATTCTTGAACGTATGTGTGAACCGGAAAGGCTTATTTCATTCAGGGTTCCATGGATAGACGACAACGGAAATATAATAATAAACAGAGGTTACCGTGTTCAGTTCAGCAGTCTTATCGGGCCGTATAAAGGCGGTTTAAGATTTCATCCTAGTGTAAACCAGAGTATTATAAAGTTTTTAGGTTTTGAACAGGTATTTAAAAATGCCCTCACAGGTCTTCCTATAGGAGGAGGGAAAGGCGGAAGCGACTTTGACCCTAAAGGAAAATCAGATAATGAAGTTATGAGATTTTGTCAGAGCTTTATGACGGAACTTCAAAGACATATTGGTCAGGATGTCGATGTTCCGGCAGGTGATATTGGTGTGGGCGCAAGAGAGGTAGGATATCTTTTCGGACAGTATAAGAGAATTAAAGATGCTTACGAAGGCGGAGTTTTAACAGGAAAAGGCCTTTCTTACGGAGGCTCTCTTGCAAGAACCGAGGCTACAGGGTATGGATTGATTTATTTTATGCGTGAAATGCTTAAAAATAACGGCAGCCAGTCTTTGCATGGCAAAACTGTTACAATTTCCGGCTCGGGAAATGTTGCTATTTATGCCTGTGAAAAAGCACAGCAGCTTGGTGCTAAAGTAGTTGCAATGAGTGATTCAAACGGATGTATTTATGATAAAGACGGGATAGATCTTGCAACTATAAAAAGAATTAAGGAAGTAGAACGCGGCAGGATTAAGGATTATCTCCATACAAATCCTTTTGCGGAATATATTGAACGTACAGGCGATGCTTCTCCGATTTGGAATATTAAAACCGATATTGCACTGCCTTGTGCTACTCAAAACGAATTGAATATTGAATCGGCAAAAACGCTTGTAAAGAACGGTGTAATTGCAATCGGAGAAGGCGCAAATATGCCTACATCAATGGAAGCAATTGAATATTTGCTTGAACACGGTGTTCTTGTTGCACCTGCAAAGGCTGCAAATGCAGGCGGGGTTGCAACTTCTGCAATTGAAATGAGCCAGAATAGCATGAGATTTTATTACACATTTGAAGAAGTTGATAAAAAATTAGAAACTATTATGAAAAATATTTTCTATTCATGTAAAGACGCCGCAGAAAAATACGGGCTTAAAAATAACTATGTTGCAGGGGCAAACATTGCATCATTTTTGAAACTTTCAGAAGCAATGATTGCTCAGGGCGTTGTTTAACTTAAGTTATTTACGGCATTTTGTACAGCATTGGTCGGCTTTTCCGAAGATTAATCTAAATCCTCCGAAGCGTTTTTTCATTGTGCAATTCACGCCGTTTGTAATACCGTTGATATTTTCGGATATCTCGTTAACCTGATTCATTGTGTCTGTAAGATTTCTTGTCGCGCAGTCAATGTTTCTGGTTATCTGCTGCATATTTTTTGTGGTTTGTTCAAGGTTTTTCATTGTATTGTCAAGAGTTTGCTGATTAACCGAGCCGTCAATTTTAACAGTTGTTTTATATAACGAGCCTGTTGCTTCTGAAAGATTTTTTGTTGTCAGCGTAATATAATTTTGATTTGATTTTAACGTTTTTCTTGCATCAGAAAGCAGACCGTCAGCCTGTTGAACGGCATTATTAATGCTCACCATAACATCGCCCAGTGTTTCAATAATCAAATCAATGGAACCGCTTTCAGCCTGTTTTTGAATAAGTGATTCAAACGTCACGCTGCTTTTTCCTTTAATCAAATCTCCGTCTTTTAAAAGAGTTTCAGAGGCAAGTTCCGGCAGTTCTATTTCTACGTAGTCAAAATCATCTTTATAACTTTTGACTCTTGCATAGATATTTTTGGGAAAATTTAAATCTCCGGGAAACAGAGTTATAGACATCTGTGTAGCTGTATAATCATCTTTGGGCTGTATATCTGTTACTTTTCCTATTTTGAAACCTTTAAAAAATACCGGCATGTTAGCGGCAAAGGGTTCAAGTTCTGTAAACTCCGCTTTAATTCTTGTATAGTGGGCGGCTTTGTCAAGATAAATACCAAGCCAGAGGATTGCGCATATTAATACTATTAAAGCTAAAAATGAAATGATTTGAACAAGTAATTTTTTCATACTTTTATAGTTTCAATCTTGTTCGCTTTGCACATTCCACAACAGGATATTATATGAAACTTATTTCATAATAACCATTATTGAAAAAGAATTTCAATTTAATTATTTCACCTTTATAAATTTCAGGCGGTTTTTTAAAATACGGAAGCCTCATAAGCATATAATAGACTTCATCATTTACTGATTTATTAGAAGATTTATAAACAAAGGCACGGTTTAAAAGTTTACCGCTGCCGTCAATTGAAAAACTCACCGCGCAATCGCCTGTGCCCTGAATATTAGGAATATTTAATTTTGATAAAAGTGCGATTCGCAGCTCATTTTTATAATTAATCAGGGGTGTCATATCAACCGGTTTGGGTCTGGAAACGGTTTGCTGCTGTTTTGGGTTAGAAATTTTATCAGATACTTTTTTAACAATTTCAGGCGGTTTTTTAGAAACTGTTTTTACCTGCTGCTGCTTTTTTACGGGTTTTGGGGCAGCATTTTGAGGTTTTGTAGCTGTTGAAGCTGAAGGTGTTTTTTTTATAGGTTTTTGTAAAGGTTTTACTTCAACTTTTTCCGGCGGTAAAACAGTTTTCGGGACTGTATTTTTCTGTAGAGACCGCGTGGTGTTTATCGGCTGCGTCTGCCATAATTCATCTATATCAGGTATTTCTTTAGTTGTTGTTTCAGTTTTTTGTATGTGTTGAGCTGTGTTTGTTTCTGGAGATTTTATAGTCCAGGGAATTATGGATAGTATTATACACAATATAAATATCATAACGGATATTATCTGTTGTAAATCAGGAGTTGAGGCTATTTTTGATGTTTTGATTTCATCAAAAGTATTATTGCCGCAATCACAATATTCAGGTTTTATTTTAAATTCACAACCGCATTCTTTACATTTGAACATTTCTAAGCCTTCTTATTTTTTCAACGTCTGCATAATCATCCGGACGGCTGTATTTGTCGTACGTTGAGATTACAAAGCCGCCGGTGACATTTGTTTGTATTCTTTTTGTTCCTTTCGGGAATTTCAGAATATTTTTACCCTGATAACTCAAAAGCACGGGTTTAATTGTATCTACGGCCAGAGGAGTATAGTAAGAAGTATCTGACCAGACTCGCAGATTCGATATATTTCCGAATTTATCAACCGTAAACGAAAACCGGAAACGGGTTCCCATAGGTGCTGCAATTCTGGCATCACGCATGACCTGATTTTGTAAATCGCTCCGCCATTTGTTCCAGAGAATAATTTCTTCTTCCTCTGTCAGAACAGTTTTAGGTTCTTCTTTCTTAGGAAGAGTCCCCTCAGGTGCTTTTTCTTTAATAATTTCAGCCGGTTTTTGTGTTGTCTGCGGGGGTGTTGGTTGTTGGTTGACTATATCCTGAACCGACTTAGGCAGATGAACTTGTTTTATTGTTGTTTGTTCTGTCTTTGTTTTTTTTGTTTCGGGTTTTATCTGTTTTTCTTTAAATTCGGATTTTTGAGGTTTTATTTTAATTTTTTGATCTTTGATTTTGTTTTGGGGTATCTCAGGTTTTATAACAGCTTCCGTAATTTCAACCGGAGAGTCTTCAATAATCGGCGACTTTGTATTAACTATTTCCTGGTTGAGGTTCTCGAGCCCCATATTGGCAGCGGAAAATCTTACGGGTTTATAAATTTTGGGTTTGATGATTCCCGTAATAGCCGTTATAATTATTAGTGATATAGCAATAAGTATTATTATTCTGTTCATTATCTGTCCAATTTTGCAAGCAGGCTGTCGCTTACATAAATATCATATTTTGTTTTACTAAGCATATAAGTTTCTGCAATTAATAATGCAGTTGGTACAAGTGCTGCTACCAGGCTTAAAAGTATTCCCTGCAATTCCCCTCCCATTTCCGTCATAAAGTAGGAGGTGTTCATCGAAAATTCTATAAATATTATCGCAATTCCGATTATTAATGAGCGTTTTTTTTCAAGGTTGATTTTTCTTATGTTTTCCAATCCGTAAATATCTGTTCCATGAGAGAGATAGTCCCTGAAACCGTCGAGTTTTATAACATCCGAGCCGGAGATTTTTCTGCCGCATACAAATGCGTTTACAAAAGAGAAAAATGCGAAAATAATCAGCATTGTTGCAAGTACAAGAAATACAGGACTGAAACGTAATCCTGAAATTCTTATCCAGCCTGCGGCTTCAGGAAAACACATTGCAAGAGTATTAGAAACTCCGTAAGCAAGAAACGGTGCAGTTAGAATTCCTATTAGGGTTTCTAAGGCTCCTTTAATTTGCCTCAGAAACATTTTATCTTTAATGTAATTTAGTTTGTTTTCACCCAGACTGTTTATATAGCGCGAAATCCAGATTTGATATTCATTCAGTATTCTTTCAAAGTCTTCTCTGAATTCATATTTGTCAAGTTCCATAGAAAGAGAACTGTTATTGTATTTAAAATAGCCGCTTCCGATAGCAAGAGTTATGTTTAAGCCCGTGAAAAACAGTGAAATTAATGCTGCAAATACAATTCTTCCCTGAGGATTCATATAATAAATCAAATTTATTGTATAAAAAGCAGCCATAAATATTCCCGAAAGGATTAGCATTATATTTTGGGCAAATTTAGATTCTGTCTTATTGATATTTTGTAATACCAGATATATTCCCTGCTTTAATATCAAAGAAATTCCGTAGACGGCAAGAGAAAATAAAAACAATATTTTTATATTAGTCGGCATATTGGTAAAGTTTGCACTCATCTCAACCGGCAGTCCCATAAGATAATTTGTTATTCCGAATGCTGTTATAACAGAACTTATAAATAATGCTATATTTAAGAATATTCCTGTTTTTAAACTCATTGAGAGGCGTTTTTTTATGTCGCTTACAGAAAATGCAATTTGTTTTGTTATTGCTATTCTGTATTTTTCTAAATCGGATTTTCTTTTCTCGATTTTCGTCAGAACAATATTCTCTGTTGGAGTATTTTGCGTCTGTTCATCCGGCGTAAGCCTCATACTTATAAACTCTTCGCTGTCTGCAATAAGTAATTTGCAAATGTTGTCAAATACTATCCGTTCCTTTACAGGTTTACCCTTGAAAAGAATTTTGTTATTAGGAAAATTGTTTGTTATAACACATTTTGATCCGGTTTTATCAAAATGAACCGTCAACATGCAATTTTCGTCCAAATCAATATAAAAATCGCACTGCGGATTACTGCCAATTGTAATAAAATCTTTATTTTTAAATGTTTTTTCCTGTTTTGAAGAAATGATTGTAAGTGTCATAATTTCCCTTTAGTTATATTGAATATAAGGTTGTGCGGTCATAGGTTCTGCGAGCAGGATTTGTAAAATAGTTCCTTCAGGAATGTGAACATCTTCCCCTTTTGTCATTATTGCCGATGCCGCTCCGAAGGCTCCTCCTATTGCAGCGCCGCTTGCGAGTGCCCTTCCGGGATCAGCTCCGCCTATAAGAAAAAGTGCCCCGAGCAAAAGTCCGCCCAGTGCTCCGCCGGCCGTTCTGCCTGCTATTCTCAATGCCCTGGAAGATTCCCCTACAATGCGGACTTCATTGGTTGTAAGATTTATCACTTTTCCATCAGGAGTAAGAATCTGGTTAAATACAAGTCCTATTCTCCCGTCCCCCATTGCAAACTGTGCCGGTCTTGAATTTACTACGCTTCCGTTAAGAATACTTCCTGCCGGAGCAATTAGTATACCGTTTACAATCCAATTATCTTCAAGCTGGGCGGAAACCCTGTCGTTATTTGCAATGCTATCCGAGCTTATTGTAGATGATAGTACTGCGTCAAATTGCTGACCTGCTTCTATATGAACAATGGAACCTTTAAGTACATTTTGTTTTTGTGCAGCTATTAAGGGTTTCTGAGGCAGTGTAAGCTGCATTTGCGGTGTAATTGCGGCTGTTCTTGTATCAAATTTTGCCTGTGCTTCATCACTAAAATCGTATTCTTCTTTTTCTGCCGGAAGCTCTAAATTGATTATGTCCTGTTCATTAGAGACAGCCTTTATCCCCGTGGCATTGCCTGCAAGAAAATCTGAGGCTTCACTGCGGAATAATGTTAAAAATGCCTTATTTCTCATCCGTTTTTTCTTGAAACCGTATTTATCAAAATTGTCAAGTATTCTTTTATTTAAGTCGGAATCTTCATTGGAAAGAAAGTAGTAATAACAGTCTTTACCATTAGGTTTTAGGGCTAATACGGTGTATATATTCATTGCAGGATTTTCCAGAATATAAAAGTTGTTTTTTGATATTGTGCGAAATCCTGTTAACTTTAGAAACGGGGTTATAATTTGCTCTGCTCTTTGTGCATTTATATCGCGGATATTATAAAGCCGTGCGTATTCTTCGGCAATCGCACTGTTTGCAAACAATAGAAAAATTAAAAATATGCTGAATAATTTTTTTATACCCTTTTTCATTAATTGGTATTATACTGTATTTCACTGCGGTTTGTAAACAATACGTTGCATTTATTAAGAAAATAATATATATTGATGGTTATGAAAAAGTTTTTGATTATAGTTTTGTGTTTTCTTTTGGGAACAAATTTATATGCACAGGCGAAATCTAAAAAATATAATGTATATTCTCCAACGGTTTATAAGCAGAAAAATCTTGTTCAAGCCTCTGTAGATTTAACTGTTGTAGAATTGGTTGTTGACTATTCCGGCAGTATGAGACCATGGATAAATCTTGCTAAATCAACTTTGCAGACTATTCTTCCAAAAATTTCAAATAAAGCACTGGTTGGACTTCGCGTTTTCGGGCAGGATTCAACGTTTGGCCTTTCATCCTGTACCAGTTCGGAACTTATGAGTTTTCCTAAAAAAGACAATAAGGGACAAGTACTTGCCGGTCTTAATTCCGCGCGAATCGGCAGCAGCACCCCTCTTACATATGCTTTAAAAAAAACAGTTAATAATGACTTTTCATCATTTTACAATAAAGCCAAAAAGAAAATAATTCTTGTAACAGACGGTGAAGATACCTGCGGCGGAAACCCCTGCGACTTTGTGAGAAAACTTATGGCGGAACGGTCGGATATTGTCATTGATGTAATTATGATATCCGGTTCTAATAAGCTAAAATGTCTTTCGGACGAGAGCGGAGGCACTTATTATAATGTTGGTACAAACAGTGAATTTACAGAGGCACTTAACACCACTCTTCAGCAAATCCCGTCACACTCTCAAGATAATAAAATTCATTACCAGTTTATACCAATAACGGGTAAGGTATTGAATTAGAGACTGATTAAGGTTATAATAATGTCAGGTGCTGTATGAAAAAATTTTTTATCGTAGCTGTAATATTGTTTTTAGGAACATATTGTATGGGGCAGACGGTTCGCAGAAACAATGTA
>DVIU01000099.1 GCA_018711035.1 Candidatus Scatousia excrementigallinarum
CGATTGTGTATTCCTTTTCTGACTGGCAGGTCAGTTCTTATTTTACACAATCGGAGTCTTTTTTTCAAGACTCATCGGTAAACCTCTTTTCAACCCCGCGACTATCGCGGGGTTTTTGATATACAAAAAGGAGCAGAAAAACTGCTCCTTTTAGTTTACATAATATTTTAATTGTATATTAAATTAGTTAAAAATAAAAAGACCTCAAAAATTAAAGGTCTTTTTATTTACGGAATCCTCACCGTAATGTCTTGGTAGTACAAAAAAGCTGTCATTTTAATACTTAACAAGTGTTCTGAATCGATTAGACCATAATTTTCATCATTTAATTGTTCCATTTCATAGGGAATGTGTCGAAAAAGAATATTCACATTAATTTTCGACTTGCTGTCCAACTATCCACTTTGCATATAATTGTATTTCTTGTGTTTCTTCAGAAATCTGCAATGTGTCGGTATCGAAATTCCACTCATTTATACAATTAGCTTCTTTAAACCAGCCTCCAAATGTATATCCGTCTCTTTGCGGAATTGGCGGAATGTATGAGATCTTCTCACCATTTTCGTAATAGTCGATATAGTAATAATTGTTTCCATTATAATTCAAATGGTAGGAAACATTTGCCTTTAATAAATTTTGGCTATAACCTTCTGATAATACATTATTAAACGCCTCATAGTTTTCAGCAGGTACATATATCGCAGTATCTCGGTTCGGGCGAAAATATCCTAAATCGACCACTTCACCGCAATAAAATATCTTCAGATCTCCCGATGATAATTTCATATAGCCATCACCAATTTCTTTTATAGTGTGAGGGAAATAACATCTTTCAATATTTTTTCCATTTAAGTTAACCGTATATAAATAGCCGTTCCCGCCAAAGCCTAAACCGCTATTAAATCCGATTTGCGAAACGGTATAACCCTGAATGCGTTCGGGGAAGAAAACCGCCCCCGACTGCGGATAAGTTTTCACGTTTCCGAGTGCAATATTGTCTTCATCTATAACCTGGATAAAGAAGTTTTCGTCAATTACGTCGCTATTCAACAGCTTCAAATTGCACCCCGTAAGGCAGCAAAGCGACGTAAAACATATCAACGCGGCGGCAAACATGCGCTTCATTTTAAAGTTCTCCTTTTACTGATTTTTTATTATATCTATGGGCTTTTTGTTGGATAATTTCAAGAGAGGTATAAAGCTAAAAACTACCATTATGAGCCCCGCAAGCAGTATTGTAAGATAGGTAAATACATTTACGTCAAAATATAAAATGTTTGTGAACTGAACTGTCTGCAGCAAAGTATTTGCAACATATACGCCCGCATATATAACGCCCAAAGTTATTAGGAAGGAGAACAGCAGCATGCATATCATTGAAAAGAGGTATATAAAGATTATGTCCCTGTTGTTAAACCCGATTCCCATTAAAATGCCAATCTCCTTTTGATTGTCCCGAATTTTGGCGTTGACCAGATTGATTGTTGAAATTACGGTGAGAATTGCAAGGACGACGGCAATGGCGATCAAAAAATAGCTCAACTGACTTATAACATACTCCTTTTCGTAGATGAGCATGGCCTGCGTGCCCGCCACCACTATTGAGTCCTCCCTTAACTCCTTCAGCAGTTGCTCCTTATTGCCCAAGGCGCTCCATTGTAGTTGCGAAACATAGTGCTCTGCAAGGTCGGTGTTTGCAATGTTAAAACACTCCCTTGTTCCATGAACGGAATAAACAACCTCGCCCTCCATATCATAGCTTGTATCTGAATCGACGCCGACTATTTTTTTGTGCGAAACGTCAACCACGACATTGCCGTTGGAATCTTCAATTAAAATATCGACCGTCCTGCCCAGGTTTGACAGTCCGTCAACATAATAATTGCTGCTGTCTATCCCGTGTTGGTAGTTCATTCTGAAGCTTTCCCAATTTATATTGCTCCCGAAAATGTAGTTATATAGTTCGTCGCTTACAACTATCTCGTCGTCCTTAAGCTCCCTAAATTGCACCCCCTCTCCGATGTCGCCCTGTCGGGTTGAAATCAAATATCCCGAATTATCAAAATATTGCAGGGATACCATGTCGCTGTTATAGATATTGATATTCGAAAGGGTCGCGCCATAGTCGGCTTCGGCCATATAGATATGATAGCCCTCGTCCTGACGATAGCCACTGCTGTTTATGCCTATATACATGCCATTGAAGGTGGTAAGTGTGGTATATATAACATTGTATTCATAGTTGAGCTTATAGTTATATGTGGTTATGTAACTTCTTCTGTCCTCGAACCCGGCTATCTTATCCTCCCTCTGGTTGCCCCTTTCGTCCAGATACTCCCTGTAGTCGGTTTTGAATACGCCCGCAATCTCAAAGAGTACGGTGTTCTGATACACAACTTCCTGCCCCAATAAATCCTCGTAATCCGTGTAGGACAGATGGCCGTAGGCGTCGTTTAAGTTGATAATTATATTAACATAATAATCGGAAATGTAAGCTTCGCCGTCGCCCAGACTGCTGCTTGCGTAAAACTCCCTGCCTGTATCTGCGCCGCCCGCAACAAATACCGTGCCGTGTATGGTGCGGTAGCCGTCGAAAAAGCTATCCTGCGCAATATGTTGGGACAAATCGGCCTGAATGGGGTATCTCTCCGCGGTGTTGGATACGCCGTCGGTCGAATTGTTCTGGAGCACGACAACCGTGTTTTCACCCGACAGAGTTTGCGCAATGCTGTGCTCGGAATTATAGCCGAGGCAAATTTGCATGGCGCACACGGTTGTCAATGAAAACACCAGCAACAAACAGGAAATGAGCGTTTTGAATTTTTGGTTGAATAAATTTTTAAATCCGAGTTTTAATTTGCTCCTGAACGGCACGTTGTTGACCGTTGTTTTCCCGCTAAATTTCCCGTCCGTTTTTTGAGTTGAAAACTGCCGGTCGGATATAATTTTCCCGTCGGAAATTGTTATCAGCCTGTCGGCGTACTGCCTTGCCAATTCTTCGTTGTGCGAAACGACGACCACGGCTTTTTCAGCAGAGATTTTCTTGAGCAAATTGAATATTTCTCTGCTCGTGCCGCTATCGAGATTTCCCGTAGGCTCGTCACACAGCAAAATGGAAGTGTTTTTCGCCAAGGCTCTGGCAATTGCAACCCTCTGTTTTTGCCCGCCCGACAACTCGTTTATTCTTCTCTTTTCGTAGCCGCTCAGGTCGACTTCCTTTAAGACCCTGGCTATTTTTTGCCCCAATTGCTTTTTGGGGCAGCTGGATACGGCGATAGCTATATTTTCATAGACGGTTAAATTTTCCAGCAGATTATATTCCTGAAAGACAAACCCGACATAATTTTGCCTGTACTTCTCCAACGAAATGTCTTTGCCTAAAACACTTCCTTCAATAGAAATCTCTCCCTGATCAGCCAAATCCAATCCGCCGATGAGGTTCAGAAAAGTTGTTTTACCACTGCCTGACTGCCCCACAATAAAAACAAGTCCGTTTTTATCAAGAGATAAACTAATATTGGAGAGAGCAATTACATTTTCTTTTGACG
>DVIU01000100.1 GCA_018711035.1 Candidatus Scatousia excrementigallinarum
CTTTGCAAAAAAACGGCAGTTTACCGAAACAGATTTTCTGCAAAAGAATAACGAACTGTTCGGCTACAAAAAATTTGACTACTTATATTTGGAAGACAGCATGACAGATAAGGAAAGAATTATAAAAACAACAAATTTGGTTGAAAGATTTTTTACGGAGCAATAAAAGATGACTTACCAAGATTATAGAAAAATTTTAGGCCTGAATTTTTCGGATGAAGAAAAAATAAAGTTGTTTTTAGCCAAAGCATATATAGGATTTGCGGAATCTATTGAATTAGATAACTATTTATCCGCAGAAGAATTCAATAATTTTTGCTTTAATGCAGGAATAAAAGTTGTTCCGGAATATTTTAGCTCCTATGCTGAAAGGTCAAAAGTAGTTTTTGATTTTTTTAAAAAAGAAACAAATGATTTAAACAGATTTCTATATTACTTTACTATTCTGTTAAATGCAAGTAAAACAAATTCCCCTGAAAGAAAGCAATGGCAAAAAGCAATTAGTTTTTGGGCATCAGAATCCGAGCTAGATTTTGAATTTTTAGAAGATGGTGAAAAAGTATTTATACTTTCTCGCGGAGCAAAAGAACTCGACGATGCCCTTGTATCACAGCCGTTGGAATGGTTAAAAGGATATCCACTTGCGCATAAAGCCTTTATAAAGGCTTTGAAAGATTATAGTTCGGCAACAGAAGAAACTGCGAGTGAGGTTGCCGATTCCCTACGAAAAGCACTTGAAACTTTTTTTCAGGAATTTTTTAATAATAGTAAAAGCTTAGAAAATTACAAATCAGAATATGGAGATTATTTAAAATCTCACGGTATCCCTGCAGAGATTGCAAACGATTTCAATAAACTGCTTGATTCGTTTACCAATTATAACAACAACTATGCCAAGCATCATGATAAGTCAAGTATAAATGTGCTTGAGTATTTGCTGTATCAGACGGGTAATATTATACGCTTTTTAATTACGCTAAAAAAAGAGGATAAATCATAATGGTTACATGGTGGCAAAGTTTATTGATTTCAATGGCGCCTGCGGCAATCGCTGCATTTGCCGCGTGGTATGTAGCTTACTGTCAAATCCGCAATACAAAAAGAGAGCTGCAGGTCAAATATGAGAATGAAAATCGTCTGCACATAAGCAAGATGCGCTTTGATACAGAGTTTTCAATTTATAAAGAGCTTTGCGAAAAGTTTGTTACTATGGTTTTTGACGTAATGAATTTGTTTCCGGAGGGCATATATTTTGAACCGCCAGATGAGCAATCAAAACAGGAATATCATTTGCAACTTTATAAAAAATGCGAATCTAGCTTCAACGAGGCTAATTTAGCGGTAAATAAATATGCATGTTTTATCGCAAAAACTATATTTGATGAGTTTGTAGCAATTAAGCAAAAATGCGTTATTCAAATAAACTGGTTTTTCCAATATCAGGTCAGACATTCTTCCGATGATAAAGTTACAGAGTGTTTTTTGAGGACATCGGAAATCAGACAAGATTTGAATACTATGATGGAAAAATTGAGACAACATATTTCGTCTTTAAATAATTCAACAGGCGCATCAAAAGAGGAGAAAAATAAAAATGCCGATTAAGTACATACCCTATTTTCCGGAGCCCATTGAGGGTCAGGCGATTTTAGATAATTTTACGCGGACACTGCGGTATAAGGGCAATTATGACGTAAAAGAAAAACTGCGCCGCGGGATGCCCTATTATGAAGTGGAAAAACAGGAAACCATCGGAGAAAATGCAGACGGCAATATAATCGTTCGCGGAGAATGTATCTCTGCCTGCGCCTATCTTCGGGAAAAAGGCATAAAAGTCGATCTCGTTTATATCGATCCTCCTTTTGCCAGTGGTGCCGACTACGCCAAAAAAGTCTATATTCGCCGCAATCCGAAAGTTGCAGAAGCGATTGCAAAGGCAGAAGAAGAGATGGAAGATGATGATTTGAAAGCCTTTGAAGAGAAGATGTATGGCGACGTTTGGGACAAAGAAAAATATCTCAACTGGATGTACGAAAATCTTGTCGCCATAAAATCGGTTATGAGTGATACGGCGTCTATCTACGTTCATTTGGATTGGCATATCGGGCATTATGTCAAAATTCTGTTGGATGAAATTTTTGGCGAAGATAATTTTATCAATGAAATAATATGGAAACGCGCCACTTCTGGAAGCGCCAAGGCTCGAGCAAAAAGATATGGGGCAGACCATGATTCCATTTATTTATATAAAGTGGCAGACGAGTATTGCTTTACTCAGGTATATTTACCGTATCCTAAAGAGGAAATTAGGAAGCGATTTAAGAATAGCGATGAGAGAGGTTTTTACAAAGATGCAGAATTAGCGACTTATTCTCAAGAGACAATAGATCGATTAAGAGCAGAAAATCGTTTAATCATTACTTCTGGTGGAAAATATAGATATAAAATTTATTTGGATGAAATAGAAGGGGTGCTTGTTGATAGTGTTTGGACAGATATTTCTATTGTAAATTCCCAGGCTGGTGATAGATTTGATTATGCAACTCAAAAACCGGAAGCTTTATTAGAGCGTATTATCAAAGCGTCTTCTAATGAGAGCATGATTGTTGCCGACTTTTTTGGCGGCAGTGGAGTGACGGCGGCGGTAGCAAATAAACTCAACAGAAAATTTATAACCTGTGATATTGGTATCAATTCTGTGCAGACCATGCGCGACAGGTTAAAAGCGGACGGCGCGCAATTTGATTTGCTTGAAATCAAAGACGGCGTTTCCCTCTACAGAAATCCCGTACAGACGATGGATAAAATCAAGTCGCTCATTCCCGGGTTGAAGAACGAGGATTCTCTCGATGCGTTTTGGGAAGGCGCGATCTCCGATAGCAAACTCGGCATGATCCCTGTTTATGTGCCGAATTTGATGGACGGCACGACAAAACTTTTGGATGAAGTGCTGATGAATCGTATTCTGCATGAGGCGATCCCCGAGCTTGATCCTTCTGTGAAAAAAGTCATCGTCTATTATGTGGATATCACGGACAAGGCAGCCATTGAGAAATTTATACGCGAAGATGACAGCACTTTGGTGCAGATAGAATTGCGCGATTTGAAAGAGATCCTCGATGACGTTGTTGTGGACGACTATGCCGAATTTACTTGTGTGCCACAGGACGGCGCCTTTGTGCTCACAATGCAGAAGTTTGTCAGCGACAGGCTTGCGCAGAAAATCGATGCGTTCAATCAAAAATCTCAAGCGAACGCTAAAAAGGCATATCATC
>DVIU01000101.1 GCA_018711035.1 Candidatus Scatousia excrementigallinarum
ATGTAGAAAACAAACAGTATTTTCTTAGCAGTGGAATATTTGCTCTGGAACAGGTAGGTGAGTTAAACCAGATACAGCTTGGTTCTGAGATTTCCAAAAATATAAAAGAGGAATTTAAAAGTTTTAATAAAGTGAGAATGGCAGAAGCTTTTAGTCTTCATTATGAAAATCGCAATCAGGTATGGTATTTCTTTCCATACACAGATGATGACTATTTCCACATTATATGGATTAACGACTATGTAAATAAATCCTGGTATAAGAGGATTGTGCCTCAAGATATAAGCTGTGCCTGTATATTTAATGATTATATTATAACAGCAGACTCTACCGGAAAAATTTATCGTGAAGATTATGGAAGCTCCTTTGACGGTCAACCTATAAAATTTATGTGGAAATCGCCATTTCTTGCTTTAGGTTCTATACAACATAGAAAAATAATTGATGAATTCTATTTTATTCTTGATGAATCTTATGATAACAAATTTGATTTTTCTGTATATAAAGATTATGACAGTGAATACCCTGATGATACAGAAAAAATATATTCAATGCATTTTGAACATTTAATTTGGGCTGATGAAAAAACTTCTGATTCTCTGCCTTGTCACTGGGCTAAAGATGATGAGAATACCCCTATATGGCCTGTAAACAGGGATACTCTTGAAAAAGCTGAAATATCCGAATCAAATTATGCTGTACAGCTCTGTGTATCCGGTGAAGCTGCCGATTCCTCATGCGCTATTATAGGACTTCAGTTCAGAGAAATTTATAACGACGATTAATGCACCACTCGGCATTATATATAAATAAACAAGAAAGGACAAAAATCATGAGCACACACACAACAAATTCTTACTCTGCATTCATTCCTGAGATTTGGAGCCAGAAGTTAAATTCAATGCTTCAAAAAGAATGCGTTATGCTTCAGTGCGTTAACAGAAATTATGAAGGCGAAATTAAAAATCAGGGTGATTCAGTAAAGATTATTACTCCTGCTGCTGTCAGTGTCGCTACAGTGGGCAGCGGTAATATTACTTATTCTGAACTAGAACCTACTTCAACCGATTTAGTTATCGACCAGAAAAAATTCTTTGCATTCAAAATTAATGATGTTGCTCAAGTTCAATCAAATACCGATATTATGGAAGCACATCTTGAAAATGCCAAAAAAGCTATAGAAGAAGTACAGGATGCATATTTATTGTCTCAACATGCTTACGTTGACACTGCTAACGTAGTCGGGTCTGATTCAGCTCCTGTAACTCTCGACAAAACAACTATATATTCACAATTTGTAAAACTCGCTTTGTGCTTGAAAAATTCAAATGCAGTTTCTGCAGGCAAGCGTCCTTGGGTTGTAATTAACCCTACTATTGAATCTTATCTGCTGCAAAGTTCTGAATTTATCGGTGCCCATAATGTTGCTGATGAGACACTCAGAGAAGGTGCAATCGGAAGAATTGCAGGCATGGATGTACTTGTAAGTACAAATTTGACTGATGTTTCAGGAAAATACTATGTTCTTGCAGGTACAAATGATGCGATTACATTTGCTTCTCAGCTTGCTAAAATTGAAAGCTTACGTGATAAAGATAGTTTTTCTGACTTAATCAGAGGTTTATATCTTTACGGTGCAAAAACTGTTCAACCTAAAGCTCTTGCTAAAATGGTTGTGAAATCGGTTTCTACAACAGCTCCTACCTCTCCAACAGAACCTACAGAACCTACGGAAGCTACAACACCGACTTCTCAAGGTTAAAACCTTATGATTACCCCGAAAAGTACCTTTAATCCATATAAAAATCCTTATTTTTAAGGAAGGTTAAAGGTACTTTTATAAGAAAGGAAGAAAATGTTTAAACACTTAAAAGATGCTATAAAACAACTGGCTCAAAGTGCTGTTGCTATAGCTGAAAAAACTCTTGGCAGTTCAACCGGACAGTTAAAAAAGAAGATGGCAATAGATTATGTTACATCAAAACTACCGGTGCCGTCGTTTTTAAAAAGCTTTATAGCAGTACTTTTATCAGGATTTATTGATGATTCTATTGAATTTGCAGTTGAATACATGAATTCTTTGAATCAAAAAACAGATGGAGAAACTTATGAATAACGAACAAATGCAAAATATATTAAAAGGTGGCTTGTCTTCTGCCGGTAATCGTCAAATACAGCAACAGACAGGTTTTCCTCAAACTCAGCAGCTAATCCCTGAGTATGATGTAAAGAGTATTGTCGTAAACGATATCCGGAGAATTCAAAAACTTGTTGATGACGGAGTTATCGACAATACGCAAGGACAATATTTAGTGAACTATGTAATAAATAAGGCGTATGACATGGTTAACAACCGTAATATGGGAGAAGCTCAAATTCAGCCTCAAAATACTGCATTTGCAGAATTTGAAGCCGAAAATTCCGGATTCTTTAATAAAGACGGAAGGGCTGAGGTGTTGGAATATCTGAAACGTTCCGGATTTGAAGGTGATAAAGACGAGATTTCCTTAATATCCGGAATGATTGAGAAGCTTGAAAACAGCGCAATCGAAAGATATTTAAAACAATCAGCTCACGAAAAGACATTAAATAATCAGAATGAAATCGCAAAACAGAGATTGAGAGCAAATGCACAAAACTCTAATTTTGATGATTTTAAGACAAGGGCCTTTACCCGTGAGCAAATCGGCAAAATGAGTGGTGCAGAATTTGCCAAATATGAAAAAGCAATTATGGAACAGCTCCGTAAGGGCTTAATCAAGTAATTGAGCAAATTATCCGTGACTGCGGCGGCCTCTGAGGCCGTCTGCATTTGCGGAAAAAAGGAGATGATATGAACTATTTTGAGTTAATAAACAAATGTCTTGTCGAGTTGAATTACAAGCAGGTTTATTCTTTTACGGAATTGACTAAGAATGAGCATTTGAAAATTAAAAATATTATAAATATATTAAACAACGAGATTTGTAATTCAGAGAAATGGAACTTTTTATTAAGAAAAACCGAACTTCAAATTCCTGAGAACACATCTGATATAGTTAATCCGATTCACGGGAAAATAGCTTCTTTATTGATTGATGGTAAGAGATATAACTACATTGATGACTTTGAAAAATTTTTTATAAATTCCCAACCTGCTAATACATATACAACATTTAATGATAAAATTTTACTTCCTGTGTTTGATAAACCACAAAAGGCTGAAATCTTATACTATACGTCAAATTTTGCAAAATCTGAAGAAGGAGCTGAAAAAGAACTTCTGGAATCCGAAAATGATTATTCTGTTATACCGGAAGTTTTTGCAGAACCTGTGCTTGTATATGGAACTTGTATGCGATTAAAAGGTAACCCTCAGCATATCAGATTCAGCTACTGGCTTTCAATGTATAAAGATGCTCTGGCTAATCTGCGCTCAAAACTTGCGGTTGATGCAGAATATACACCGGACATAAAAATGCACAGAAACTAGGACTTTGTCCTCACTCTTGTAAAAATCCGCTGTCTTGGATTTGCTCCATGCTCACAGAGTCTCGCCTGCGAAACTTTGTTTCAGCCGGCTCAATCTGTTCGCAATCCGGGTGCCTGAGGCACATCTTTGTGACACGATAAATGTCAATTCCCGTGTGGTTGGTCATTTTAGTGTCCTCACTCTTACAAAAATCCGCAAAAAAAACAGGAAGTTATTTTTCATTCCCCCCTGTTAAGATTTACACTAGCCGAAATATAAATAGCATGTTTATTATAGCACGTTATTAGTAAAAACACAAATTATGATAAGAAATGTTAATAATTATAAACAATGAAACGATTAACCCAACAACAAATAAATTTTATCGAAGAATACATAAAAACTGTTGACGGTGAACTTTCCGCAAAAATTGCAGGATATAAATCCCGTAATCTAAAAGATACCGCTAACCGTCTGCTTTCAAATAACTCGGTTATTAAAGAAATGAAAATAAGGCTTAAAGGCCGTATAAATTCGCTAAGAGTTGATAAAGGATATGTCATTCAAAAGCTTTTACAGATTGCAGAATTTTCTCTGGAAGAAGAAGATATTACTGACAAAGAAGGAAATTTTACGGGCAGGAAAAAACTGCGTGACACTTCCGCTGCCTTGAAGGCTCTTGAAAGTCTGTGCAAATACCTCGGTTTTAATTCTAAAACGGAAGACGGTTACAAGCCTGCAAAGATTATTACTATCTCTAACCTTGATGATAACAAAATTTGAACGACTTTACCCGCCCGTCGGGCGGTGCAGGCTGAAATCTGCGCTGTCGTTTTAAAGAAAGGAAATTTATATGAAACCGAAAGAAGAAGATTTAGAACAAATTTTATTGAATAATGCGTCGCTGGATGAACTAATTAAAATGAAAATTGAAAAAGAATTCAAGTCAGAACTTGTAAAAGCCTATAAAAAGCCGCATAAAAAAACAATCACCGATATTTCTAAAGTTCCTAAAGGCATGGTTTTTTCAAAACAAGCAGTATTTAAGCATTTTAACCGCAGGACAAAATCGGAAACTTTTATTAACGGTGTACAGGCAGAAGCTATGCTTGGTATTCAAAATTCAATAAGAGAAAAAATTTATAAAGGTGAGTTGAGTGCTTTTACTACCGAAGACGCATATGTGAAGTTTGAGAAGATTGATGTTGAAGTTTAAACCTATAATTATTAATCGTAAAACCGATTATTATGAAAATGTCGAATATATCCCGCAGATAATGTTTTTATACCGGCGGTGGGAAAAGTTTTTAAAAGATGACTTTGCTATGTCTGAAGAATCTTTTTATGAGTATTTTATGAATCTTATAGAAGACGTTTCTCCTTACTTCTGGGTTATCCTTTTTAATAATGAAACAGCGGGATTTGTGTATCTTGAAAATTTCACCGGTGATTCAAAAATTTTGCATGGCGCAGAGATTACTACTTGTTTTGATAAAAAGTTTTGGGGCAGTTTTACTTATTACACTGCGCTTGTATTTTTTAACTACTGTTTCAAAAACCTTGGTCTTAAAAAGATTAAAGCTCTTGTTTACCCTGAAAATTTCAGGGTAGTAAGACTTTTAAAACGCTGCGGATTCTTAAAAGAAGGAATTTTGAAGGCTGAAACCATGCGTAATGGAAAACCGCAGGATATTGAGGTTTATTCTTTGTTTAGATAAAGCGATAAGAAAGGTTGAAAAATGGAAATAACTAATGATGATTTAACACTCGGTATAAAACCGGAAGATGAGATTTTACTGGTAAATGATATTTCACAGAAATATGATAAATATGAAGATTCCCGTATACAACAGCTTTCAGACATAAAACTTGTGCGGGATGCCATATATAACCCGGCAAGCCAGAATGTAAACGGGTGGGGCAGTAAAATAGAACTTCCTGATATTTATGAACTTGCACAAACTTTAAAATCGCATATAAGCGGGAATTTGTATTCTCATCCTGACGCTATGTTTGATGTGACAGGTACAACCCCTCAGACACAGGAATATGCGAATCGTCAGAAAGCTATGCTTGTCAATACTTTTGAGCAGATGAACATTGAAAATGAACTCGAAAAAGTTATTGACAGTATTGTTGAAACCGGCGAATGTACACTGTTTGTAGGCTGGGAAACCGTTATTAAACAGGTCAGACGTGCAAAAACAATTGAAGAAGAAATGACTAACCCTGACGGAAAAACATTTGTACTTGAAGATAAGGTTGTTTATGATAACGCGAAAGTAAAATTTATAAAGGCTGAAGATTTTGTATTTGATAAAGCGAACAGGGATAAATGGGATAGCTGTGCAAAAATATACAGAACTTACGCGACTGTTGACGAAATTTTTTGCGATAAATCCAACAATCTTTTGACAAAGGAAAAACTGGAAAAATTGAAAGGAGTGGTGGCTAAAAAAACAAACCGGAATGATGAAAAAGGGGTTGATGAAAATAAATTGGAAATATTGGAGTTCTGGGGTGATATAGAATTATCAGACGGGAATATATTACGAAACCGCCTTATAACAGTGGCCGGCAGACGAGAGATTATACGATTTGAGGCAAATCCATTTGTCATTAATCCTTTCATTCATGCAAACATAATAGAATCACCATCCACAGGACGGGGAATTTCTCCGTTAAAAGTTGCTTTAGTCCTAAATAATATCTCGTCTACCATTTTAAATAAACAGATTGACGCGCTTGCGTTAATGATTAATCCTCCTTATCTTGCTCCGAAAGGATGTTTTAAGGGGCAGCAGGATGTAAGACCGGGTAAAATTATTGAGTATGATGCAGCCTTAATGCCGGCTGCTCCTACGCCTTTGAGTTTTGATAAAGCCATGCAGGGTTGGGATTTCCTGAACTACTTTAAATCGACAACAGAGAGTGCTACGGGAATTTTCAAAAACATGTCCGGAAATCTTCAAGAGGTTCAGCGGACGGCTACGGAGCTTAATTATTCCGTAAGCGGTCAGGAAGCACGTTTAAATATGATGCTTGATGCAATTAACAGAAAAATTATAATTCCTATGGTAGAAAAAACAGCGGAAATTATTGCGAATTTCAAACTGGGAGAAGAACTTATAAGAATTGATGATCATGGAAAATACAAATTTGCGCCTGTAAATGATGATGTAAGAAATTCGACATACATATATCGTTACGGGGATAGAAAAGCAAGCTTTGAGAGGAAATTACGTTTGAAAGAAATGTTCGATGTTGTCAGAGCATTTGCGGAAGTTCCGGCTGTTGCAGAGCAGATTGACTGGCTTGAATGTTTCAAATTTGCTCTTGAACAGTACGGAATCGAAAATGCAAATAATTTCCTGTTAAATTCTTAACTCTCTTATTTCTGTGCCGCATTATTTTTTCCTCCTCATCTTTGCGGCACTTTTTTTTAAAAAATAGCCATGTGGCTATATTTTAAATTAAATATTTTATGTATAATACTTCTAATGCGAAAATCCAATCTATTAAAGTCATTCGAAAGAATGGCTTTTTCATTGTGAAAGATTAAAATATGGAATACAAGTTATTAAAGTCGCAGAGAGAATTTTTAGAAATTCCCCACAATTATACTCTTGATGTTGCGGTTTATCAGGGAGGTTACGGTTCCGGAAAGACTTTTGCAGGCTCTTTGCTTGGGATTCTTTTAGCTTTAAAATATCCTGCTATCCGCGGCCTTGTAGGTGCACAAACTTACACTCTTGTAAGAGATACTACGCTGCAATCTTATTTTGAACATCTTGAAAATATCGGTTTTATTGAAGGTGTAGACTATGAGTGGTCATCTTCACTGCAAAAGCTTACTTTTCAAAATGGTTCCGAGATTCTTTTCAGACATTTTGACGAGCCGAATAAATTGAAATCACTTAACCTTGGTTTTGTAGAAATTGAAGAAATGTCGGATATTCCTTACGATACATTCAAGGTATTGCTTTCACGTATGAGGCAGAGAGTTAAAAAATCCTGGAGTAACTTTACCTATAGAATTTTCGGACATACAAACCCTGAAATTCATCGCGGCTGGGTGTATAAAACATTTATTGAGAATCCTGCTCCGAATTATCGGCTTATTTCAGCTCCTACGACACAGAATATTTATCTTCCGGAAGGTTTCTGTGATGAACTGAAGAAAATTTATGACGAACAGTATTACCGGATTTTTGTTCTTGCCCAGAACGGAGAATATAATAACAGCCTTGTAATAAAAGGTTTTACTGATGAAAATGTGAAAAATATTGCATACCGGCCGGAACTGGATTTACACATATCATGTGATTTCAATGTTGACCCTATGTGCTGGGTATTGGCGCATAAAACGGATGATAAAGTTTTTTATTTTGATGAACTTGCAATAGAAAATACAACCACTGCCGGAGCATGCGAAGAATTTTGCCGCAGATATCCTAACCATAAAGGTAAAATTATCGTAAACGGCGACGCTTCCGGTGATAACAGGAGCTGCACGAGCGAATATACAAATTATGTAATCATTAAAAAGAAGCTTTTGCAGTTTGGATATGACGTTGATATCAGAATAAAGGCCTACAACCCGCCTATAAAAAACAGGATAGCCGCATTTAATGCCAGAGTAAGAAATGCAGACGGTGAGATTTGTCTTTACGTTGATAAGAAATGTGAAAAGCTTCTTTATAATATCTATAATCTTAGATACAAAGAAGGAACTTCAAAGATAGATATTCCGACTTATCAACAGATTAAGCAGACAAAAGAATTGAAATTTCTTTCACATCCGATGGATGCGGCATCATACCTTGTTGATTTTTATTGGCCTATTACATTATAAAGGAACAATTTTATGGAACAATTTTTGCAATATTCTCCGATACTGATTGCTGTAATGATTTTTCTGGTACAGCAGCGGATAGTCGTTACGCCGGAGCAGCTTGAGAAAAAACACAGAGAAATTATTGAAGATGTAGAAGAACGATTTGTCTCAATTCATAGTTTTCATGATTTAAAAGATCAATTTTCAGAAATGAAAGATAAAATAGATAAAATA
>DVIU01000004.1 GCA_018711035.1 Candidatus Scatousia excrementigallinarum
AAAACAAGCAAATCCCCATACTATCTTGATGTCCTTCGCTATGTACCGCATTGGGTGGATACATTTGACCATCTTTAAATTTAACATTTAATTCTAATTTAGCAGGCTTACGTTCAAACCTCCCAAAGAAGTCACTTTCATCAGTTTCATGTATAATTCTGTAAAGATGAGAGAAACGTTCTTGTATAGAATCATACATAGAATTGAGCACACTAGTTTGTGCCGCGATATATGAGTTGTATAACACTTTCGCTCGATCAGCCTGGCCTTGTAACAATGAAACTTCTGTATGTAATTGAGATAATAGTTTATATTTACTCCCTATATCAATAAGTGTTTTATATGCTGCTTCTTTTTCAGATACAGCAACTTTAGCTGACTTTTTTACAAGTTCTGAGATGTAACAATCGTGTAGAATTGTCGGATAATCTTTACATAAAAATTCTACAGCATAATCACTATTGAACTTGTCTTGCTGAATAACAGCTAGTAATGAGCAAATATCAGCTCTAAGTGTATTTAAGGCGCAAGTATCAACATATTCGCCTAATTTTTCTATATTTATAAAATCAAGATGCTGTATTACTGAACTTAGCTGATCTCGCATTCCTTGCAAGCTATCACCATAATCTTTTGCTATCTGCTTTGTTGATTTCAAATTATCAATCTTATCTTGTAACTTCTTTTTAAATGACGCTGTGTCTGCAATTGCTTGTCCACATAAGGGACACGAATCAGTAGTAAGTAGCTTTTGTCCTTGTTCATATAGAGTAATTAAATCTAATTGTCCATCATACTCTTTTTTAATAAGTATTTTTTCATAATTAAGTTTCGCCTCTTTAATTCTAGAAACTAGACTGCTTTCCCCTTCATTAAATAGCTTATAAATATTTGACAATCTATCAATAAAATTAATTAATTCGCTGCTTGTTGTAGTTGATTTCGATAATGACAGATCTGAAATAATAGCATTCGAATCTATTGTATCAATCATCTTTGCGCCTAATCGTCCGCGTAATTCATTAATAACATCAAGCCATAAACCACTTTCGACTCCAAGTTTTGTAGAAATATCATTTTCACACATTTTTTCTTGTGTCTGTTTTGATTTCAGTGTATCCTCTATTGCTTTTCTAGCTTTTTGGAGAGCAGTTCGGTTCTTTTCTAGAGAAATGATGTTTAGTAACTTTTCTATACTCTTAGCGCGCTCTTGCTCTGTAGAATTAATGAACTGTAAAATTTCTTTACGAGATAAATAATGAGCGTTGTATGATGAAATATTTTTAATGGCTTCAAAATCCTTAGAATATTCTGAATCGCAGACTATTGTCGTAGGATTTTTTAAAAATCGTATAATTTCAATTTCTTTGGAATATCCTGGCAATTTAACCTTAGCTTTCACCCATGCATCAGAAAGATCTTCTGTTACATATTTGCCATGCTTTGCCAAGTCAAGGTTTGCAGAGCCACTCCCGGATAATCTAGTTATATCACCTTTAATTAGAAAATCTATAGCATCAATGACGCCGCTTTTGCCCGTCCCATTATCGCCATATATAACGGCATTATTACCATTAAAATTTAATTCAAGATGTTTTATTCCGCGAAAGCAGTTAATTTCAATTGATAGAAGTTTCATTATCTTCCCCCTTTACCAATTTACTAAATCTCTCAACGCGTTTAGCATCGCTATCAGACGATTTTAATATCGATAAAAACTCATCTAATTCGGTCTCAGTAAATTTAGTCATCAACTCCTTATCTAGTTTCATTAATTGAACTATCCGGTCTTCCATATTCTACCTCAATTTACATGTTCTATTATTTCCTTATCGTACCACAAATTCGGCGCTATCGTAGAATTATAAGCAGCTTCAAATAAGCGGTAAAGATTGCCGTATGTTAATCCCTTCTTGATGATTGTTTTTATCTCGCTTGTCTGCAAGGGGATAATCTTCATGCCTTCAACAAAACGTGTTCCATCGACAGAGTAATAGGGGTTAGACTTCCTCATTCTAAAATCAGATATCACATTGACATGAAGATAAGTCGTTGCAAATAAGCAATACGCTTGCTCATCAGTGTGGGATAAGAGATACTCACCTAAATGTCTCGAAACAGGCTCCATCTCCATGCGGCGTTGATTTGTGCTGCTTGCAAGTGTTGCTTCCAAAAGGAGAGTATGTGCAGGATAGTCTTCCGTCGCTTCGTATTTATAGGTTATATCTTCATGCCCACCTGCTGCGTGGGTTACAGGAAGTAAATCGGCATCGAGCGATAAATTCATATATTCGAGGACCTTACCTTTTCTACCCGAAATTTTATACCAGGCAACCGCCAACACATACTCAAAAATAGTTGGCGCATCGGCATTGTTCGTGACCATAGACTGAATATCGCCATCTCTTCTGTCTTCAAATGCCGACATAAGCTCTATGATCTTCTCATCCGTAAACTTACTGTCAACCATCGCATTGAAGCGTTCATAACGTTCTCTGTCAACAAAGGCTTGTACATCATACAAGTTGCGAACTTGAACGCCATAAATTTCTTCAATCTTAGCGAAAATTTGATTTTCAGTTATCTGAGCACCGACAATGGATTCCAATGAAATATTCGACGACAGATTATCGTCAGAAGTATAGGCTAATGCCGTGAGATTTTGCTCCGCTATTTTGAAGAAGCAATTAGGGATTATATCAAACTTGACTTTATCGTCCTGAAACAATATTGTATCAGTCGTCCTGAAATAGCGCCTGTTAAGATCGAAGTAATCTGAAAGAGTACTCTTTGCCTTAAACAAATGCATTAATTTGAAAAATTCGGTTTTGAATTCCGCCTCATCGGCGCAGTTGAATAAACGTGCTCGGTTATTTACAGTAGCAAAACCTTCTTTATTTACTTTACTTGTTAAAGAGGTATTGAATAAATACTGTTTCCAAAAAGTCGCGCTCCTGCCGCTGATTGATTTTGTGGCATCAAAGAGATTGATTGCCGCTTCGTCAGAACGAGTATCTATAACGTCCTGTAA
>DVIU01000102.1 GCA_018711035.1 Candidatus Scatousia excrementigallinarum
GCGTGGGGCGGAACTTGCCGAAAAGCTGCAGGGCAGCCTGCCTGCCATTGCTCTGGATGGACATCAGGGACTCAACACGGCATTTCTCAACGACGTCCCGGGCGGCGGACTGCTTCTGTATGCCCAGCAACTTAACGGATATGGGAATGAAGGGGATGTGTTCCTCGGGATTTCTACCTCGGGCAATTCCAAGAATATTCTGTATGCGACTGTCGTCGCGCGCGCCAAAGGGATGAAGGTGATCGGGCTTACGGGCGCAAAGGGCGGCGAGCTTGCAGAGGTCTCCGACGTCGCGATCAAAGTGCCGCAGACGGAGACGTATATGATCCAGGAACTGCATCTGCCCGTCTATCACACGTTGTGCCTGATGCTGGAAGAGAGATTTTTCGGGTGAATGTATGAAACCACTGGTCGCAATCATTTTGGTAAATTATAACGGCTATGAGGATACGATCGAATGTATTAAAAGTTTGCAGAAAATTAGCTATGATAATTATAGGATCATTGTAGTAAATAATGGTTCAACAATAAAAGCTTCCAAAGATCAATTGAAATTTTTGAAGGAGCACACGGATTATATTGATTATTCTGATAACGTAGGTTTTTCTGGCGGAAATAATATTGGGATGCGATATGCAGAACAAAAATTTTCTCCGAAATATTTTCTTTTATTGAATAATGATACGGTAGTAAAGGAAGATTTTCTTGATATCCTGGTTGAGAATGCTGAATTAAGACCCGAGGCAGGGATTGTCTGCGGAAAAATTTATTTTTATTCTGAACCTGATAGGATATGGTTTGCCGGGGCGAAAACTGATTTTAATACGTGCAATCATTCGCATTATAAGTGCACATATCGTGAAGTCGATCGTGATTTTTCAGATAGAGTGGAAGAGATAGATTTTGCAACGGGATGCTTATGGTTATTATCTGTCAACGCAGTAAAAAAGATCGGCTATATGGATGAGGATTTTTTTCTGTATTGCGAAGATGACGAATATTGCTTGAGAATGATAGCGAATGGATTCAAAATTTTATATTGCAACCGAGCAATAATATATCATAAAATTAGCGCTTCAACCGGAAATAAGAGCTTTCTGCAGCAATACTACATTGCGCGCAATCATCTTTATATTATAAAACGATATGCGAAGAAGAAAGGTATGGCGCGCAGACAGCAGTATTTTCGCTGGTGTAAAGATATCATCCGTGGAAGGAAAAATTTCCGCCCGATTTTCAGGGCAATTTTAGATTATAAAAGAAATCGAATGGGTAAGGTTAAGCTATGACAGTAACAGTACCTCGTCAAAGAAAAAAAACAAAGGTTCTCAGAATTCCAAAAACAGGCTTTGGAATAGAGTGTTTAATATTTTTTATTATTTTATTTGAGTATCATTTCTTTTATTTGTTTGATTATGAAGTTGGTATAATAGCATTAATATTAAAGCTTGGCGATCAAATGATTATAGGGGGATTATCATGCCTTGTAGCGCTATGTGCTTGGTTGTTTTATCGCAGGCGGATCAGACAGTACAGCAAATATCTAAGAAAATATTGTGCTGCAGTTTTTTTCATTTTTTTATTATTTGTTCTATATACTACTATAATATATCCAAATCAAAAAATTGCTGACACATTTCGCATAGGTGGAAGATTTTTACATCCTATTTTAGCCATAGGCTTTATTTTTATTTTTGACCGTGATAAGGGACCCGAAAGATGGCTTTCAATCCTTAACAAAATCTCGTTTTGTTGGTATTTGTATATTATAGTTCAAAGCATTGCATTCAATTTATCGGGAAGGCTGCTATTTGACATGGCATCCTATTTTTCAGGAGGAAGCGGAACAGGCTTTATTGGTAATGTACGGATTAGCTTGGGAGCGTTTGGCAATATTATGCTCTTATACAATATAGTATATGTTATGAATAAATCCAACAGATCAATTCCGTGGTTTGCTATTATTCAAATTATATTGGGCGCATACTGTGTTGTCTTCATACAACAGGTACGAGCGTATATTGTTGTTCTCTTTGTATGTGTTACAGTAATTATATTGCTTGCAAGCAAGACAAAATTTCAGCAAGTTATTAAACCGTTACTTATTTTAGGCATTGTGATATTTCTTTGTACAAGCAGCTTGGCCCAAGATTTTATTTACTCCTTTTCCACGGAAAGTGAATTAGGCGCTAGTACGGAGGCAAGATTATACGCATGGGAATATTTTTTTAATACTTTTTTAAAAAATCCTTTGTTTGGATTTGCTTGGCCGGGCGATGAGGCATATTTTTCTATAGCACATGGACCTTTAGGAACAGCATATTTAAGCGATATAGGTTTTTTAGGTTTACTTGCGGAACTTGGACTTTTTGCAATCCCATTTTATGTTGTCCCTCTTATCAGAATGGTGTATATTCTTCATAAAATTGGTTGGAAACGAGCGGCTCGAGAAAATATGTTTTTAGTTGTGCTACTTGTTTATTTGATTGGTACGTCAATTACATTGCTTATTACCGATAGTGGACGAAGTATCGCATTTCCTTTTGTGATAGCACTGTATGAGTACTATTATAAGCA
>DVIU01000103.1 GCA_018711035.1 Candidatus Scatousia excrementigallinarum
CAGTAATGTCATTTTTTTATTTGTTATTGAAATAGAGACTTTTAGCTTTCTTTTATTGAGTAAATCAGTAAGTAAAACATCTTTATCTCCTGTCCATATCGTTTCTGTAGGCAGTTCAATTTCTGCTTTAATTTTTTTATTTGACAAATTATTTATAATAATTATCTTTTCATCATTATAAGTTCTTGTGTATGCAAAGATTTCTGGCGATTTTGTTTTTACCTGAGTAAATGTTCCTCTTGAAATAACAGGATTTTCTTTTCTTACTTTTATAAGTTGTTTTACTCTTTTGTAAACTTTATTATCTTGCTGCGCATTATAAAAGTTTTTGGCTCTAATAGCACCTCTGTTAATATCACGGCTGTCAAAATAGGATAACAGCTCTGTTCCGTTTTTTGAAGTTTTGTTTTTCTCTTTTATTTCTCTTAATCTGGCAAATCTTCTTGCATTATAAAAATTATTCTGGCTGGCAATTTCGTCGCCGTAATAAATTATAGGAATCCCGGGCAATGACATTAATATTGAAAAAGCCATTGAGATTCTATCCGGGTCGTTGTCAAGAAAATTTGCCATTCTTCCGCTAACGCCGAATCCTTTTCTAAATTCTGCACCTTTTGGTTCCAAATCTTCATATATGAGTTCTCGTGTTTTTTTATTCACCATTTCCAGAGTAAGTTCATCATGCACCCGTAAAAATATTGCCCAGGATGCAGTGGATGGAATTTCCGGCGTTTGTTTATGTGCTTTCCAGAAATATCTGTTGTCTGAGGTTATGAGAGATGCCCAGATAGCAGGCATATAAGGAAAATGATATGCAATTTGTACTTCATCGGTTCTTGTTAATTCTTTTTCCTTATCATCTATGGTTTCGGTTATAGTTCTTTCTTTGCCAAAATAAGGAAGTATTTTATTTGGAAGCTGGCAGGCTTCTGCCTGAATAACCGAACGTGGTGCAATAGATTGTAAAAACAAGCTTAGTAATTTTATTGTTTCATGTGTTCTAGGTAAATTTTCGGCATTAGTTCCATTTTCTTTCATTAAATAAGGGATTGCATCCATTCTAAAAATATCAATTCCGAGATTTGCCCAGAAAGTAATTGTTTCAAGATTATAATACAAAACCTCAGGATTTTCCCAGTTCATATCAAGCTGGAACGGGTAAAATGTATGGTATAGATAATAATTTTTATTATTTATGGTTACTTGTCTGTAATTATGTTCTGTTTGTTCTGGAAATATTAGCCTTCTCTTTGATACACTTCCGTCAGATTCTTTATATTCCACAACCCAACCGAGTTTGTCATCTTTGTATTTGGTGAACTCTGGCATTTCTTCTTTAACGACGAAATAATGAAGTTTATCTAAATCCCCCTTCAAAGCATCCTTGAACCATTCATGCTGGTCGGAAATGTGATTTAGAACAAGATCAGCTTTTATTTTAAAGCCTTTTTCTCTTGCTGCGGAGATAAATTGTTTAAATTCGTCAAGTCCGCCAAGATCAGCTCTGACGTTTCGCGGGTTTCTTATGTCAAAACCTGCATCACACATAGGAGAATCAACAAACGGTAAAATATATATTGTTGTAACTCCTAAGTCTTTTAAGTAATCTAACATTCCGATACTATCTTTGAATGTATTAGGTTTTATTGTCGAACGAACTCCGAACTGGTCGGCATAAAACATATAAATTATTTCGTCTTTATACCAGTCAGAAGTGCGGTTTAAATCGTCTTTTACAAGATAATCCGGTCTCTGTGCTTTTGCTTTTTGAGCAAGAAAATATATATGCGAATATATTTCATCTACGTTATCAGAACCGTAAATTTTTTTAATAGAATCTTTCATTTCTTTTTCAACAGATTCAGGAATTGCGCGTTCTGTGAGCGAAATATTTATCTTTTGAGTTGGTGAGTTTTTTTGTATATCTTCTGCCATTACTACAGGTGTGAAAAAATTAAACGTCATCAGGCACGATAATATTAAGGCTGTATATTTATTAAAATTCATTGCATATCCCCTATATGTTTTCAATGTATGTTATTATTATATATTAAATAAAAAACATTAATGTATATTATTGTAAATATTTTGCCTGAATGGCTAAAAGGATATAGAATTTTATTAGACTAATGGGGGAGAGTATGAAGTTTAAAATTTCTAAGAGAAATGTTTTTTTGCTGGGTCTGCTTGGTGTTTTACTTTTCGGGGCTATAGTTTTTATCATAACTATGATGATTCTTGTTCCTAAAACGGTTTTTGCATTTCCTGGCGCAGAAGGTTTCGGGGCATATGTTCAGGGTGGCCGCGGAGGAAAAGTTTATCATGTGACAACTCTTGAAGACAGTTATAAAGAAGGTACTCTGCGTTATGCAGTTTCTCAAAAAGGAGCCAGGACGGTTGTTTTTGATATATCCGGTGTAATTGCGCTTAATGCTCCTCTTGAAATTAAAGAAGATTTTATTACAATAGCAGGCCAAACTGCTCCGGGCAACGGTATTTGTATAAAGAACTACCCCTTAATAATTAATGCTGATAACGTAATTATCAGATATCTTCGTTTAAGACTTGGCGAAGTTAGTCAAAATTCCGCACTTATTGCACAGAATAGACAGAGAATAATGATTGATCATTGTTCAATAAGCTGGTCTACAATGCAGAATATTAATATTCAAGGTAATGCTCTTTTAACAATGCAATGGTGTATCATTAGTGAGGCTTTGAATCGTACCAATGAAGGGTACAATGGTGCCGGAGCTAAACTGGGCGGTTTATCTTCTTCTTTCCACCATAACCTTTTTGTTAGTAATGCCAGACAAAACCCGTATTTTGAAAATCTCGTATTGAAGAGCAGTTCCTTTATGCAAATGGTAGATTTCAGAAATAATGTAATTGCAAACTGGGAAGATAATTCTTCCGAAGGTATGCTCAAAGGCAGGTTTAATCTTGTAAATAATTACTACAAGAGCGGCCCTGCGTCATTGATTCCTACAAAAAGTCAGATTATCCGAATTTATGATGACAGTCAAACTGCTAAGAATGCAAAGAATAACCCTACGTTGTATCTTTACGGAAATTTTGTTTATAATAATCCTTTACATACAAATGATAACTGGATGGGTGTTTATCCAAATCAGCAGTATATAAAGGAAGGCAAAAATCCTCATCTTTCTTGGCGGCAATTTTTCCATGCTCCTGTCACTCTTCATTCTGCTACCAGAGCATATAAAAATGTCTTACGTTATGCCGGTGCATCATTAAAGAAAGATGATACTGATATTCGTTTAGTGTTAAATGTAACAACTGATAAATTCCCTCATTCTGGTTCAAAAGGCAGTATGTCAGGAATTATTGACTCCCCTAATGATGTAGGCGGTTATAAAAAGTATGATTCCGTGCGGGGGGTAAAAGATACTGACAGAGATGGTATTCCTGATAAATGGGAGCGTCGTCACGGTTTAGACCCTAATAATCCGGATGATGGCAATTTATATAATCGTGTATACAAAGATTATACTAATCTTGAGGTATATATGAATAGTCTGGTCGAGGAAATTACTAAAAATCAAAATAAAATGCCTATGCCGTCGAAGGATCTGTTCTGGTTGAATATGCTTAAAATGGTTAATGCGTTAAAAGGATAAAAATAAAAAGCTCTCTTTTTAAGAGAGCTTTTTACTATATTTAAGCTTTAACCGGCATTCTGCCACATGACTTATCTTCATCACAGAAACCTAAACGTTCACATTTTGGAACGAGATAAGGTTTAAGCCATGGTTCTTCTTTTATTAACTCATCGCACATCTTTTTAACGAGTAAGCGTATTTCATATTGTGCTCTTGTGCATAATCTAAGGTTTGCAAGATGAATCATTTCCCGTAAATTTAAACTTGCAACCATAGAGCTTGCTGCTGCATTTGGCAGTACAAATCTGGCATCCTCGGCAGGAATTCCTGCTTCTACAAATTCCTGATATTGTTCTGATATTTTGCCCATAAATGAAATAAATTTTTCTTTAAGTTCCGGTTTTTTTTCAATTGTCGGCGGTATAATAAAATCAAATTGTCCCTTTTCTTTTACATAGCGCTGAGACTTTTGAGAAAAAGACATGTGTCTGTGTCTTACTAACTGATGAGTGCAGGCCCGTGACACATTTGAGATTGCAAAGCTTACCTGAATATGCTCTATTGTAGAATAGTGGCCTGATGAAATTACGCGTTCAATAAGTTTTAACATTTTTTCTTTGTCATCAGTGCTTTCATAAATATTAATAGGATAATCGGCACTATAGCAGGTTCTGCAAGCCGTATAGACCGTTTTCAACATATTGTCCGGTTTGGAAATCAAATTTACAACCGGTTGATTATTTTCTTCCATACATCCTCCAAGTTTTTCTTTATTATATCACACTTTTGATTTTTTTGACATAAAGTCTGTAAGGTTGAAAATAGATAACAATCTGTTGATAAAAGGCTCATAAGTTTTTGAGTTTTCCATATCACGAGTCCAATCAAAAATATTTAATTTTTTTGAGGATGTTTCCATAAATAAGAGTAAGTTATTATCTTTTATAGATATTTTAAGACTTTTGGGCTTGAAATTTTGACTGATACTTGCAAGCAAAGAGAAGAATACCGGAGTTAATATTTTAGGTTCATTAGTTTTGTTTATGAATAATCTGTAGTTTTTAACCGGCTGTTTTACTTCTCGCAGTACTTTTGAGACAGATTTTATTAATTTGTCTTTTTCAGGAAGCAATATAGCATGTCCGTCATAGATTTTTTCAGGAGTTTCAATTTCTGCAATAACTCCTTTATACTGGTCTGCCGAATTTACGAATATCATGACTATGTATGAGAAAAGAAGGGTTATTGCAAATAAATACGCTACAATTGTCTGAAAATGAGTAATATTTGCAGCCATGCAGTTTGTAACCGTAAGAACAATTAACCCGCCGAATAACAGTACCAGATAGTAATCGTTAGGTTTCATGCTGTAAAAAGAATTTTCTCTCAGCGAAATATTACAACCATTTCTTGTTGTACTGTATTTTATACCGATATCATTGGTATTTTTAAGAACGAACAAACCTCCGAGCGTAATTCTTGCATTATAACGTGTGAGTTTATCAAAGTTGTTAAAAATTAGTGATGTTTTTAATTTTTCAATTAATTGATTTTGTTTTAAGTTAGAAATATAATTACTTTTTTTGATTCTAAAGAGTGCGAGAACCTGTTCTTCTAATTCCATACTTTCCTTAGAACAATGTTCGCCGTGTTCATAGAGTGCTTTATTAAAAGCATTGTCAATTTTTAATATATTCTTTGCTGCAATTTCTTCTTCTTTTATTTTTTCAGGGCAGAAATAGTAATATAGTGATATGATAGGAAGAATTGAACCGAAGACAATTATGCTGGCAATAGCAATATTAGTATCTTTCGGAGTCGCAGGATGCTCTATCACAAAGAAAATATAGGCCATGACTGCCGGTATAATCAGTGAGATAATTCCTTCCACAGCGAGAATAAGTCTTTTTCTGTTGAATTGTTTAATTTTAGGTGAAATTGACGTTGTGAATTGATTTTTAAATTCATCTTTAATTTCAACTGTACTTTTATCCATAGTGTTTAGCATAATAAAATAATACCACTTTTACACAAAAAGTGGTATTATGTAAATATTTTTTAAGTAAAAATTATCTTACTTATTGCCGTAACGTTTGTTAAATCTTTCAACACGACCTTCAGAGTCAAGAATTTTTTGTTGGCCAGTGTAGAATGGGTGGCAAGCATTGCAAATTTCAACAGTAATATTATCAACTACAGAACCTGTTTCAATTTCGTTACCACAAACGCATTTGATAACTGTTTTCTTATAATCAGGGTGAATTCCTTGTTTCATATTAAACCTCTTTCTTTGATACCAAGATTCCAAACTTGGCTAAGCTACATTCGACTAATATTATAATACAACAGAAAAATTAAAGTGCAAGTGACTATTGCAAAAGATGTTAACAAAAAGGCGGTATTATAATACCGCCTTTTTCATCTGTTTGCATGAGATATTCCATTTAATATTATATGAAAAGTTGATGTGCTGTTTTTTATGTTTTGACATAATAAAGATGTTGCTGTTAGGCGTATTTTTACAGGTGGTTTAATTAATATGAATTTACATGAACAATGCTTGCTCCGTTATCTTAAAAATCCTGATGAACTTTCGTATTCAACCGAAATACTTAAGTTAAACAATTTTATACTTGAAAAACGTTTTATTGTTAAAAATTTTGTTGCCAAATCTTCAAATATCAATTATACTGATAATATAGATTTGGGATAAATTATTATGCTAAAGAAAATTTTATATACCATATGGTTATTTTTGTTTTGCTTAGTCATTTTTTTAAGTCTGAGAAGTGCAAATTTTAACGCGTTTATTGGTGTTATTGAGAATAGAACATTTGATTTGCGGCAGAATATTTTGATAAATGATAAAAATAAGTCTGCTAATAAAGATATTGTTATTGTTGCAGTTGATGATGCGAGTTATGAATATATACTTGATAAATATGGCGAATGGCCGCTTTCGAGAGATGTATATGTAAAACTTGTTGATTATATTGAGTCATATAAACCTCAAAGTATTGCCTTTGATTTAATGTTTGTTAAGTCTATGAAAAGTAATGCCGGTGCAGATAATGCCTTAATTAATGCGTTCAGAAAATATGATAACCTGTTTACGGCTATGAATCTTGATAATCAGCCTCAGGATTTAAGAATCCCGCCGGTATTACCATCTAAACTTGCTGTTAATTTAAAAAATAATTCTAAAAATGTTAATCTAGACAGCCAGACTTATTCCAACTGCCGTTCTATTCTTCAGGGAATTTTGGATTCTACTTCCAATGTTGGCATGATTAATGTTTCGCGTGCCGAAGACGGTATTCTCCGTAGAATGCCTCTTGTTGTTAAATATCAGGATAAATTCTACCCCCAGCTCGGTCTAAAAGTCGGGCTTCAATATCTTGAATCCAGAGAAGGGCTTAAAATTAATGATTTGGTAATAGATAAAAATTCCAACATGATTCTAGGAAAACGAAAGATATTTGTTGATGAGGACGGCAGTGCCATTCTTAACTGGTACGGACCTACCGCAACTTTTGAACATATACCTTTATATCAATTAATAAAAGTGGTTAATGGTGAAATGCCGGATAAGGATTTTAACTTCAAGGATAAAATCGTTTATTTCGGGACAACAGCTTCAAGTCTATTTGATATCAAAACAGTACCTGTAAGCCGTATTTATCCCGGAGTCGAGGTTCAGGCAACTTATGTTAACAATTTAATTGATAATAACTTTATCAGAAAAGCCGATAAAACTTTTACCGTGGCTGCCGGTATTATACTTGCAATCCTTACAGGAGTCATTGTAATGAGGGTAAGTTCTGCATTTGTTGCATCTCTGGCCTCTTTGTCAATTTATTTGCTGTATATGTTCTCGGCATACTACGCAATGAAATTCTTTAACCTCTGGATTGAGTTGGTATATCCTTTAATACTTGCTGTTACGGCTTTTGTTTCAGCTCTGGTTGTTAAGTATTTTATTAAATCAAGAGATTTTGAGCAGCAATACAAACTTGCAACCACTGATGGACTTACAGAACTTTACAATCACAGGTATTTTCAAGAACAAATGAAACGCCAGATTGAAAATTCAAAGCGTTATGAGACAGAATTTTCAATGATTATACTTGATATTGATTTCTTTAAAAAATTCAATGATACATTCGGACATCAGGCGGGCGATGCCGTATTAAGACAGGTAGCCCAAACTTTAAAGAAAAATGTCAGGGCTACAGATATAGTATGCAGATATGGCGGGGAAGAAATGAGTATTATACTCCCTAACACTGGTAAA
>DVIU01000104.1 GCA_018711035.1 Candidatus Scatousia excrementigallinarum
ATCCTCGCAGCTATCGCGCATAATTTCAAGCTCTTCATCGGTGTATATTTCCTTAATACTTGCCGTTGTTTTAACTTTATGTATACGGCGAACGGGACTCTTTAAAATATAATCCTCATCCTCGAGCCAAGAGAAAAAGCTGGACAATATTCTGCGGATATTATCTATCGTAACTTTGCTTGAATTCCGCTTTGCCTGATAATCGGTCAGATATAAGCGCAGGTCGTCTGTTACAATATGCTTTATCTCTTTATTTACTTGTGCAAGCATTGTATGGATTGTATCAGAATAATACTTTAAAGATTTTTCCGAGCAGCCCTCCACCCGTTTTGCCGCGATAAAAAGTTCAGTTAATCGGTTATTCTGCTCTTGTTGCTCAATAATATCTGCTTGTTCAGAGATAATAACCTCTTTGCCGAGCAATGCCTGCTGTAAAACAAATTGCAATTCTTCAAGTTGGGCGTTATCAAGATAAGGCAACATACCTTGAACAACGTCGTTTATCAGTGTTTCGTTCATAGTTATCCTCCGAGTTTAATTTTATAGGAGAACTACTATGCAACGGCCGTCCTTCATTAACCCCCGCCGTTGTAGGAGGAATTTTTTTAATGTTTATACACTAAATGATAATTTAGCGGCTTAGTCCGACATTTTTGCAAGTACTACCCCTAGAAGCTCATGCAGCTCTTGGATTTCAATGGTATTTGCTTCGATTTGGTTATTAAAAACATCCAATTCGTGTTGAAATTTCTTCATTACTTCTACCGGGGGGACAAGAATATTCATCGATTGAATGTTATACATAGGTAGCTTGGCTTGAACAGCCCCAACCGTTAGCAATTCAATTTCTTTAATCTGCTTTTTATAGCAAAGCGAGTAATAAAGATAGTCTGGAGTGACGGTATGAATGTTAGCAAGTTTTACACAATTCTCTGTAAGATTGGCTTTATCAAGCGATGAGTGTATTTTGCCAAGCAGACCGATTGTTCCAACAATTGATATAACAATATCTCCAGTGTTTACGATATAGCGTGAGATTGCCGAATATGTAGCCTCATCAATGTATTGAAATTGGCTCGTCAAACAAACATATCGGCTATTTCCAATATCACGGACACGAATATAAGGGTGTTCTGTCGGATAATCAAGCAATTCGCAATCAACAGGTAAGCGTTTCCCCCCTTTAACGGTGCAAAGGTTATCTAAACGAACAAAACTATATCCGTCTGGCAGCTCATTAGTGCTATAATATGAAGCAAATTTCTCTTGAAAGAAAGCTTGAGCAATCGCTTCTAAATTATCATTTATAGAAGCTCATCTTGGGTTATCAGGAAAAATCTGGGTGTTAAGTTCAGGAGCAAAGCAAGTTACTTATAGTGTCAACGCTTTCTTTGTGTCTCGTAAAAATTACGGAGGAAAGATGAAAATACAGTTGAATATTCAATTAAGCAAGAATTTGCGTGAAAAAGTCAATGAGATAAATAATTTTTCTTTCAATAAAACTGCGTATTTTCAATTTCCATCGGACAAGAAAGGAAGCACGCAAGAAGGGAATGCATTTAACTGTATATGTGCGGCATTAGATCGAATTGATGATCTGGTAAAACATATAAATTCGTTAGATTTAACTCAAACGACAGAAGGGACTTTTGCTCTTTGTGATTTCTTAAATTATGGACAGACACTTATTGATTGTATTACAATAATTGGAAAGGTGTATGGTGTAAAATATGAATCCAAAGATGATTGTTCATGTTTTCATCAGCGGGGAAATTACGCAAATGGAAATGATGAAAAATATTTTAAGTATCTGAGATCGTTATGTGCTGTTCACCCGCTTGCCACTTATGCACATAGTGAATATCAGGGTAACCAACCTGAGTGGTGTCCCTATATAAATATTGCAAGCAGTTCAGCAAGCCGTCTGCTAGTGATTGGAGCGAAAGAGTTAAAAGGTGCAGACTATATTGCGCGGGTATATAGAAACGATATGGAATTTAGTAAGTATGTTCCAATTAAAGTAAAGCAACTTTTCAAATATTTACAAAATCGGTATAATTTTATAAATAATATAATTCAAGCAATAGAATATTATAATCAAAATCAAATTAAGAGGCTTTGTAATAATCATATTTTATTACCTGATGAATGCGAGTCTTATGATAATTATTTAGAAAATTTAGAAGATGAAATTCATATACGATGTGGAGATTTAAAATATATAGTTCGTACTTGGCGTGCAATATTTATGACGCACTTTGAAGATAGTGTGAATGAGACGTTACTAGATGAATATAAAGCGGAATTAAAGGTTGGAATAGAACGAATCCGTGCGGGGTTACAGGATATGAGTTGTCTAAACGATGACTTCTCATTTGAGGCTATTGCGGAGGAAAATATACCTGAAATAGAAGGATATCATTACGAGCAAGAAAAATTATCATATCTATTTCCCTCATATGCAATAGAAAGTGAAAATGTGGATTTTTCTTTTATAAGTAAAAAATCTGACCTTGATATTAAACGCATTGACTTAATGCTTAATATGATAGATATTGCGCAACAGCGTGGGGTAACACATGAAGATTTGAAAGAAGTCGGAAGATATATAGATAGTAAGTTGCATACTACAAACTCTGAGTGGGCAAGAATACAGATTAAAATTATGGAACCTATTTTAGGGAAGTATATTAAATTTGATTATTTACTTAACGATTGGCTTTTATATTTGCAGACAAAAATTGCGAAATGGTTATTGAGTAGAAGTCATGTCAACGAGGATAACAATGGACAATAAGGCTAAAAAATTACTTTCAATGTATAAACCAGAAAAGATATACGAAAATTTTGGCGATGTAATAAGAAAATTAACTATTAAGGGAATGAAGGGAACAAATTGTGCCATAACCTTTGATTTCCCGATTACCGCTATTTCAGGCTTTAATGGAGCAGGGAAAAGTACAATCGCTCAAATCGCTCTTAGTGCATATAACAGCCCTTCAGAAGAAAAGCGAAAGTATTTAAAGGATTTTTTTATAAAAACCTTGTTGGATAAGAGTCCATATTTAGAAGATGCGAGCATTGATATCGATTATGCAGCAAAGTATGAGCCTTCAAAGTTAAAACAATTATCTCTGTTCGGGGATGCGGATGAGGGAGAGACATTAAGGCGTGTACATATGCATTATTCTACCGATAGATGGGCAGGTTATAGGCATCAACCACAAAGGCAAGTTTATTATTATGGGATGAGTTATTTTATTCCATATCAAGAATTAAATAGCAATTTGTTGAGGGATAGCAATGCCAATGTTGTTAGTTCAGCTATTTTTGATTCGAAGATTGTTGAAAGAGTGTCTGAAATATTGTCTATTGAGTATGAGGGGTTAAAAAATAATAGTATTTCTAACGATAAACGGGAAGAAAAGGTGATATCGGCCAAAAGTATTAGTGCAGACTATTCAGAAAATCATATGGGTTGCGGAGAAGGTCGTCTACTAAAACTTGTTTACGCATTAGAAAATGCACCTAATAAAAGTTTATTCGTTATTGAGGAGCCGGAAACGGCTCTCCATCAGTTGGCTCAGCATAAACTTTCGCAGTATTTTCTAGATGTGTGTCTGAGAAAAAAGCATCAAATTATTTTTACAACCCATTCTACTGAACTATTATCATCATTGCCAGTTGAAGCGAGAAAATATATCGAAAGACAAAAGGACTTTACTGCTGTCGTTGATAATGCTACAATTGCGCTTCTTAATAATCGTCTATCAGGAGGATATTATAAAGGGTTAACAATTGTTACAGAAGATAAAATAGCAGAGCGATGTTTAAAAGAAATAATACGAAGGTTTAAACCTGAATTATTGGGACATTGCGATATTATTGGCTTAGATATCGGCTTTACTCAAGTTAGAGATTATGTGAAGTGGTCAAGAGAGTGTAATTTTTCTGTGTGCGGAGTTCTTGACGAAAATAGTAAAAAATCACTTGCGCAATACATTCTTGCGTTCCCTGAGAATGTACCGCCTGAAAAAGCTATTTTAAAAGATGAGGTGGTTATTGCGTTTTTTAAAACCGAATATGATTATGATATTACAAAATTGAAAGGAGATCATCATTCTTTTTTTAGTGATATCAGTAAAGAATTGAGTGAGCCATTAGATTATATAGTATCAATGAGTATAAAGAAATATGTAAAATCAAAAAATCAAGATTATTATTCGGAAATTATCAATACACTCTCGGCCTGGACAGCTGAGTTAAAATGAGGGATTAATTTATGAACGAAGCAAAACTTGAAGCGGCTGTAATGGAGCTGTTTCAGCAGGAAGAGTATGAATATGTACAAGGTGATTTTATCTTGCGCGAAGCAGGAGAAGTGCTTTTAAAAGATGATTTAAAAGCATATCTTTTGTCGCGCTATGCTTCTGATGAAATTTCTGAAACTGAAGTTGAAAGCATAATATTAGCTCTTCAACGTGCCCCGCATGAGCCTCTATATGAATCA
>DVIU01000105.1 GCA_018711035.1 Candidatus Scatousia excrementigallinarum
CCTGATGCATTCACTTTAGCTGAAGTGCTTATCACACTCGGTATAATAGGTGTTGTTGCAGCGATGACGCTGCCGTCAATGATTAACAAAACAAAAAACAAAGAACTTCACACAGCTTTTTTAAAAACTTATTCAGAGCTTAACCGGATAGCACAGTTAATTACGGCAAATGAAGGGGTACCGATTTCAGGAATTCTACTGGGAAATAATAACGGCTGCGGTCCAATACCTCACGAAAAAGCAAACAAAATTTTCCGTTATTTCAAAGGGAGTTCCAAATTTTTAACATCAGGAGGCCAGGGAACAAATGATGGCGAGGGGAATTTTATTCCATACTACGATATTCATACTCTAAACGGGAAAAAATATTCAGGCGGAGCAAATTCTTCAGGCAGCAATTCTTCGTTTGTATGTGATAATTCGGGATTTAAATCGAACGCTTCGGGAGCTTTATATATTTTGAATGACCCGCCCATAGAAGGACATAACGGGCCTGTTATTTGTGTTGATATCAACGGAAAAAAAGGGCCGAACAGATACGGAATAGATTATTTTTTATTTATATTTACTACTGACGGAAAAGTATTACCCGTGGGGCAGGCTCACAAAGATAATCCCCGGGTCTGCAACAGCAGCAGCGGCAGTTGCTGCAATTTCAACAATATAGGTGCCGAATACTGTTCTAAGACTTCGGATAATATTTCTAAAAATACATCCTGCGCTTATTACGCACTGACAAATACGCACCCTACCGAAAAAGGAAAAGATTATTGGACAGATTTTTTAGGTGAGGTTTACAGCCGATAAAAAAGTCAGGCAATGCCTGACTTTTTTACTATTTATTTCATTCATTATGCAATATCTTCATATGCTTTAGGATTATTCAACAGGTCATAATTAATTTCATTCTCGTTATCTGCAATCGCCGCAACTACGACAGCGTCTGAGGTAACATTTACAAGAGTTCTCATCATATCGGTAATTCTTTCAATTGTGAATAAGAATGCGAAGCCGGCTACAAGCTGTTCAGGACTTAAGCCCATTCCATTAAGAATAAGAGCTATAGTAATTAAGCCTGCACCCGGAATTCCCGCACAAGTTGATGATGCAATAATTGCAAGCAGCGCAATCTGTATTATTAAAAACGGAGTTAGCGGAACGCCGTATGCCTGCGCCAGAAATATTACTGCAACCGTCTGCAATAAAGCAGTTCCGTCCATATTTAAAGTTGCACCCAATGGAAGTACAAAGCTGGAAATTTTATGTGAAATTCCGCGTTTTTCACAGCAGGCAATCGTCAAAGGCAGCGTTGCCGAAGAACTTGCAGTGCCGAAAGCTACCATCATTGCCTCTGCAATTGCAGAATATAAAATACCGATATTTACTTTTGAGAAGAATTTTAAGAATAAAGGATAAACTACAAATAATTGCAATAAAAATCCAACTGCAAGCACGCCAAGATATTTTGAAATACTCATAAATATATCAATACCAAAACTTGATACAGCAGAAGCTGTCAGTGCGAATACACCAGGTGCTGCAAGGAACATAATCCAGTCCGTAATTTTCATTGTAGCCGCAAAAACCGACTCAAAGAATGAAACAATAGGTCTGTTTACTTCTCCCACTTTAGCAAGAGCAATCGCAAATGTCACAACAAAAACTATTATTGCAACCATATTACCGTTAGCCAGAGCATTCAGCGGGTTACTCGGAATAAATCCCAGAAATATATTCAGAATATTCCCCTGCTGCTGTGCCATTGCGGTTGCAACAGACGCCTGCACCTCAACAGCAGTATTTTCTGCAATATACGGCGCCGCACCCAGCCCGGGTTTAAATATCAATGCAAGAACAGTTCCGATTACAACGGCTGCAACTGTAATTATACCGTAATAAAGCACCATTTTTGAGCCAAATTTGCCAAGCTGTTTATTGTCACCAACACTTGTAATTCCTATTACAATTGCCGATACAACCAGCGGTATTACCACCATTTGAATCAATCTTATAAATACCTGCCCGATAAATGTCAATAAAGTCTGAACTAGAGGAAATGTATGTGCATGAAGAAATATTCCGACTATTATACCGGCAATTATACCGAAAAATATATGCCAGTTACGTTTTATACCTAAGCCTAAAGCTATAAGGATTTGCATATGTAATTTCATTTTCTCTAACCTCTTATTCTTTATTAACCAGTTTATTATACATTATTAACGTTCAAATTTCAAACGAAATTAAAAATTTCTCAGAAAAATCAACCGTAAAATGGAGATTTACGGATTTTTATATTTTTCCATTTCACTTTTATTTACTCTTTTATAAACTCTGAAAAGAGCCTGATAATCTTCTTTCGTTACACTGTAAACGTTATATTTTTCATCACATACCATTACACCGACGTCGCCAGCCTGACATGGAACACCTATCGCACGACCGACAGCCTGAAGCGAAATCGCCATTAATTCCTGTCTTGAGTAAGCTTTTCCGTCAGCATCATGTAATGCGATATTAATATCTACGTGGAAAAACATACCTTTTATAGGCTTAGATGAATTTATATAACGTCCCGAATATATTTCTGACACGTCATATGCTTTTCCGTCAGGAAGTTTATCATAAAATATTACATTAATATTTGATGTAGTTCGAGCAACATTAGATTTTTTATATATGAATCTTGCAATACTTTTTGAGTTATTTTTCCAATTCTCAAATGCACTTTTTACTATCACTGATTCAGGATTATCAGGAAGGTATACCGTAACAGGAAACGCACTCCATCTCGGCATACTGTATGCATTCGCGCTGCAAGCGGCAAACATTAAAATTCCTAACACTAACAACAACTTCTTCATCATATTTATATTAAAACATGAATACTTTAAAAATTGCCTTAACTTTCATATTTTTATTAAAAAATGTTAAATTATCTGTCAAATAATATTCACCCTCTAAGGTATTGAGTTTTTCTTTTTTTTAAAGTAATCTTTTCTTAAAAAGAGGGAGAAATTATGCTTGTATTAGAAAATGTTAAAGAAATTAATGATGTTATTAAAAATATAGCAGAATTTATACAATCAGATGAATATGTTCATATTGATTTTGACGAATATATCAAAACTATCGGGAATCCTTCTGATAATACAAGTTTTCAGGCTGCCTGCTTCAATTATATTTTTGAAAGAAGATTAGGTGAAGAAAGAAAGAGCATTCTTGATTTGTATCTGGAAAAACAGAAGGGTTTAGCAGCTTCCGCTAAAAAAATAGTAAAATCTCTTAAAAAATCAATTTCATCCGTATTTGAAATCCATAAAATTGCGAAAAACGGTTTTATTCTATACAACATAATTAATGAGAAAACTTACGAGGTTTCCTCTCTTGTAAAAATGACAACTTTTCGCGGTATGGGCCCGGGGCAGTATGTTGTAGCCAGAATTTTCTGTTATGAGAAAGAGTATTATTTATTGGAAA
>DVIU01000106.1 GCA_018711035.1 Candidatus Scatousia excrementigallinarum
CGAGCTTCTCGTCGTTCGTATGCTGGCAAGGCGCGGCATAAATTACAGTCGCCTGTCTCCGCTCACCAAGCTCACGCTGATAAGCGGTCAGGGGCTGGGCGGGCTCACTTGTGAACCCAATCAGGGCGAGATGGACTATTCGCAGACGGTCGAGCTTGACCGCATTTGCAGAGAAGTAAACGACATTTTAAATGACGACGCTGACAACGCTACGCTTGACGAAATTTACGGCCTCGGCGGGTCGAGCGGCGGTGCCCGCCCTAAGGCACACATTAAAATTTACGGCGAGGAATGGATAGTAAAATTTCCCTGCCGCCTCGACCCTCCCGATATTGGCGCAGCGGAATATAACGCCAATCTTGCCGCCCAAAGGTGCGGGCTGAATGTAAATGAGTGCCGACTGTTTCACTCCGAAAACTGTTCGGGTTATTTCGGTGCGAAGAGGTTCGACAGAACACCTGATGGGCGGGTACACATGATTTCGCTCTCCTCGCTTTTGGAGACGTCATACAGAATTCCCAACCTCGATTATATCCATTTAATCAAGGTTACCCAGCGGATATGTGCCGATGAACGCGATTGTTACGAGGCTTTCGGCAGAATGTGCTTCAATGTGTTTTACGGCAACAAGGATGACCACGGCAAGAATTTTGCCTTCCTTTTCGACGAAAAGCTGGACGGGTATAGGTTATCTCCATTCTATGATATAACTCGCACGCCCGATAAAGCCGAGCATGAGATGACGGTAGCCGGTAGCGGCAATCCTGCGGAGGGCGATTTGCTGGAAGTCGCCCGCCAGACGGCTTTGGATATTGAAAAATGCAGGAAGATTATTGTGCGCGTTAGAGAAGGGTTGAATAATAAGTAAAAATAAACAGCGGCAGGGTGCAATATATTGCACCCTGCCGCTGTTCTGTGGTCAATTATCTGATTCTATGATATTGTTAGATTTTTACAGAAAGCTCTTAAATCATTCAATTAATATTGCAACTTTAGCCAATTGCATGGCTTTAGCTATATCAATTTTAGGGGTTGTGTCGCTATCCCAAATTTCGGCATGATAGGGATTATTTTTATTTGCTTTAGGTAAAGGACAAGTATTTATATCCCGACATTGTTTTGCTGTGATTTTTGCTGAAGCTTTATAATCTTGTTTTTTACGATTAAATCGATCTTTAAATTTATTAATTATAGCTTGCTCGTCTCTGCCGCCATCACGATCCACGGAAACTCCATTATCATCTAAAAATAGAGCCGCGCTTAATTTTCCTTTAATCAAGCAATTGGGATTGGAGTTTTTTACAACACGGTATAGTAGTTCACTGTCTTTAATCTCTTGTTCGTCCATAAAATTTATCTACTGCCCTTTTTATTGATTGTTCTAAATCCTCAGTAATATGCTCAGATTGTAGTTTTGAAAAATCGCCATTAGGAACTAAAACTTTGTCTGCACTATTTTCAAACACCTCAAAAGATAAAATGCTTGTATTATTTTCAAATTGTATATACAAGCTTCCTCGACCGGTTGGCGCAATTTCTGGTTGTATATCAAGCGAGTCTATAATGGAACGAAATTTTTGTAATGCTTTTCTTTTAAAACATTTTCCGCCATACCCATTCCAATTTTTTTTCAATGATGCCATTTTGTCTATTTTTGATAAATTATAAATTTTATTGACATCTAATAAATTCTCTGAATTACTCAAAATATAACCATCTGGGATATCGCAGTTTTTATTATATGCATGTTGTGGAGATTCTATAACATAGGTAGTGGTTTTTTTTGTAGGTAAAGTAAGTTCAGTTTGATATTTATTAATTGTAATTATGATGGTTGAGCGTTTATTGCGATTATTTGAGCTTATAGAACAGTTAGAAGAAAAACCGTTCGAACAAATAGCTATTGCATTATTCATAATACTTATCTTTTCCCTTTGACATAGATGGCCTTTGATTCAATTAATTCTCCGTTTAAATAAATCTGGGTTATGTATTCACCTGCGGATTCAAATATTACGTTTCTTAAATCCATACATATATTTAGTCCGCTATATTTGGACGGGATATCGCTATTGGGTATTGCGTTTATTGCATCTAAATTAACTTCTCCTGAATCCACGATAGGGGTAGTGTGATCATCTTTTGAAAAACATATTCTTATTGTATTCTTTTTAATTAAATCTAAATCAAGTAAAGAGAAAGCTATTGCAAATGAAAACATACCAGGAATTGTTTCGGGAGATAGTTGTGTTAAGATGCTTATGGCGTTTATGCTTTCGCTGTTCTCAGTTCCTTGTGATTTTTTTTCTATAGCAAGGCAATATGTAAAGTTTAATATGCTAGCCATAACAACCTCCAGATAATAGCATTAGTAAACGTAGAATCTCAATGTCTACAATCACATTATAGCAGTAATTTTTGATTTTTTCAAGAGTTGATTGCATTAATTTTATATTTCTTAGGTAATTATATTTAACGAATATATTGCTTTTGTAGATATTTAGTTGTTAACATTTGGGAAGTTGAAGGAAGATGTTGATTTTAAACAAAGTCGGCACAGACTGAAAAGTTGTATTTTGAGGCGGTTTTGAGCAGATTTTGGCTCAAAACCGCCCGTTATTAATAATTTTTGCTGTGTTAATTTTTAACAAGTTTTAGGTGCACTTGCCTTAAAATCCCTCGGTGTAAAAACCGTACCGGTTCAAATCCGGTCAGCGGCACCAAAAACGGGAGAAATTCTTAAGAATTTCTCCCGTTTTTGGTTATATAAATAATATACAGTTCATAGTTATCTTTTTTCTATGGGCACAGCAACATCGGCAGAACGGGGTTATTTACTAACTGCTTGTCTGACATAACAAGAATCAATTTTCTTATTTTAATGTTTGGCTGTCATTTTCTAAGGCTATGAAAACTATGTTGATTTTTGCCTTCGAAAATTTACCGTCTGACACTATTTGCAGCCTGTTATGTATTTTTGTCAATGCTTTTGACCTGATTAAGCTGTTCATAGCGTCTTTGCTTTGTTTTGCGTCAAGCATTACCATAAACCTGTAATAGCCTTCAAGATAATCGATTTTTGATTTAGCTTTGCCGTCGCAAAGGTTTATTAAATCTTTTATAATCGATTTTTGTTGTGCTGCGCCATAGCGATTTCCGTAGTACGGAACAGTGCCTTTTACCTCTGCCAAAATTTTTACGTCGCCGTTGAATACGATATCAAAACCATTTGCATTTGAAGAAGTAATCTCGATTTTGTTGCACATTGCTCCATATTGTGCCGCTGTAATAAAATTCAGGTTAAGGAGCTGTTCAACAAATCTAAGCGACAATTTGTATGTAATAAAATTATTTATGGATGAGACCGCCGATTTGAGAGAAATAAGCTCTTCGACCGTCAGATTTTGTTTTATTTGAACTTCTGATTTACAAATTCTATTCAGTGAAATCTGTAAATGGTGTATTAGGTCCTCTTCTTTCGGATGGCCCGATTTTGTACGCTCTTTCGAAGATTTATCAGGAGAGCAGTTTATTTGATTAAGTGGTTGCGCCTCATCATCAGAATTTTTAATATAATTTTTTACTGGACGCATTGTCCGTATAATAAGTCCCTGTTCGGCTAATTTTCGGCATATGGCGTTAATTTTTTGTTGAGGATAATTTTCGCCGAATATCAGGTTGGTGATTTGTCTGTCGCTTAAACCGGGATTAGCTGAAATGCATTCCAAAATTTTTTGCGCATCGTTCATTTCGACTTAACCTCTTTTATTTTTTGAAGGCATATCTGTCGCCGTAAAAGACTCTGTCGGTGGCCTATATCGTTTTTCATTGGGTAATACCGATATTATTATACCATATTTACAGCGCGTATCAAAGGTCAATTGAATATTATTTAAAATACGGCGTATTTATGTCGCGGTAATTGTAGTAAAGCGGGCGCGTTTTTTGTTGCGCGTGCGGCGTAGGTCTGCTATAATTAACTTGCGGCGGCAAAACGTAAAAAAGGGCGCATAACGCGGCCGCCGCCGACATAAAAAACACCGAAAAATATTATGATTACAAAAGAATTATACCGCAGATATCTCAATATTTTATACGAAGAACTCGTGCCCGCAATGGGCTGTACAGAGCCGATAGCCATAGCATATGCCGCGGCAAAGGCAAAAGAAATTCTCGGCTGTATGCCCGCGCGCGCAGAAGTCGGCGTAAGCGGCAACATAGTCAAG
>DVIU01000107.1 GCA_018711035.1 Candidatus Scatousia excrementigallinarum
CTTAAAAAGCCCTGTCTTGGCTCGTCTTTCAGACGGCTCGGGTGTAGCGCAATTCGCGCTGAAACATCGCGGAGAACTTCTCTCTCCGCAAGCGCGGAAAACTTTCCTCTGCGCATCTACTCTTGCATGGAAGAGTGCTCCGTACCAACTTTGCAGTACGCCAAAAGAGTATAGGCGATATTTCCACCTATACTCTCGCATTATACCATATCCTTTCCGTTTTGTCAATAAAATACGAACAAATGTTTATATTTTATCACTTTATTAAAGTTAAAAAGAAGTCGATAGCAAATACCTATTCATCCAATCTCTCGTTTTATATTTATCTGAAATAGGTGGCTTGTATTATCTTATAAATTATAAATTTTACGCTAAAATAAAAATATGGACATCATATCATTCGTCCATATTTTTGTTGTTACTTATATACCTGATCTAAACTTTTTCAAGATGACGTTTAATATTAATTTGTGTTGTTCCGATTGCAATATTAGGAGTATCTGTTGTTATCTCTGTTGGGAAAATATAGTTGCCATATATATCAAACACATTTGGAGAGGAGGTTGATTCATTACGATTTTCAAATAATAACCTAATAGCTTCTTCACGTGTTATTTTATTATTTTCCATTAAACTCACTCCATTCTGAAAATATAATTGTTTTAACGTTGACCGTTTATAATAAAAGTTTGGCCGTTTTGATTTTCGATAAATTTTATTGATGTTGGTAACCTGTAAAAACTACAAATATATGCATGATGTAGTGAAAGAACGGCATCCTGCAATTTTTGGTTATCTTCTAATGCTGTTACATTTAATCCGAGTTCTTTGCATTTTGTAAAATCATAATGTCTATCATGAACTTTTGATGCGGAATGGCTAGCCAACTCATTTAATATTTTTTTGGTGCGTTTACCTTTCCCCGGGTCTTCCGCAAACATACAAGATTTCAGCCAGCCATCTACTAAATTATATGCAAGAGCAACGGCATTGTCACACTCACCTATAAAAGTAGGTCTGTATTGCTGAATAATTTCTCTCCATATCAAAGCACGATTAGGTTCTTTAAGAGTTTCTTTTATGGCTCGATCAAATTCTTTTTGGACTCCTTGTGCTGGAACTCCCCTATATTGAGGATCTATAGGTCCAAGGCTAGACTCTTTGCCCATTATGATTTCTTTACTTGCACAAGCTATCATTGTTCCAGCAGACATTGCCATATGGGGTACAATGACACGTATATCATTATTAAACATTTTACGCAAATATGAAACAATACTTTCGGTAGCTGTTACCGCTCCACCGGGAGTGTACAGTAATAAATCTAATCCATTTGTTCTATCCAAACCAGAAACCGCATTCATAAACCCATTCATATCGTTATCATTAATTGAATATTCAGGGTTTCCTTTTGTTGCTTGTAACCAAGCCGATACATAACAGATGAGGTTTCGCTTAGTAATGTTACATACGGCAGTCATTTTTGATATGCGTAATTCTAACAAGGTAGAATTGATCGCCTCATTTATTAAATTTTGCTGTTCTTGGGGATTATTTTTTTGATTTAATATATCTTCAAATTTTTTTTGTACCAAATTGCCAAATTCTCGTTCAATATCAGTAAAGTTACCCATGTATATCCTCACAAATTAAATATGTTTTTCACATTAATTATAGCATGTTTAGTTAATTTTTGCAACAAGTAATTTTTTGTATGCGTTTTCTAAAATTGTGCGCACTTTATCGCGCAAATAGACGGGCGAGAGGATCTCCACATGTTCGGCGAATTGAAGCGCCCAATAGGTCATGGCGTTGGGGCTGGATTTTAATTGAACGCGTATGCCGTCGCCTTGCGGCGCAATTTGGATATCATAGCCGAACCAATCGACGAGCTGATCGACGACGCTGTTATCCGCCAACAGCTCAATTTGTTCGGGGGTATCAGTAAACATATACGGCAGTGCCGCAGAAAAATTTTTATAGTTGATGCCGTTTTCAAATCCGTCTACCGTGCGCAAAGGGGTGAGTGGGCGGTCAGTAATCTGCATTTCCGTGATCTTATCCAATCGGTAATAGCCCATATTTTTCCACTTTTCGTTGAGAGCCATCAGATAATAATGCTGATTGTGCAAAATCATCTGATAGGGGCTTGCAAAGTGCGTGGCAGACTTGTGCAACTTTTTGTCCGCTCCGAATTTATTGTACGAAAAAGTGATTTGCTTTTCCGTTTCAATAGCCTCGTCCACGAGTTCGATATTCAAAAACAAGTCGTAATTCTGCGTCTTGTTCCAATCGTTCACAGTATAAATATTTTTGATGTGGCTTCGGAAATAGGCGTTGGAGAGTGCCGCAAGTTTTTCGATAAGCTGCTTGGAATGGTGCGGCGATATGTGTTTGGAACACAGCACGCCGTCGATGAGAAGTTTTAGTTCCGCGTCCTCAAATTCCCGTTTTTCGAGGTAACAGCCGTTTCGGGTGGCGATGATTTCGTAGCCCGCCTCTTTCAAGAGCGATAAATTGCGCCCGACGGCTTTGCGCTCGATTTCGATGTCGTAGTCGCGGGAGAGATATGCCGCAATGTCCTCCTGTTTTAAGGGATGCGCCTCGTCGCTGTATTTGTGCAATATCTGTGCAATGCGCAAAAGTGCTAATTTTTTGGGTTCAAGCATAATGTACCTCTACGGAAACATTTTTTCAAAGCGTTTGGCCATGTATAAATCGGGCGGAAGGTATCATTGTTGAGATAACTTTCCGCTTTTTTTCGTAAATCGAAGGGCACGCCGAAATATGCCTCTGCGATGCTTCCCGTGATTGCGGCTAAGGTGTCGCTGTCACCGCCGACACTGACGGCGTTTCGTATCGCGTCCTCAAAGTCTCTCGCCTCAAAAAATGCTTCGAACGCCTGCGGTACGGTGTTCTGGCAAGTTTCGTTAAATTCGTAAGTGCCGCGGATCTCGTCCAATGTAAAGCCGATTTTGTAATAATTCTGTTCGATATAGTCGCGTATTTCCTTTTTGGTTTTGCTCTGTCGCGCAAGGAAAATCGCCATCGCAACGGATTCCGCACCTTTGAGTCCTTCGGGATGGTCGTGGCTGATCGCGGTGACCGCGCGGGAGAGGATTTTCACCTCGTTCCTGCTGCGTGCGGCAAATCCGACGGCGCTTACGCGCATCGCCGCGCCGTTGCCGAAGCTGCAGTAAGGCTTGGGATTATTGCTGAATATCCAATGGTAAAACCTTCCGCCGTAGCCGCAGTGCGGATATCTCCTTCCCAATTTCTGCATGCATGACACGGTTTTAGCAGATAGATCGTCGTAAGCGCCGTCGCAGTCCAAAATCGCTTTGCCGACGGCGACGGTCATGATGCTGTCGTCGGTCGGAAAGCACGCGTCGGTGAATAGTTCAAAATCTTTTGCCCTGTAATTGTCCCATTCGAACCTGCTGCCGACGATATCGCCGATAATTGCTCCGATCATTTTTTACCT
>DVIU01000108.1 GCA_018711035.1 Candidatus Scatousia excrementigallinarum
ACAAGATGTAAATTTATAAAGAAAAAACCAACAAAAATTTTTATTATGAGTTAACCTGTGTACAGGTTTATTAGGAGTTTATAGTAATTTAGGAGGCTGATATGACAAAATCATCCTTATCGATTAATCCTGCTGTATCTACAGTAGCTACCGGAGGCGCAATAGGAATGCTGGCCGGATGTCTTGCCGCTCCGGAAAAATATCCGCTAAAAAAATTACTTATACTAGATTCAGATTCATTTTCACAGTTGTTTCCCAGAAAAAAAATGAATGCTTTACAGTTAAATGCAATGGAAAAAATAAAACTGGCTTCCAAAGAGTATTTTTCTTCCGGAAAAGAAGAACAGCAAAATGTCAGAAATGCCGCCAGAGAATGGTATAAAAAATTTAGAGCAATACCTGTTGATGAAACTCTTGCTCAAAATGTAATAAACAAAAAAAATTACGTTAAAAAAGTTGCAGAAGATAACAACATAGGACTAATAAGACAATATTACACCCGTACGAGAGAGCTTTTACTTCAGGATTTGGATAACAGCTTTATGCGAGAATACTTTAATAAGATAAAAAAACAATTAAAAATTGCTAAAAAAAACCTTAAACAACCTATTGAAGAATACAGAAAGATATTAAAAGAAGCTTATGACACACGAATAAAAAATTTAAAACATTTACCTAATCGCGGAGTTGAAGTAAAATTGGCATTTGAGAATCTGCAAAAAGCACTTGCCGTAAAAAGAACAATTACCGCCAACAAGTTATACGAAATTGTAAACAGAGCAGAATTAAAAAAAGCATATAAATCTGTTACGAAATTTCTACCTAAAGCGAGAACCCGTGCAGCCGTAAACGGCGCACTATTACTATCAACACTGACAGCATTGGGGATTGTCTTCTTTAATCCGTCACCCCATAGTAGTAAATAGGTAGAATCAGAGTTGAAGAATAATTTTTCAACTCTTTTTCCTTTAATAATAATTATAAACAGCTCTCAAAATATATTCTTCAAGCATTTTTTTGTCAGAAGGTGATGTCTTTGCATCATTAATCATAATATCAAATGCATAAGTTTTTCCGCTCTTAGAAGTCAGATATCCTGTGATTGCACTTATATCTGCAAGTGTTCCTGTTTTAGCACGGAGATTATCTTTAAAATAAAGCATTCTGTTAGCAAGAGTTCCTTCTCCTGCTGTAGGTAAAATACTTTTATACAAATCGAAACCGGGAATTTGAGAAAGTGCTACAAGATAATTAGTCATAAAATCTGCACTCATCAGATTATTTTTTGAAACACCGCTGCCGTCAACGATTTTAATTTCATCAGAATTTACTCCGATTTTTTTGCAAAAAGCCTCAAACATTTTAATCGCCGCAGCAATTGAGCCCGTATTGTTCACATATTTCCCGCCTGCAATTTTAAAAACCGATTCGGCAGCCATGTTATTGCTGTTTTTAAGAATATCTCCTACTGCAATCTTTATCGGGTGCTTTATAGAAGCAACAAGATAAACATTGTCAGAAGGTAATTTTTTCTGAGAAATTTTGCCGTAATATTCTATCTTGGCATCTTTTATCGCATCTTCAAGACGTAATCGGAAGTAGCGTTTAAGATTAGGCACCGGAACGGTATAATATTGAATTTTAGAAACGGAACCTTTAACAGTTAAAATATCAGGAGAAATGGAATTATTACGTTGAAAAGTTATATTATTTGCCTTAGATTCATCTGTGACTGCAAGATTCATAAAAGTTACCGGGTAAAAAAACTTGGAATATACATTTGCCGGCGCGCCGTTATTAGTAGGTGCGACAAAAATATAAAGCAAATTTCCATCTAGATTGTAGGAACCAAACTTAGGCATAAGAGAATTTAAATCATCATCCCACTGCCATCCTTCACCCCATTCCACACTGTCAACAATATAATCGTCTATATAAATATTCTTCGGTTCAAGAATTTTTTTAGCCTTTGCCTGATTCATAAGAGAAGTCAAATCTTTTTCTCTCAAATAAGGATCCGCTCCAAGTTTTAAAAACAATTCATTATTCGTATTTTTGTAAAGAGAAGTTTCGAAATTATACGTTGGCCCGAGAGTATCAATTGCGGCAGCAAGAGTTACTATCTTTTGAGTAGAAGCCGGGCTTATCAGTCTGTTTTGATTTAATTCATAAACAGACTTACCTGTTTCAATATCTTTAACTGAAATCGAAATTGTATCTTTTTTTACTTTTGAATTTGCAATAGCCTTATTTATATTATCAACTGCATGTACAGTCATAAACAGGTTTACAAACACCATAAGTCCTAAAATACACAAAAATTTCTTCATATGGATTTCACCTCATAATTTTCTCTGATGTCTTTCAGTATAGTACAAATTTTTCTATATTCATACATTGGGGCTAAATCAATTTTACAAGACATAATACCTTCTCTCTGATTTTTAATTTCAGCAATAGTTTCGCCGCAAAAATCAAAAATTCGCGAATGCCCTATATTGTATTCACCGTTTTTAATCTCTCCGGATTGAGTTAAAGCTATCATAAAACACTGATTTTCTACTGCACGGGCACCGGTCAGGTACTCCCAAGGAATCGGCTTTTTTATTCCCCACGCAGCCATATTAACAAGCAAATCGGCACCTGCGCACCTGTAAGCACGAAAAATCTCAGGAAATCTTATATCATAACAAATCGTCAAACCTATTTTCACACCATCCAGATTAACCATTACAGGCGACTCTCCGGGCTTTATATAATCACCCTCTTTACAACCGCAGTATGAATAAAGATGATTTTTGGAATATACTGCAACAAGTTCACCTTTCCTGTTTATTACAGGGCAGGTATTCAAACATTTTCCGCTGCCGCATTTCTGGATAAAGCTTCCGCCAAGAATATTGACATTAAACTCTTTTGCCAGACGCGATAAAAATTTAACAGTTTCACTGTCTTCAATATCCTCTGCGCAAGCACAAAAATCTTCGCACGACCAGCCTACAGTCCAAACTTCCGGCAAAACTAGAATATCTGTATCAGACTCCAAATCACGCCTGATAATCGTTTCTACTTTTTGGTAATTAGCATTTCGGTCAGCGATTATTGACTGCATTTGCAAAGCTGCAGCTTTTATGACTTTTTCTGCTTCTTCCATAATTTATTTTTTTTCGCCTCCCTATACACTTCGGGAGCTTTTTCCTGCAAAGCTTCCAGTGAAATTTTTAATTCTGCTTTTATTTCGGTAATTTTATCATTATCAATATTTTCCGGAACATAAACAGGTTCACCATATAAATTTACAATTTCCGCTTTAAAAAACGGAGCAGTCATTTTATCCCAGGACGGAAATTTTACAAAGGTTTTATCTTCAGAATACCATACCATCGGAATAATAGGAGCACCCGACTTTTGAGCAAGCTTAATAACTCCGTTTTTAATTGAATGCAGAGGCCCCCTCGGGCCATCAACTGTTATCGCAACACATTCACCGCTTTTAAGCTTTTCAATCATCTGCATAGAAGCTTCAACAGCACCTTTGCTTTTAGAAGAACCCCTAACAGTCTTAAACCCCATTGCTTCGCAGCCTGCTGCAACAATATCTCCGTCAATCGACGTACTTATTAAAAAGTTTACGTTCGATTTATTTTTTACACCGTAAATGGAAAACTGATCGGAATGCCACATTGCATATATACAAGGTTCAATGTATGGATTACCAAACTCTAAAATATGAGTATGCGGCTCCTGAAATTTCATATACGCAACAAGAATATTTTTAAAAATTTGTATATTTTCTCTGTTTACAATTCTAACCATGATTTCCTTATACCATAAACCGGTATTCTTTGCAAAATCCCCCGAACTGAATTCTCATATCTTTAGCGTACTTGCGAAAAAAGTTTTTTGCGGTATAATCGGGGCAGATACATGTATATAATTATAAGGAAAAAACAATGAAAGTTACAGTTGAAAATGAAAAAGAAAATTTAGTTAAGTTAAATATTACAATCCCCGCAGAAGAAGCAACTACGGCTTATAACTCCGCAGTTAAAAGAATATCCCAGCACGTAAGTATTGACGGTTTCAGAATGGGCAAAGCTCCAAGAAATATGGTAGAAGCACGTGTAGGTGTTGAAAGAATTAAACAGGAAGCAATCGAAAATTTAATGCCGAAAGTTGTAAATGAAGCTGTTGCAGAAAATAAATTGGATTTAATAACACAACCTTACATCACTTCCTATGATTTTGAATTAGGCAAAGATTTAAACGTTACAGTAAGTGTTGAAACAAGACCTGAAGTAAAATTGGGTGAATATAAAAACCTTACTGTTGAAGCTGATGACGTACCAGAAAGAGCTGACGCTTACGACAAAGCAATCGAAAATTTAAGAAACCAGTTTGCTGAAGAAAAATTAGTTACAGACAGACAAACAACAGAAACTGATATCGTGAATATTGACTTCGACGGTTCTTCAAACGGTGAAAAAATTAAAGGCGGAGAAGCTAAAGGCTACAGATTGGATCTCGGTCACTCAAACTTTATCCCTGGTTTTGCAGAACAGTTAGTCGGTAAAAATGCAGGTGAAGATTTTGATATTGATGTAACTTTCCCTGAAGATTACCACGATGAAAAATTAAAAGGCCAAAAAGCTACTTTCAAAATCAAAATTAATGAAATAAAAGAAAGAGTTTTACCGGAAATTAACGACGAATTTGCACAAAAAGTAGGACTCGAAAATCTTGAAGCATTAAAAGAAGATATAAAAAAACATCTTGAACAAACAAGAGAAAATGCAAAAAGAGTAAATGCAGAAAATGCAGTTTTCAAAAAAGTAATAGATGCTGCCAGCGTTGAAATTTCAGAAAGAATGATTGACAGAGAAGCGCAATCCTTACTTGCCGAATACAAAAACAGACTTGCTGCCCAAGGTATCAGCTGGGAAATGATTACAAAAACCCAGAGCGAAGATGAAATAATGAAATCTATCCGTGAAGATGCTGAAAGCAGAATTAAAAATTCTCTTGTAATTGATAAAATTGCAAAAGAAGAAAAAATCACTCTTGCTCAAGAAGATATTACTAAAAAATTTAACCAGTTAGGAGCAGCTTATGGAGTTTCACAGCAGGAAATAGTACAGCAAATCAGCAAAAATCCTGAAATATTAAGCTCATTATCTCAACAGGCAATGAATGACAAAGTTAAAGATTTCTTGATGAACAACAATAAAATTGAATATGTTGCTCCAAAAGAAGTGGAAAAAAAATAAGATAATAACTATAATGAAATAAGAAAGGGAAATTAAATCATGAGTTTTGTACCTGTAGTAATAGAACAATCCAGCAGAGGCGAGCGTTCCTTTGATATTTTCTCAAGATTATTGAGAGAAAGAATCATCTTTTTGGGAACTCCTATTGATGATATGGTAGCAAACCTTATCGTTGCCCAAATGTTATTGCTCGACAGCGAAAACCCTGAAAAAGATATTATGTTATATATCAATAGCCCGGGCGGAAGCGTTACCGCAGGTTTTGCAATCTATGATACAATGCAGCACATCAGAGCAGATGTCTCTACTATTTGTTTGGGACAGGCTGCTTCTATGGGTGCATTCCTCCTTTCTTCCGGTACAAAAGGTAAAAGACTTGCACTGCCTCACTCACGTGTTTTAATCCACCAGCCATTAGGCGGTGCTCAAGGTCAGGCAACTGATATTGAAATTCAGGCTGCTGAAATTATAAGAATCAAAAAATCATTAAATGAAATATTGGCTTCTAATACCGGTCAGTCAATTAAAAAAATTGAAAAAGATACAGACAGGGATTATATTATGACTCCTGCCGAAGCTCTGGAATATGGTATGATTGATAAAATTGTCACCAGAGATGCTATAAAATAGTTGGAAGCGTAAGAAAGGTAAAAAAATGCCAAAGCATGATGACAGCAGATTAAAATGTTCATTTTGTGGAAAATCTCAGGATCAGGTGAAAAAACTTATTGCCGGCCCTGAAGTATATATTTGCGATGAATGCGTTGAGCTTTGTAATGAAATTCTCGATGAAGAATTTTTTGAAAACAAAGAAAAAGACGGAGAAAAAACCGATGAACTCAATGCCGAAAAGCCTATTCCGAAACCGCACGAAATTAAAGCTTATCTTGACCAGTATATAATCGGTCAGGATGACGCTAAAAAAGTTTTATCCGTTGCTGTGTATAACCACTACAAACGTTTAAAACATAATAAATCTGCTGACTTAAAGAATAATGTTGAAATTCAAAAATCAAACATTTTACTCGTAGGGCCTACCGGTTCAGGTAAGACATTACTTGCACAAACACTGGCAAAAATGCTTGATGTTCCTTTTGCTGTTGCAGATGCCACAACCTTAACCGAAGCAGGTTACGTTGGCGATGATGTTGAAAACATTCTTCTACGCTTATATCAAAATGCAGACTTTGATTCAGCAAAAGCTGAACGCGGAATTATCTATATTGATGAAATAGATAAAATTTCAAGAAAATCCGAAAATACATCAATTACGCGTGATGTATCAGGTGAAGGCGTCCAGCAGGCATTATTAAAAATGATTGAAGGAACTGTAGCGCATGTTCCGCCGCAGGGAGGAAGAAAACACCCTCATCAGGAATTTATTGAAGTCGATACTTCAAACATCCTTTTTATTGTAGGCGGAGCGTTCGTTGGTTTGGAAAAAATCATTGAAAGACGTGCTCAGGTCGGAAGTTCTGTAGGTTTTGGCGCAAAAGCTCCTATGTCACAGGCGGAAAAAGAAGCTAATGCCGCTAAACTCTTAAAGAAATTGCAGCCTGACGATTTGTTAAAATTCGGTCTTATTCCGGAATTTATAGGTCGTATTCCAACTTATGCAGTTCTTGACCCGTTGAGTGAAAAAACGTTAAAAATGATTTTAACAGAACCTAAAAATGCGGTTTTGAAACAGTATAAATGTCTTCTTGAAATGGACGGTGTAGAACTTGATTTTGAACCGGAAGCAATTGATTTAATTGCACAGGAAGCTTTAAAACGTAATACCGGAGCAAGAGCATTAAGGGCAATTGTTGAAGAAATAATGCTTGACGTTATGTATGATGTCCCATCTAAAGAAGGCAGCGGGAAGTTCCTTGTAACCGCAGATATGGTAAAAAACAGAAACAATGCTGAACTAATTAAACTGCCGACAAAAACTGATACTTCGCAAGAAATAATTGCATAATATAATAAAAAGCGGATTTAATTAAATCCGCTTTTTTATTTTTCTAATTTAAAGTTTTTAATCTTTGCTCAATTTCCGCTCTCTGTGACTGATAACATTCCGCATCCCCACACCAGCATTCTGTAGTTGTAAGAGCTTTTTGATAATACTCACGAGCTTTATCAAGATTTTTTTCAGTTCCAAAACCTTCTTCATACATCATACCGAGCCAGTAGTAATCTTCAAGTTCTGGATTCTTCTCCCCGTTACGGCTTTCAACTATTTCAACAAGCTTTTTAGCCGCATTAAAAACATCAACTGCATGCTGAGGGTATTTCTTAAAATATTTTTTATCCTCTCCAGCCATATACTCATTTACTAATTCACAAAGTGCGCTAAAATCTCCATTCATAGCTTCGCGTAAGTTTATTTCATGCTGTTTGTGAGCAGGAGTTAATATAACTTGTAATAAACAAATAAGTAAAACAGAAACAACTAAAATAATAAGAGCCCAACCTGCTAAACCAACCGTTAATTGAATATTTTCCATACAACCTCCTTAACTTCATTTTAATAATGATAACATATACTTAATATATTTGTCAAAATTGTATATTTGTGCCAAAATAATGATATGAGTGCAGGAAAAACTTTAATTTTAATAGACGGCCATGCATTGGCATTTAGACAATATTTTGCACTCGAAAGAACGAACATGAAGACGACAGATGGCACACCGACATGGGCTGTCTACGGCTTTTTTAAAGCTATATTTGATCTTTTGAAAGATACAAGTCTGAAAGCAGATGCAATAGCCGTTGCATTTGATGTAAGCCATCATACATTCAGAACAGAAAAGTATCCTGATTATAAATGCAACAGGGAAGCTATGCCTGATCCAATGCGAGTCCAGATGGACTTAATTTATGAAGGATTAAAGGCATTCAATATTCCAATTTATACAAAAGAAGGCTACGAGGCTGATGACGTTATCGGTACTATTTCTAAAGAAGCATGTGAACTCGGCCATAAAGTTTTAATCCTTACCGGAGACCAGGATGCCTTTCAACTTGTTGATAAAGAAGGATGTGTAAAAGTTATATTACCGTCAAAAGGAGAGCTTATTGAATACAATTGGGATGCAATTCATGATAAATTAGGAGTTTACCCAGATCAGGTAATTGACTATAAAGCTTTGAGAGGTGACACATCAGATTGTATCCCGGGCGTAAAGGGCATTGGCGAAAAAATGGCTCAAAAACTCCTATCAAGATATTACACCCTTGAGGAAGTGCTTGAACATTGTGAGGAAATTCCTGAAAAAGCATTAAAAACAAAAATCTGCACAGGTAAAGAAGATGCACTGCTAAGCCAGTATCTCGCAACCATAGTAAGAGACTTAGATATAAATTTTGATTTTGATAATACAGTTGTGGAACTCCCTGATATCAAAAAAGTTACTGAATTTTTAAAACAAATGCAGTTCTATAGCTTTATAAAAAATATAAACGAAATTTTAACATCTTTTAATAAAGAAGCAGTAATCATTCATAGTGATATTCCGGCACCTGTAGCAAAAAACGGACAGCTTCAGCTCGGAATTTTCACTCAGGCCGTTCAGGCAGAAATTAATAAATCGGCCTTGGATTATTCTCAAAAACTTATAACTGACAGCGAAGATTTTGAAACCCTTTTAAAAGAACTGGAAAAACAATCAGTTATAATCTTCGATGTAAAAGCTAATGTAAGAAGTGCAATTGATAATGTAATTATTGGCATAACGCTCGGGTATAATAAAGGTTTAAAAGCAGAAAAAAAACTTACCACTGAAAACGATTCCAGAAGTGAAATATTTTATATTCCGCTTCAACATACAACATTAAAGAATCAACTAAATACCGTACAGGTATTGGAAAAATTAAAACCGATTTTTGAAAATCCAGATATCAAAAAAATAACTTATGATTCAAAAATCAAATATAATATATTAAGAACACACGGCATAAATGTTGAGGGAGTAACTTTTGATGTACTTCTTGCAAGTTACATAAAAAACCCTTCACGTAAACATGACCTGGATGTACAAAGTATCGAGCATTTGGAACATGCAATATGCGAATTTGCACCTTTTGAGAAAGATAAGAAAAAGCGAATTAAATTAGAAAATGCGGATATAAATAATGTCCTAAATTGTGCCGCAGATGAAGCCGCAACTGTTACTGATTTAACAAAATTCTGGTTGGAAAAACTGGATGCGGATGAATTAAAAGTTCTATACGAGATTGAAATACCTATAGCAAAGGTTCTTGCGGATATGGAATTTGACGGAGTTTCAGTCAATACGAATTATCTCGCACAGCTTTCAAAAAGCATGGATCACTGCCTGCACAGACTCGAAAGAAAAATTTATGATGAGGCTGACTGCGGATTTAATATAAACTCACCGCGTCAGGTAGGTGAAATTTTATTCGATAAAATGGGCCTAAAAAGTAAGAAAAAAAGAGTAAAAGGTCATTATTCAACAAGTGCCGAAATTCTGGAGGAACTGGCTCCGGATTATGAAATAGCACGCTTAATTCTTGAATACAGGAAATATTCCAAATTAAAATCAACATATACTGATGCATTGCCTGCCCTTATTGATAAAGACGGAAGAATTCACACCACATACAATCAAACAATAACAGCTACAGGAAGACTTTCATCTTCAAATCCTAATTTGCAGAATATTCCGATAAGAACAGAAGAAGGTAACAAAATAAGGACAGCATTTGTTCCTGCAAGCAAATCGAAATCGGTAATACTATCAGCAGACTATTCACAAATAGAGTTGAGATTGCTAGCACATATCTCAGGTGACACACATCTCATAGAAGCTTTTAAATCAGGCATTGATGTACATACTCTCACAGCCTCAAAAGTATTTGAAGTTCCTTTTGATGAAGTCACAAAAGAAATGCGTTATAAGGCAAAGGCCGTAAACTTCGGCATTATTTACGGACAGAGTAAATACGGCCTGGCAAAAGCACTTGGAATTTCAAATCTTGAAGCTGAGAACTTTATAAACAAATATTTTGCCACTTATCCTAAAATAAAAGCTTACATGGAAGCAACCGTTAAACAGGCAGAAATAGACGGATTTGTTGAGACAATTTTCGGACGGAAAAGATATCTGAAAGATGAATTGGATAGCTCAAATGCAATGATACGAGAATTTGCAAAGCGCGCTGCTATTAATCAGCCAATGCAGGGAACTGCGGCAGATTTGATTAAAATTGCAATGATTGATTTTTCAAAAAAATTAAAAGAAAATAACTTAAAATCAAAAATGATTATGCAGGTTCACGATGAACTTGTTGTTGAAGTTGAGAAAAAAGAACTGGAAACTGTAAAAAAATTAGTTTGTGAAGCTATGGAACTACACCAGCCTCTTGCGGTTCCGCTTGTTGTAGATATTAGTACAGGTGACACATGGAAAGAATAAAATATTTATTTATATTTTTCGCAATAATTTTATTATCAGGATTTGGAAACTGTACATTCGCAGAAGAATCAACTTTAAGCGCACTTATCACCCCGCGTAATGTAGAATTTGAAAGCTGCACAAAACAGTATAATATACCGCCGGAAAAGCTTTATTATCTAACTGCGGGTGCAATTAATGCAAACCGTTTTGAAGTTCAGGAACTTCAATCAAAAACCGGATATATTTTATTTAAAGCCGTAGGAAAAGAATTTCTTGCAAGTATCGTAAAACTCGGGACTCAAAAAAGTATGCTTAAGATTACACCTACTGACGGCAATTATTATTTTGCACCGGGTATAGTATCAAATACGTTTAAGTACATTGATTTAAATGCCTCAGCACCTTTAACGCAGGTAAAACCTGTTACAAACTAATTTAGAGCATCAAATGCCGAGTTTACTATATCCGGAATATTAATATCAATACTTTCTTCTTCTGTAGAAAGCCAGACAAGGTACTCAATATTTCCAGACGGCCCTTTTATTGAAGAAAAAGTAAGTCCCTTTACGCTATAACCAAGACTTATCGCAAAATTAACAACATTCGTAATAACTTCCTGATGTGTATTTTTACTGCGGACAACTCCGCCTTTTTCGACTTTTTCCTTACCTGCTTCAAATTGAGGCTTTATAAGACATATCATCTCATGAAAATCAGGTTTTAAAAGGCTTTTAAGATTTTCAAGAACTTTAGTAAGAGATATAAAAGACAAATCACTTACCAGAAGGTCAGCAGGCTGTTCGTTTTCTGAATAAATATCAGAAAAAGCACAAATTTTCAAATTAGTTCTCTCAATTGTTTTAACTCTTTTATCAGCGCGTATTTTCCAATCCAATTGGCCGTATCCGACATCGACAGCATAAACAAATTCAGCTCCGTTCTGTAAAAGGCAATCAGTAAATCCCCCTGTGGAGGCACCGGCGTCAAAACAAATCCGGCCTGAAATTTTAACAGGAAATGTATCAAGAGCTTTTTTAAGTTTAAATCCGCCGCGTGAAACATAAGGCATAGATTTAACCTCTATTTCATATTCTTTATCCGGAGAAATTTGAAATCCTGCTTTTGTTATATATTCGTCATTAATTTTAACGTGACCCGCTAGAATTGCCGATGACGCCTTGCTTTTTGTTTCAAAATAACCTAAATCCACAAGGTATTTGTCTAGTCTTTCTTTTTTCATATAAATAAAATAACATGCTAAAAAGAATTTTACTATAAGAGCGACGCGTTGCGCCGCCCCTAAAATAAGTGTCTCGCTAGATTAAGTGTACTAAATATAATTTAATCACCTAGACAAATCGCCTGTCGGCCACTTTCGTCGCGGTAGTTGGGGTAGTTGTAGTAGTGCGTGTGAGTAGGGTTGAAGTATCGGCTGTATGCGCTGTATTCCGAGTACTCCTCACCCGACCACAAGGAGAAGCTAGGCTCTGGAAGACCTAATGACGTAGCTGTGCCTGATTTGTAGGTTAAATTTTTTACAATATTGTATGCTCCCACTGTTGGATTTCCTTCATATATTGCACTTGCTATCTTTCCTAGGTCAGCCATTGTCGGCATGTTTCCTACTCCGCCACACTGTTTCACTGCGCCTGCCCAGTAATCATCTTCATAATAGCATTCTTTTATTCCAAGCTCACTTTTTTGTGCTTCACACTCTGCTTTTGTTAACGGTGTTGGCGTAAACGCCGCGGTAAAACATTTGCCGCTATCCAACTCTATTGCACAAGAACTTCCAAGGCCGTTCGCGTTGAAAAGGGCTACGTCCTCATTCTGTTTGTTCGGTTTTTTACTTCCGTTTATCTCAAATACTGCCGCTACACAATTTGATGTTGCATTAGATACAGGTTTGTTATCTTCCGTTGACCAACTGTAGGTCTTTACAGGGTCTAATGCCTCACACTTTGTGTTGTAACTTAGTATCATTGGAGTTCCGTCACCCGTTATTAT
>DVIU01000109.1 GCA_018711035.1 Candidatus Scatousia excrementigallinarum
TACCTCTCAAATCCACTATAATGGCGGAGCCGTCTAAGATTCCCTCGTTTCTTTCACCGATACGGGCATTTTGCTTTCACCGAAGGAGCTTTCATTCCTCCGATACATTCATACTATAACATATAGTTTAATGCTTGTCAAGAAAAATAAAAAACAAATGTTTGTATTTTTTATAGGTAAACATTTTATAATGACCTTGAAAAACGATTACGAATGTGATATAATAAAAAGGAATTATTGTAAAATTTAATTTTTGATTATTACAGCACGATAAGGAGCACATAAATGGCGGATAACAGAAAGGAGCAGGAGAGGGCAGAGCTGCACAAAATGATATGGAATGCGGCAACCGACCTCGTCCATGCAGGCGGCGTTGACGCTTGGGATTTCAAACAATATGTCCTCGGTACAATGTTTTACAGATATATTTCCGAAAATATTACCGAGTACATAAACGAAGGCGAGCACGCTGCCGGCAACGCAAGTTTTGACTATACTAAACTTTCTGATGAGGAGGCGGAACAGGCTCGCGCTGACCTTGTACAGGAGAAGGGCTTTTTTATTCTGCCGTCGCAGTGATTCTGTAATATCAGGGCAGAGGCGGCAAGCGACGATAAACTCAACGAAACGCTTGAGAATGTGTTCAAGAATATAGAAACTTCTGCGCAGGGAAGTGAAAGCGAAGATGCGTTTAAGGGGTTGTTTGATGACTTTGACGTCAATTCCAATAAGCTGGGTGCGACAGTTGCCAAACGCAACGAAAAACTTGTAAAACTGCTCGATACTGTCGCAGATATGAAGCTCGGCAAATATCAGGACAGTACCATAGACGCCTTCGGCGATGCGTATGAATATTTAATGAGCATGTATGCCTCGAATGCAGGTAAAAAGGGTGGTGAGTTCTTCACTCCGCAGGAGGTTTCTGAACTTTTAACACGGCTTGCAACTGTGGGCAAAACCGAAGTAAATAAGGTATATGACCCCGCCTGCGGTTCGGGCTCGCTGCTCCTTAAAGCCGCTAAAATTCTCGGCAAGGACAATATAAGACTGGGCTTTTTCGGTCAGGAGATAAATATCACAACCTATAACCTCTGCCGAATAAATATGTTCTTGCACGACATTGGCCCCGATAAATTCAATATCGCTCATGGCGATACCTTAACGGAGCCTGCCCATTGGGATGAGGAGCCGTTTGAAGTAATCGTATCCAATCCGCCTTATTCAATCCCTTGGGCGGGCAGCGATAACCCTCTTTTGATAAATGATATAAGATACTCTCCTGCGGGCATACTTGCACCCAAATCGAAGGCGGACTTTGCCTTTATAATGCACTCTCTTTCGTGGCTGGCAAGCAACGGCACGGCGGCGATTGTCTGCTTCCCCGGCATAATGTACCGCGGCGGCGCAGAACAAAAGATAAGGAAGTACCTCATAGATAACAACTTTATTGACTGCATAATTCAGTTGCCTGCAAATCTCTTTTTTGGAGCGTCAATTTCCACCTGTATAATGGTGCTTAAAAAATCGAAGGCAACCAACGACGTCATTTTTATTGATGCCTCTAACGAATTTGTAAAGGTAACAAACAACAATAAGCTCACAGAGGAAAATATACAAAAGATAGTTAATGCCTTTGTAGAGCGTAAGGACGCCGAATATTTTGCAAAAATTGTCCCCAACACCACAATCGGTGACGAAGAGCACAACTATAATCTTTCCGTTTCTACTTATGTAGAGCAGAAGGACACGCGCGAAAAAGTTGATATAAAGAAGCTAAATGAAGAAATCGCCCAAATAGTTGCCCGTGAGCAGGTATTGAGGGAAGAGATTGATAAGATTATAAAGGAGATAGAAGGGGAATAATGGCGGAAACTATCATTGCAGTTATAAGCTCATTTATGAGCTTGGCTGTTGCCATAATTATTGCAATAGTACAATATAGACAGAGTAAGAGGATGGAAGAACTTGCTAAGCGGCAGGATAGAGAAGAAAAAAGACGTAGAGAACAGTATATTATAGCAAAGAGAAATACATTCATTATGAAATACTATAATGAAGCTCATGAAATATACTTATTACCTCTATGCTGGATATCTTCTATATACAAGCCTGCCTTTTGCTATCATAGGAAAATGTATATGGAATTCAACATGCTTGAACGAGATATACAAGATGCGATATGCCAATATATGAATTTAAAGATCATACGACCTGATTGTGAGGGGGATGATTTTTATTCTAAATGTGTAGCGGCTATTGAACAAGCTGAAAAGAAGTATTATATTGGGAACCATACTTCTATTTTTTATGAAGGAGCTAAATACTTTTATCGTGGCTTGACTCGATATAACGATAACGAACTGCCTGTTAATTTATTTAATTTGGAAAATCGATTTACTGATCTTTTGCGAGAATATAAGGAAAATCCCGATAAATGTTCTGATCCGATTTTGCAATTTGCTAATGAATTCGACTATTATAGCGCAGAAGAACCTATTGCCTGCGAAATAAGCGCAGTTATCGTAAAGTGGCTGGCAGAGTGGAGTGCTTCTGATAGTTTAGACTATGAGAACTTTTGGGTCCCTGGCGAATATAGTTATGAATCGATAGATACAATGGAAGATTTATTCTTGTGTGCTCTATTTTGTGTATATGTATATTTGATTATGCCAACAAGATGAGGAATGGCAATGACTAAACTTGAAGAATTGATAAAAGAGCTTTGCCCGAGTGGGGTTAAATATATTAACCTTGGAGAAGTAACAGATATTCACAAGGGAATTCAATTTAATAAAAAAGAAATGGCTAAGGAGGGTAGCTATCCTGTTATTAATGGGGGTATAGAACCTTCTGGTTATGTGGAAGTCTATAATGAAAGAGAAAATACAATCACTATTTCGCAGGGTGGTGCTTCTGCTGGATATGTAAATTGGCTTCAAACAAAATTTTGGGCTGGGGCACATTGCTATGTTGTTCGTCCAATAGATGAGAAAGTATTAGATAATAGATATTTATTTCATTTTGTTAAAAGTAAAGAAAAAGAATTTATGCAAAGCCAATATGGTGCAGGTATACCTGCGCTTGGCAAAAATACGTTACAGGCAACGCAAATTCCGTTGCCGCCTTTGGCGGTACAGCGGGAAATTGTCTGTATTTTGGACAAGTTCACGCTGTTATCACAAGAGCTTGCAGCCGAGCTTGCAGCTCGGAGAGTGCAATATGAGTATTATAGGAACGAGCTGTTAAATGTAGAAAGCAGAATTAAAAATGTAGAATTAAAACGGTTGGGCGATGTGTGTAAAATTGGGGATGGATTACATGGAACGCCTGAATATGATGAAAATGGTGAAGTTTATTTCATAAATGGCAATAATGTCAAGGGCGGAAAAATTCAATTTGACAACAATACCAAAAAAATAAATGATATGGAATACCAAAAGTTACGGCTTCCTTTTGATAATAATACGCTTTTTTTATCAATAAACGGAACTATTGGTAACGTAGCAATATACCGAAATGAAAGAATAGCACTTGGGAAATCGGTAGCGTATTTCAATATTATGACAGATAAATTAAATAGTAAATAT
>DVIU01000110.1 GCA_018711035.1 Candidatus Scatousia excrementigallinarum
CTTTTTGAGCATAGTCGTATGCTCTTTTTTCATCATCGGACATTATGTAATTTGTTGTTACATTGTCACCGTATTTTGAAGTCGTTGCTTTAGTTTGTCCGTTTATTTGAACTGTTCCGGATGAATATTTCGGTTTTGAATTTTTTCCCATTATTGTTCCTTTCATTTTCGGAACAATATTTAGTGAATTTTAAGGCGTGATAAAATATTATACCACGCGTTTTGAAAATTTGTCCAGTAACTTTTATTTTTCTGTACTAAACTCGTAAATTATTTCTCTATCGTATGTTTCTCCTTTTTTCAGGATAGGTTTTTCCGCGAATGTATTTATTGCATCAGGATAAAATTGGGGTTCAATACAAAAGGCCGAACGTCTTTCATATCGTTTACCTTCTTTTCCTGCCGGCTGTTCTTTTTTGCCTAAGTGGTTTGCCGTATAGAATTGAAAGCCTGGAAGATTCGTTGAAACATTTAGGGTTATTCCTGTTTTTTCTGATTTAACTCTGGCAGCTTTGCGTATTGTTTTGCCGTCGTAGTCGTCTATGCAGTAATTCTGGTCAAAGCCTGAGCCGATTTCAAGCTGTTTTGACTTCTGATTAATGACATCTTTAATTTTTTTAGCTTTTTTGAAATCAAAAGGAGTATCCTTTACCTGCGCAATTTCCCCTGTCGGAACGGCGATTTCATTGTTTACTGTATAGCGTGAGGAATTTGAAAGCTCTACTATATGGTCTAATACCGAATTTTCTTCCGTATTTTCGGCACCGTCAAGATTAAAATACGTGTGGTTTGTCATATTAACCAGCGTATCTGCGTCTGATTCGGCGTGGTATTTGATATGAAGCCTGTTTTTGTTATCAAGCTGGTATGTTACGGTAGCTGTTACGTTACCGGGATAGCCGCCTTCCATATCTTTTTTAAGGTAGGTAAATTTTATTCCGTCTTTCAGAACTTCTGCTTTCCAGTTTTTTGTGTCAAAGCCTTCAGAACCTCCGTGGGAATGCGTTTTACCGTTGTCTTTATTGCATTCGAGTTTGTATTCTTTATCGTTAATTCTGAATTTGCCGTTGTTAATTTTGTTGGCGCAGGGGCCGATTGTACCGCCTGCATGTCCTACCGGAGATTCTTCGTATGGAGTTACGGAGTTATAGCCCTGTGTTACGTCTTTAATTTTTCCGTCTTTATCCGGAACTTTTATTGAGGTTATTGCTGCGCCGAATGTTGACAGGTCTACACTAAGGCCGTTTTTATTCGTTATTGTATAAAGGGTTGCTTCTTCGCCTGTTTTTTTTATTTTTCCGAACGTTTTTTTCTCAATTGTCATTCCTTCAAAATCTTTTACAGCTTTTTGGTTTACATTTTTTATAAAACTGTCGCTTTGAATTTGCGTATTTGCAGAAGGCCTCTGAACTGATGTATAAACAGCAGGACGCGGGATTGTAAACATTACTTGAGAATGGAAATCTATAGGCATTGCTTAACTCCTTTTTTTAATTTAGCCTCGCACGGCCCGCGGCGGAGGGGCTGGGAAGGCTGCACAAGAATATTATAATAAAAAAATAACACAGAAAAAATTGCCCCTAATCTTTTTATGATATAATGCGATTATGGAAGAATTGAATTTAAACGAAATTACTGAACTGGTTGCAGATAAAAAGTATGAAGAAGCAAAAGAGAGGCTTGCTTGTATAGCAAATAATGATGAAAACAATCTTGATGCATTGAAGCTTCTCGGATTGTGTAATATTAATCTGGAAAATTATAAAGACGCGCAGAGCAATTACGAAACAATCGTAAAATATTTTCCCGAAGATGCAACAAGCTGGTTTTATTTAGGCTGCTGTTATGATTACCGGGAAGATTATATTCACGCAACCGCAGCATATGAAGAAGTTATTAAATTGAGAGAGGATTATACCGAAGCTTATAAATGCCTGTGTGTTATTTATGTTAAGCTCCATAATGAAGATAGGGCTATAGAACTCGGTAAAAGAATTCTTGAAAAAGTAAAAGATGATTATACACTCTTTTACATTGTCGGCACAGCCTATATGTCAACAAAACGGTTTGAAGAAAGTGTATACTATCTTGAAAAAGCTCTTGAATTAAAGCCTGACCATGCTCAGCTTTACAACAATCTCGGCACATCATACATTACAATCGGTAATCTTGACAAAGCTATTGAAAATTTTCATAAAGCAACTGAACTTGACCCTGATAATGCAATAACATATTTCAATATCGGGTCAATTCTGCAAATGAAAAATGAACATGAAAAAGCCTGTGAATACTTTGAAAAAGCTTACGGATTGGAAGCAAATGACAGCTTTTTGACTGCTCTTGCGCTTTCCGAAGTTAAGCTTGAGAGGTGGAATGATGCTATAAAGCATTATAAAATTCTTATAACGCACCATCCGGAAAAACAGACTTATCAATATAATCTGGCATGTTGTTTTGAACAAAAAGAGGAATATAATTATGCTATAGGAATTCTTGCACGACTCGTTGCGCTGAATCCGAAGTCTGCTTCAATGTCAAAAAAACTTGCAAATTTGTTCCTGAAAATTAACCGCCCTGCTCAGGCTAAAGAAATTTATGAAAGAATAATAGTTCAGGGCAGTGTTTCATTTGAAACTTATTATGAATTTGCGAATATCTGTATGCTTACGGATGATACTGATAAGGCTGAAAAAATTCTTAAAAAAGTTATTGAGCTTAATCCTGAGTTTGCGCCGGCACATAAAGATCTGGGCGTAATTTATCTTACAAGAAGACTGTTTGATTATGCGAAAGATGAATTTGAAAAAGCACTGGAATACGCACCTGATAATGCGGAGATTCTTTATGAATATGCTAATTATCTTCATGCTACAACAGATTTCAAAAAAGCGGATGAGTACTATCAAAAAGCACTGGAGATTCTTCCTGATAATGGAGATATCCTTGCATTTTCCGCACTTAATAAAATGCATACCGGAGATTTGGAAAAAGCTCTTGAACAGATTAATGCAGCTATCGCTAAATCAGTTCAGAGCGGATTTTTGCTGTTTATTGCCGGCAAAATCAGATTCCTGATGAAAAATTACGATGATGCAAAAACATTCCTTATAAAATCCTTCGAATTGGAGCGCAACCCTGAGGTTAAAAATCTTTTGGGTCTTACATATTTTGAACTGGGGGAATATTCGCAGGCAAAAAATATTTTCCAGAATATACTTAAAGATAAGCCTCTTAATCCATACATTATGATTAATATTGCAAAGTGCGACGTGAAACTCGGCGATAACGATGCAGCACTTGAAATTCTGGAAAAAGTAACAGAGAATTTCCCTGATAATGAAGAAGCACACGAAATGATAAGAGATTTGTCTTAAAAAATATAAGGGAGAGGATAGACCCGCTCAGAGCAAGGATTTACACTGGCGTTAGTAAGCCATAGAAAAGAAAGGCTTTACTGCAATAAAAAAGGCGGTTGTAATACCGCCTAAAATAACCAGATTTTTACACTATGTAAGTGTTCAGAAAGGAAGGGTGGGCTAAGCCCACTTTTTTATAGCTTACGATTTTTTAAAAAATCGCCTTAGCTCAATTAATATTTGCCCGTCGGGCAGATTTTATTCTCCCAGATTAATTTGTGAGAATTGAACAATTTTGTTTTTACCGCGTTTCTTTGCGTTATACAACGCATGTTCAGCGTATCGGATAATTGTATTAACGTCCTCATCTACGTTTTCAAGGCAAGGATAAGATGAAATACCGCCTGAAATTGTAATAGGATGTCTTTCTTCCTCGCCTGCCGGGATAAATTCCATTTTTTCAATATCGCGTCTGAAACGTTCTGCAAAAAGAAATGCATTTTCTTCCGGTGTGTTAGGCAGGATGAGTAGAAATTCTTCATCACCGTATCTTGTTAAAATATCTTCTTTTCTGATAAGCTGCTTTAATTTATCTGCGATTGAGCGGAGAAGAACATCTCCCCATTCATAACCGTAAATGTCGTTTACTACCTTAAAGAAATCAAGGTCGAAAAGCAGGCAGGAAAGTTTAGTTCCGTAGCGTTTTGCGCGTGATATTTCCTGTTCAAGACGTTCCTGAAGATATTTTCTGTTGTGAAGACCTGTAAGTTCATCAGTTGTTGAAACCTGTAAAAGTTTTTCTCGCAATTCTTTAATTTTCAATAAAGATTTGGCTCTGATTAAAAGTTCGTCGTTATCAACAGGAGTCTTAATCATATCGTAAGTAACAGCGCGTACAGTAGTTCCTTTGAAAGTTTCGCCCACAAATAATACAGGAGCTTTAAATTTAGTAACCATTAAAACATCTTTAATGTTTGGAACATCTTCAACAACGATTAAGCCGGGATTGAGAGTTTCGTATTCTCTTAATTTTTCGGCGTCTTCAATTCTAACATTCACATCATCAAGCTGGGCTAAAACGTCAGCGAGATTGGAAAGTTTTTTACTTGTATATACAATAATATTTTTCATGTCAAACCCTCTCTTAGCAAGAAGTGTAGCATATAGCCCCTTGTAAAGCAATTTGTAAAGATATTTTAATAAACCGGTATACATGTTAAAGAAAGTCTTAGAAAGTCCGTATAAATTTTTATAAGACTATGACAAATATTAGTGTAGAAGAAAAAGTTAACATATATCTTGAGCAGAATCCCGAATTAGCGAAAATAAGCCGTGAAACTCTAATCTCAATAATGGTTAAAAACGGAGCATTGAGTCTATCGGAGGCTCAAAAGGTCTCGGCATTCGCAAAGACGGGGACTTCGTCCTCTGAAAAAGGAACAAAGCTTGAACGAGGCGAGAACAGAAACACTGCACCGTTTGAACAGACCCCATTGACTACCGCTCAGGCACAGGATTTGTCTATTGATTATCTGTCCGAAAGTTTGCAGTCTGCAATTGACATTATGAGAAAGACCGATAACGGTATTATCTCGGAAGGCTATGATAGTATAAAAAATATTCTTGGAACGGAACTCTCATCAAAGAATATCGGCGACGTTTTAGATAAAGAATACCAGGGTTTAACTTTTCTGCAAAAAGCCAGAGATGGAAGGCTTACTAAAAAAGAATATTACGAACAGAATAAAGAGCGTCTTAAGGAAATGATAATGAAACGTTTTGAACGCAAGGACGAGACAGGCGTTTCATATTTGGATAAATTGCGCGGAAATTTTTCCGAAGAAGAATTTACAAAGATTTTAGATGAGTATATCACTCAAACTACTGATTCCATTTCAACTATGAAAGGCATAAAAGATGTTCAGCACAAGCTTATTATGCTGGGTGATGAAGAAACCGCGGATTTTATTTCAAAGATTGCCCGGAATGCAAAAACAGAAACACTGAGCGAGTTTTCTATAGAGGGTCAGAATAAAAAACTACCCGGATTTACTCCCGATACACATCCGTTTGACAGTGATGAACCAATGACTTTCGAGGAAACTTTTGAACTTGAACGCGGTACAAAATTTGATAAAAAGGCGTTTGAGAACTTGCAGCAGTCAAAAGGTGAAATGAGTTTTGCAACAGGTGCTTATAATAAAACACAGGAACTCCGCAATAACGTAAAACTTCTGTTATATGAATATGCAAAAGA
>DVIU01000111.1 GCA_018711035.1 Candidatus Scatousia excrementigallinarum
CCGTTCGTTACCCAGTTCTTCCAGTCTGAACCCCAGATTGATGTCGCTTTATCTATATACGCAGGGTTATCTTTTTCCTGATCTTCTACTTTCGCTACTCCGTATTTCTCAAGAAATTCGCCCATTGTTGCGCTTTCCAGATAATTATTAGCATCTGTTTCCGATACCATTATCTGACCGTCCGTGTTTATTATTCCGTATTGGTTCTTCAAGCTCCCGTACTCTGTCAAGCTCGTGCCGGTTAATTTCTGCAATGTCTTATTGCCATCTGCATCATATGTTGAAAACATTAGTTGTGTCTGATTTAATGCATCCAAATATGCCGAGCTTGCTTCACTTGTTTTGCTGGCAAGTGACATTTTCGCCGTTGTTATCGTTTGTGAACGCAGTTCATTATCCGACAATCGCGCCGTTATGCTTAATAATCTCGCTTGTGATGCACTCAGGCCCATAAGGGTCTTTTTTCCTTTCTCATTATAAGTCGTCAATACAAACTAACGGTCTCAGGACAACCATTCTTTAAAAAAAATCGGGTTTGTAACAAAAGCTTTACATATTATATTGTATTTCTTTATGTAAAACAGCAGATACAATCGCTACCATAGTCCAGAAAACAAATTGAATTTGAGGTCTAAAAAATACAGTATCAACAAAACCGTGTATCATAACCGCACAAATTGATATTATTGCAGATGAAACAAAAATGACATGTGTAATATTTTGAGATTTTAGTATAAATTTAAAAGATTTTTTAATTAATACGAAAAGAAACCCCAAAAATGCAATCAGAGCAAAAATACCGCTTTCAACAGCAGTTTCAAGAAATATATTATAAGCACTCAGTGCGTCAAATCCGGTACGCATATACAAGCCGTAAATTTCACGAAAATTTTTATTACCGACACCTATCCCTAATAACCAGTTATCTTTGAACATTTGAATAGATGATTGATAAACATTAAATCTAAAAGAATTGGAAGAATCGTGTCTCATCGCAAAAATAGATATAACCCTTGCTCTTAATGAAGTTATGAATAATATTGCTGACGTAAACAGAGCAAAACACAAGCCTGCAAAAGAAAGGTATATATTTTTATAATTTTTCCATAAATATTTTGCCGAAACCGCAAAAAAACCGGCAAAAATCACCATACATCCAATATAGGAGCCTCTGCAACCAGTTAAAAAGAGTGCAATCACTGAAATTAAAGTAAAAATAAGAACAAAAGCAGCCGATTTAATCTTTCTCTCCACTGAAAAATAAGCGCACAATCCGAACAATGCCGGAATACCGGCAACAAAATATCCGCCGAGCAGATTAGGGTTATATGGTTTTAAAGTTCCGTAAACTCTTGTCATAACTTCTTCCGGATTTAAATTAGAAACATCCTGCCAGGTTGAAATTTCTTCCACATGCGCGAAATTCTGCATTAATCCGACCAGACCTTCAAAACTTACGCACATACCAATTGCTGCCAGAATATACGGAATTTTAGCAGTATTATTTTTTAAATAATGTGCCACTGAAACGTAAAAGCCAAGATACGTAAAGGTTTTCATAAACCCTTTAAAACTTAATGCAAAAAGTGTCGAACCTGCAAGACTCACAACTACTAACATAAAATATGCAAGCAGCCAGATTTCAAAAGTATCAGGTTCAAACTTATCGCCTTTTTTAGTAAGAATTTTCAGTAAGGTTAAGAATATTGTTATCAGGGCAAGAAATCCGATTCCGTCTGATGAAAGTACTGTCGATGCCAGAATTACAGAAATAATTGATATGAAAATCAGTTTGTCAATGCACTGCAAAAACAAACTGTTTTCATATAAAAATTGTAGCTTATTTTGTGTAAAATTTAATATACTATTGAATATCATCACTATGATTCATAATTTCAGAGTCTGTACTAACTTGCAGATTTGAAACCGTTCCGTTAAATTTATAATTTTTACCTTCCAAAGTAATAGGTAGCCCTATTTTTATTTTGTTTCCGCCGACAACAGCACCGTCTTTTGTTATTTTTGCGGTATCTGTGAGTGAAACCAGAATATCATAAACATGTGCCTGAGAAGGGTCTTCTACAACGAGCACAGTTTTTTTAATATCGCTTTTTGTTGATGTAGTTAATCTAGGTAAAACAACTTTTCGCTTCTCAGCTTTAACAGAAACTATCTGTAAATCAGAATAAGGAACGTTTCTTATACTGATAAAAGTTGTTTCGCCGGCCTTTACAGGTAATTCATTACCGGTATATGTAATTCCTCTTATAAATACATCAAAATATATTTGAGAAGTTGCTTCAATTTGCTTAGAAGCAGTTTGGCGAAAATTTTTGTATGTAAAGAAACCTACAATCAAAGCCAGAATTACACCAACAATAATAATAAAATCGACCGTTTTAAATTTAAAATTTTCCATATTAGTCTCCTTTTTAGAGTTTATCAACGGCGGAAAGCAGTTCCTCAACCGTAGTTGTAGCACAGCCATACTGTCTTACGACAATACTGGCCGCAACATTACCTATAATAGCGGCATACGCAGGCTCTGCACCCGCTGCAAGCGCAAGAGTGTAGACTGCTGTTACCGTATCTCCGGCACCTGTAACATCAAATACTTCGGACTTATTGAATACAGGAATTTTCGTATATTTTTTATCGGGTTCTGCCACAAACATACCATCTGCACCACAGGTAATAAGTACAGCTTTTGCAAAGGTTTTATATAAAAGCTTATCTCCCGCACGCTGCAAATCTTCTTCCGAACATATAGGAAAACCCACAGACTTTTGTGTATCAGGAAGATTAGGTGTCATTGAGGTTATATCTTTGTATTTTCCCAAATCTTTCTGCGCATCGACAACTATAATTTTATTATATATATTTGCAAGTTCTATCGAACGTTTTACAATTTTATCGGTTAACGTACCTATATGATAGTCAGACAGAATTATTGCATCATGTTTTGGAATAGCTTTTTCAATTTCAGCAATAACCTTATCTTCGGTCTCTTTTGATACAGGGCAGTTGGTTTGTCTGTCAACACGCACTATCTGCTGTGTAATTGAGGTTGTAATAGAACCTGAAATCCTTGTTTTGGTAGTGGTTTTTCTTGTTTTATCTTTAATCAGATATTCAGAATTTATACCGGCTTTTTCAAATGTTTCCATAAGCTGGCCGGCTTGATAATCATCACCTATAACTCCCACAACACTAACATTTCTACCGTTCAAAGTCGCCACGTTATGAGCGGCATTGGAAGCTCCGCCCAGAATCAGCTTTGTATAAGTATGCTGAAGTATTAACACCGGAGCTTCTCTTGAGATTCGTTCGGCATCGCCGTATATCATTTCATCAAGAGCCATATCTCCTATTACAAGGACTTTTGGTTCGGCTAACTTCCTAATATAAGATACAAGCTTTTCTTTATCAATATTCATAAAAATTACTCTAAAATTTCAAAGATAATTTAACACAAACAAAAATTATAATCAAATTACATATGTCTTATAAGCGGAACAAGCAACTGGTCTGCAATCTGGTCACAGCCTTCAAACTCTCTTACTCGCATCAGCTCGGACGCTGTTTTACAATCATACTCTATTTCTTTATGAGTTACCGTAAAAGTTCCATTGTCAAACTCAATTATCGCGTAACACGCTTTTGGAACTCCTGTCATAGGCCGGCCTACACTACCGACATTCACAACTGTTTGTTTTGTTAAAGTCTGATACCCGCACGGAACATGTGTATGTCCGCAAAGAATTAAGTCTGCGATTTCTCCCTCAATAATTTCCTGAACCTGAGATAATTTCATATTTGGAAGAATATCTTCGTTCATTCTTCGCGGTGAACCGTGAACAAGTAAAACCGATACTCCCTCAACCATCATTTCTTTTCTGACCGGAAGTGATTTCAAAAAGTCTTTCTTATCCTGTTCGATAATATCATTATCATCTAGCAAAGCATTCGCCATTACCGGCATTTTTTGCTGTAATTTATTATAAATATCAAGGGAAAAGTCTGCAATAAGTTTATCGGTATTACCCTGAATTATAGTCCAGTCATATCCGTGTTCCATAATATATGATAAAACCATTCTCGGTTGAGGCCCTGCCATCGCAAGATCGCCAAGACACCATATTTTATCACATTTTTCTTTCGCAATATCGAGTATAACACTTTCCAATGCCTGATAATTACCATGAATATCCGATATAACTGCAACTTTCATTAAACTTTCCTCTCTTCCTGCATTCATAAAAATAAAAACTGCACAAGCAAATATTTTTATTTATGCTAACATGATTATATGATAAACAGAAGAAAATCAAAAGAAATTTCAATTGGAAACATTAAAATAGGTAACGGAAATCCTATTAGTGTTCAGTCTATGTGCAATACGGACACACGTGATGTAAATGCAACCTGCAATCAAATTAAAGAACTTGCGGATAAAGGCTGTGAAATCATAAGATTGGCTGTTCTTAATACAGAGGCAGCCGATGCAATAAAAGAAATTGTCAAAAAATCAACAGTTCCGCTCGTCGCCGATATTCATTTTGATTATAAACTTGCAATTAAATGTATTAACAACGGCATTAACGCTCTAAGGCTTAATCCTGGTAATATAGGAAAACGTGAAAATGTCGAGGCAGTTGTAAGACTTGCAAAACAACAGCAAATCCCTATTCGTATAGGAGTAAATGCAGGTTCTTTAGAAAAAGAACTGCTTGAAAAAAATATTCCGCTTTCTGAAAAAATGGTTATAAGCGCACTGAAACACATTCAAATTCTTGAAGATCTTAATTTTGATTTAATAAAAGTTTCACTTAAATCATCGGATGTAATGACAACAATTGAAGCATACCGTTCAATAGCCGAAAAAATCCCTTACCCGCTCCATCTGGGAGTGACGGAAGCAGGCACTCTTAGAGGAGGACTGATTAAATCTTCCGTGGGGCTCGGAACTCTGCTTGCAGAAGGTATCGGCGATACGATAAGAGTTTCATTAACAGAAAATCCGGTTGAAGAAGTAAGTGCGGGTTTTGATATTTTAAAAAGTCTTAACCTGAGAGAACGCGGCGTAAACTTTGTATCCTGCCCTACATGCGGCAGAACACAGATAGACTTAATATCTTTAGCCAAAAAAGTTGAAGAAAAATTTAAAGACCTACCTTACCCTATAACTATTGCAACAATGGGCTGTGCCGTAAACGGCCCGGGAGAAGCAAAACATGCAGACTTCGGGATTGCCGGCGGTATAAATGAAGGTCTTGTATTCAAAAAAGGTGAAATTGTCGCAAAAGTTCCTGAAGACATGCTTCTTGAAAAGTTGGAGGAGATTATAACAAAATCATACAAATAATTCATGTCATTTGTTTGTAAAGAATTTATAATAAATTTGTAACTATTTAAAAAAGTATTATCATAATATATATAATGAGGTGAGTTATGAAAAAAAGTTTAATCTTAAGCGCAATGATGTTAATGACCGCAGTTCCGGTACTTGCCGGTGTTGATATTCATGAAACAACAAGTCCGCAATATCTTTATAATGGCGGCTATTCAGATGAAGCCATTCGCTTGATTCAGTACAATAAAGCTTACGCTAACGGCGAAAACCTTAGAGCGGAAGAAGAACAAAAGGCCAGAAGCAAAGGTTGGGGGTCAAAGTTTTTAGACTACCTTGACCCTAGCAGAGATGACGGAAGGTTCTTCAATAGAAGCATACAAATGTCAACTCCGACTTATGAAGATTTGTAATTTAAAAATTTTACCTGTTATATTTACAATTTTCATAATCACCTCTTTTTGCAATGCTAAGGTATTTGCTTTGCAAAAAGGTTCGTTGGAGTATCTGGAAAACCGGTTTGATTATTCAAATCTTAATCCCTATGAGCTTATTCAAGCCGGTGATGCTTATTTTGAACAAGCCTTAAATACAAAAAATAAAATCAGACGGGATAAACTCTTTCGATATGCAATGGGAAAATATTTTCTGACATCCAAGGCTGATGCAAAAAATGTCTATCCTTACGTACAAATGGGGCGCATATATGATAAGATTAACGAAGACAGATATGCTAAAGAATCATTTTATAAAGCAACAAACTTAGATTATTACAATCCATACGCAAATTTCTACTTTGGAGAATATTATTTTTACAGAAGGGACTATCACAGAGCATTAAGATATTATATTATTTCATACCAGAACGGCTACGAAAATAATTTTGAACTTGTTGCCAAAATCGGAGTTATATACGAAAAACTAGGGGATTTAATAAACGCAAAAGACTTTTATAATAAATCATATGAATTAAATCCTGAAAAAGCAGCAGAATATCAGAAAAAATTACAACAAATAGACAGTTTACATTACGATGAATCCGAATACTATTATATTATCAGGGAGTAAAAATGAAATTCAGGCAAATCATTACGGCACTAACAGCATTAATATTTATAGGGACACCGTTCGCCGCAGCAGCAAATAATAATAATATGCTGGAACCTTACACTTTAAAAAAAGGAGAAATATTATTCAGTCAATCAAAACGCTCTGTTAATGCGGTAAATCCTACGCCATACTCAAATAAAGCAGGGAGCTTTTTCCCCGGTGCAAGAGGTGCGAACCAGCTTGTAATTTATACGCATGATTACGGGGAAAGAACACATACAAACGAATTCGGTACAGAAGCGATTATTGACGGAAATACAGTAACTGATTTGAGCGGAGCTGATTCTTTTATTCCAGAAAACGGTGCCGTCATAAGCGGGCACGGAACGGCTAAGAATTGGATAACCTCTAATATTTCTGTCGGCACAAAAATATACTATGACGAGCTCTCAGGCGTAATTACGACTTTTACGACATCTGACAGCCTGATGTATGAAGCTAAACACAAAATTGATGAAGCCAAAAACATGATAAGCTATTATAAAAGCAAAAACCCTGATTATGATGTTGCTTCACCCGAGGATTACATTAAAGCCGCAGAAAATTATCTAAAAAAAGCGGAAAAAAATCCTCAAGATATTCAAAAATACTCCCAACTTGCTATAAAATCAGCTAATTCTGCATTAAAAAGCGTTATCCCTTTTAAAAATACAGAATTCAAAGGAGTCTGGCTTAGACCTACAGAAACAACAGAGGCTGCAATAGTTGCTTCTGTAAAAAAAATAAAGAACTCCGGAATTGATAATGTATTTATTGAGACATATTTTCACGGCAGAACTATATTTCCCAGTAAAACTATGGCAAAATATGGTTTTATCTCCCAAAATGAAAAATTTAACGGTATAGACCCGTTAAAAATATGGATTAGAGAAGCTCACAAAAATAATATCAAAGTCCACATCTGGTTTGAAACTTTTTATGTTGGAAATCAGAAACCAAATACGCATCCGCAGAATATTCTTTCCGTAAAACCATCCTGGGGAAATAAAACAAAACAGTTTTATGAATCAGCGGCCGCTACCCCTTCAGTATCAGAACATAACGGTTATTTTATAGATCCGGCAAACCCTGAAGTACAAAAATTTTTAGAAGAACTTCTTACCGAAATAATTACAACATACAAACCTGACGGTATAAATCTTGATTATATAAGATATCCGCAGGCTGTAAGCAATTCTGCCGTAAGCAACTGGGGATATACGGAGTTTGCAAGAAGTGAATTCTATTCAAAATACGGAAAAGATCCGGTTCAGATGAATAATACAGATCCTCTCTGGCAGCAATGGGGAAATTACAGAAGACAGAAGATTAATGATTTTGTAGCAAAAATAGGAAAATTAGGCAGAGCGCATAATATATACGTAAGTGCTGTTATATTCCCTGATATTAAGGGGGCATATTCTTCAAAATTGCAAAATTGGCAGTACTGGTCAGTTAATAATTATATTGACGGTTTTACTCCGCTGTTCCTCACCTGCAATGCGAAAACGCTTAACTCAATGGTAACGGAAGTTTTACAGCATAAAACACCTAAAACCGACCTGTTTGCCGGCTTGTTTGTAACATTTATGGGAGGAAGCGAGGAAGATTTAATAAGAGAAATCCATGAAACAAGAAAACTCGATATTAATGGAGTAATACTTTTTGATTTTGCGCACCTTGACGATAAGTACATTAATGCAATATCAACAAGAGTTTTCAGTTCTAAACAGAAAAATGCACCGGTTCCTTCATCAACTTCATCAACTTCGCTGCCAAAAATTGACACAAAAGGCAATGTTTACCAAAACACACAAAAACCTTCGGCACAGCCCTCTTTAGCTCCGTCAAAGAGACGTAAAGGATGGTTTAAATAATATATTTATGATACCATCAGTACGTTATTATGATGCGAAATGAAATAATCGGATTTTTTCAGAACAAAAACACGATAATGTTCATAACCACAATCTTTTTTATGCTGGGAATATTGTCGTACTTTAACAACTGTTCTTTAATATGTGCCGGTATTATTACAGGAATAACGATTTATACTCTTTTTAAAAAATATGTCTCATACAAGTACATCTTATTCTGGGTATTAATCTTTTACTTAGGATTCTTTAATTCGTATTTTAGAATAAAAACGACTGACCCACTGTTAGAAATTTCACCGCAAAAGGGCACTATTACCGGCCAGATAGTATCTATCCCTAATAGTAATACAAAGGACAAAATCAAGTTTTTCTTTAAAGTAAATGAATTCAACAATGAAAAAATCAGCGGAAAAACTCTTGTAACATTGAGCAGTGAAGAAGGTGATTTTTCAAGCCTCAATATTGGAGACCGGTATAAAATTACCGGAAAACTCAGAACGCCTTTCCGTGCAACAAACCCGTCACAGTTTGATTATTCAAAATATTTAAGAAATTTTTCTATTTATACAACGTTTTATGCAAACCTTGAAGACAGTCAGAAAATAGAAAAACCATTAACTAAAAAGTGGAAATTTCTGCAAGAATTAAATAATGTGAGAAACAGAATTTTACAAACTCATGCCCGCTATTTGCAAAGCCCGAATCTTGAAATTTTAGGCGGAATTGTATTCGGAGATGATGCAGTAGCTCCGCCGGATTATATAAAAAATTCATTTGTTAATTCAGGATTATTACACATTCTGGCCGCATCCGGAATGAATGTAGCCTTCATATACGGCTTCTGGTATTTTATATTAAGAAAACTTCGCGTTCCGTTTAGGATTACTGTAATCAGCGGAATGGTTGTTGTGATTCTATATACTCTTATGACAGGGTTAGGCCCATCGTTAATAAGAGCTGCACTTATGTTGATATTTATTCTTATTGGTAAATTAATTGATCGCGACGCCCATAGTGTATCGTTACTCTCGCTTGTTGCCGCGCTTATGCTTTTATATAACCCAGCATACATTAATGATGTCGGATTTCAACTGTCATTCCTTGTTACATTTGGAATTTTAATAAGTGCGGAAGCGGTTATAAACAAGTTTAAAAACAGCAAAATTCCGGATTGGCTGAGTGCTGGAATACTAATACCTGTTATTGCACAGGTATGGGTTGCACCTATTCAGATGTTTTATTTTAATACATTTTCTACTTATTCTGTACTTGCAAATGTTTCTATTATGCCATTTTTGAGTGTGATAAGTTTCGGCGGATTTATAAGTTCCGTACTTGCTGTTTTTACACCTGTAGCAAAATATGTTTGTGCAGCCGGCGACTTTGTTCTGAAATATTTTCTTGATGCTCTTGTCTGGATATCGAATTTTTACTCAAATCTTCCTCACTCTATGATAACAACAACTCACCCGGCAATATACCAGATTGTTCTTTATTATGTAATTGTTCTTTTTATAACATATATGTTTAAAAAAGGATTTTCAAAAAAGGGTATCTTTACTGCAATAATATTATGCATAATTTTACTGCTCACAACTATAAGTATTCCGGATAAAAACCTCGAGATTATATCATTTGATGTGCAAAACGCTGACGCATTTCTTATAAAAACACCTGAGAACAAATACTTTATAATTGATACGGGTAAATCTGCTTATAAGAGCGGAAGTTCTCAAGCAAAAATCATAATTTTAAAATATTTAAAAGACAGAGGAATAAAAAATATAGAAGGTCTTATAATAACGCACTTTGATAATGATCATTCAGGCGGAGCCGTCGATTTAATTAATAATCTTAATGTTAAAAATGTGTATATTAATTCTTACTCAAACAACTCTTATACTTCAAAAAAGATTTATAAAACGTTAAAAGAAAAAGGTATTAATACACATCTTGCAAAGAATAACAATGAAATATACAAAGAAACAAATCTCGCGTTTAAAACATTCAAAGCAGAAATGCAGGATGATAATGAAAATTCAATAATAACTCTATTGAAATACAAAAATTTTGACACTCTTTTTACCGGTGATGCAGGAATTGAAGCCTTTAATACTGTTAAAAAAGATATTCCGCATAATATTGAAGTTCTAAAAGTGGGACACCACGGTGCAAGAGGAGTTGTAGATGAAAAAATGCTTGAACATCTCAACACGCAAGTTTCAATAATATCAACCGGCTTAAACACTTTCGGACATCCAAATAAAGGAACGCTGGATATATTACGAAAAACATATGTTTACAGAACAGACAGAAACAATTCAGTCAAAATAAGTACAGATGGAATTACGTACAACATTTTTACATTTGACCGAATGAAGCATAAGTACCAGTTAAAACAAACTATTCAAACCCTAACTGACGAGCCTTAGCATATATTTTTTCAGCTTCTGCCTTTTTACCGAGATTGCTCAGAGCAACACTTTTATAATAATATGCATTGCCGCAATTTCTATCAAGCATTATGGCTTTATTTGCGAATTCAAGTGCTGAAAAATTCTCTTTCTTATCAAGAAATACTCCTGTAATTCCAAGATAATTATAAATATCAGTAGGATCAAGTTCTATTGCTTCAATATAATCATCAATAGCTTCATCAAATTTACCCATATTATGCAAAGCCCACGCTTTTCTGTAATGAGAATATGCGTAATCTTTATTTACCATAATTGCTTTATTTGCATAAAGGATAGACTTTTTAAAATCTTTCAGCTTTGAATAACAGAATGATATATTCGCATAGGCATCAACAAAAGTACTGTCACATTCTATACATTTTTCGTAACATGAAATAGATTCATTATACTTTTCCATTTCCTGAAGAGCCCATGCTTTTCTGAAATAGGAATATGCACTGTTTTTATCAAGAAAAATTGCTCTGTTTGCGTATTCAAACGACAGCTCAAGCTGACCGGTCTTAGAATAACAGTAGGAGATAGAATGGTAATAGTCCAAATCCTCAGGCTCAAGCTCTATACACTTCTTGAAAACCTCTGCCGCTGCATCATAACGTTCTACAGCCAGCATAACATTTCCTTTACGATAATAAGAATATGCTGATTTATCATTAATTATAATTGCCATATCCGCATATTTATCCGCGAGTTTATAATCCTTAATCATTGAATAACAATATGAAATATTTAATAGTATATCATCATCAAATCTGTTAAATTTTAAGGCTTTTTTATAGAAATCCAATGCGGCATAGTAATCCTTTTTAGCCTCATAAATTTCACCGGCAAGTTCATAAAGATATTCTGTCGGGTCTGTAGTGTAATAAGCAAAACGAAGATATCTTAATGCTTTATTATAAAGCCCTCTTGATTTAGCGGTAATGGCAAGAAATATTAAAACCTGCTGTTTATCATCTGTTTTTCGGTATAGTTTACGAGATAAGTCGTCTGCTTCATCATATCTTTCAAGATAAATCAAGCACTGAATTTGTCTTTCTAAAAGAGATTGTGTTTCGTGAATAGCAAGACATTTTTCCAGATACTCAAGTCCCTTATCTATATTATCCAACACGCCAAAGGACTCCATCATCTTATAATATAGATTATATTTATCTTTGTACTCTTTAGCTTTTTCGAAATATTCAATAGCTTTTTCATGCTTTTCAGGAATAATTGCATAGTAGGCAAAACCCACATTATAAAAATAATCAGGAGAATTTACTTGATTTTCTAACAATTTTGACAGGTAATATTCTGATTTTTCAAGATTTTCTGTATAGTTATAAAGGTATGCAAGAAATGCCTGTATGAACCAGTCATCACGCCCGAATTGTTCAGCAAGCTCAAGATTTTTAAGACACTCTTTTTTCTTAGCTTGCTTGCCATATGCAAATGCAAGCCTTATATAACCATAAGCATAGCCGGGATTAAGCTTAACAGATTTCTTTGCATATTTTACAGCTTTCTTATAGTCATGAAAAAACACATAAGCTTTTGATAAGTATGCACATTGTTCTGCGGTCAAATGCTTTTCTTTTTCCAGCATTTTTATAACATTCTCAGCAGTAACACTGTTTATGAATATTTTTGCATCTTCATACTTTGTATAAAAGTTATCGTACATTATTACCCGTTCTTGCAGGTTGTAATAAAACCCGCAAAATTTTTCTAACCTTATTACAAAAGTATTTACGGCAGTGTAAGAAAAAAACTTTAGAAATTTTGCACAAAAATTTACATAAATTTAAATTTTAAACAAGAGCTTCATTTTCTTTATCTTCGAGAGCGGTCGTAATTTCATCAAGTATTAATCTGGCAGCAGCGACCCTGTTTTCGGCAGTAGTAATAGGACGGCCTATAACCATATAATCAACACCGGATAAAATAGCACCTCTTGGAGTATCTACTCTTACCTGATCATTAACAGACGACCATGTAGGGCGTGTTGCAGGGCAGACAATTATAAAATCTTTATCAGGGATTTGCTGTCTGATTCTTCTGGCCTCATCAGCACTTGCGACAACACCGTCCAGACCGGAGTCATAGGCAACCTGAGCTAATTTAGAAACATAATCTTCAATACTTTTTTCAACACATAATTCTTCGGTTAATGTTCTCTGTCCGAAACTTGATAAAAGGGTAACACCCAGAATAACGGGAGGCTCTTTTTCAAGACGCTTACAGCAGGCGTTAACGGCTTTAACTGTTCCGGCAATCATCTTAGATCCGCCTTGGATATGAATATTAAAAAAATGGATATTATTTTTAACAAGATTGATACAGGCTTTTTGAACAGTATTTGGAATATCATGGAATTTACTGTCATAATAGCAGCGGCCGCCTAATTCTTCGATAAGACGTACAGCTTCAAAACCGTAAGTAACAATAAGCGGCAGACCTATCTTAAAATAGCCGACATAATCTTTTAATTCTAATACAAGCTCTTTAACTTCTTCCAGTGTATCAACATCAAGAGCCAAAATAATTCTGTCTTTCGGACACTCAGGTTTAATCATATTTAAAAATCCCACCTATGCTATGCCGTTTATTACTTGAGACTCAGAGGTTCTCGCAAGATTCCCGACACCATATAACAGAAATATTTTACTACTAAAATAAATGAAAATCAATAGTCAACAGTAGAGTAATAAGTCAGCCGTAAGAAAAAAAAAGAGACTTTCGATGAAAGTCTCATAACAAAAAGATTCATTTAGATTTTACTTTATTAGAAAAGTAAACTTGTTATTTACCTGCGCCGTATAAAACAGCCTCACCGGCACGTGTGGCAGGTAGAATAGTTTGATCATACATAACTACAGGGTAGATATCAGTTGGATTAGAAACTTTACAGTTGTCACCATCGGAACCGGTATCACAAACAACTAACTTGTTAGGATTTTTTTCGCCATTAACGTCAATTACACCATAGCATAAAGATTCATCCGTCGTTGAATTACCTTCTGTACAAGCACCTGCATCTTTAGGAAATGTAAATGTAATCCCATCATTAAAATACAAAGTATAATTTCCAGAAGCTTTACTGCCAAATTCTGCTTTGGTTGTTTTTGCATCTTCTCCTGACCCCCTTGTCATAGAAGCTTCCCAACCGGTATCACCAGATGCTCCATCACTTGTTTTAACAACATTCATACGGTTGTTAAACAAATTATATAAGGTTGTATCACCACTCGCAGCAGTAACTTCACCATCATCTTCACTACCTTTATTAGTCTGAGACAAATCATAGTCATCAAGAGCAACGTTCAAAACTACAGCCTGTGATAATACTGATAATGCTTTTTTATAAGCTGTTTTGTACTGTGCACCGTTTGTTGAGTTCATCAATGTTGGCATTGTCATTGCTGCTACTACCCCGATAATACCGAGTGTAATTAACACTTCGGCAAGCGTAAAGCCTTTTTTAAAACTTCTTATCATCTATGTACCTCCATTATAATAGTTCCATTATTATAATACCATATGTATATCATTTTGTCAATATAAATGATATTTATATCATTAATGTAGTGCTATATCATTAATATACTTTTCTTGAAGGGAGATATCGTGGATAAAGTACTTATCGGCAAAAAGCTAAAACAAATCCGTATTTCCAGAGGAATTTCTCAGGAACAGCTATCTGAGATGATTTCTTTATCTCCCAGACAGATGAGCATTATTGAAACAGGCAACTCTTACCCTTCTCTTGATACATTTATCAGAATTGCCGAAAAACTTGAATTTAACATTAACGAATTTTTTAATATAGATATAAAAAAAGGCGACGAAACCCGCGACCAAGTAATTGAACAGATTAAAACTCTTGATAAAAAACATCTGTACCTTGTTAGCGATATTATTACCGCTATTGAAAAAAACTCCTAATTATATTAAAAATCTAATATGACAGTAAAATATTTTATTCTTAAAAATATAAGAAAAATTGTAACCCGGATTCTAAAAACAAATCCAAACAAGGAATTAATTTGTGAAACCAGATTAAATCTTTTCGAAAACTATATCAATAATAATGGTTTTATAGAAAGTATAAAAGAAATATTCAGAGCTTATTCAAATATTTCACCACCAAAATATTTTGAAACAGAGCTTGCCATAACCGCAATTCTAAAAAATGAGGCTCCTTATATTAAAGAATGGATTGAATTTCACAAACTTGTCGGAGTCCAAAAATTCTTTTTATATGACAACGAAAGCAATGATAACATTAAAGAAATTCTACAGCCATATATTGAAGCAAAAGAGGTTATTTATACCTACCTGCCCGGAGAAAAACAACAGTTCATTGCATATCAGGATTCAATAAGAAAAAATGCAAACAAAGTAAAATATATGGCATTCATTGATATTGATGAATTTATTACCCCTGTAAAATATGATACCATAACCGAATTTTTAAAATACGCTGAAAGTAAAGAGAAACACATAGGTGCTATAGGGATAAACTGGGTAATGCACGGATTCAACGGGCACAAAACAACACCTGAAGGTCTGGTATGTGAAAATTTTTCTCGATGTGACTTTGACACCGACAGAAATAAACATATTAAATCCATAGTAAATCCGCGCACAGTTATCTTTGCAAACCACCCGCATTATTTTGTTCACAAACTCGGAGTAAAAATCATAAACTCCTGCGGAGAAGAAACTTACGGCCCCTTCTCTGAACAGGATTATGAGCACATTATAATTAATCACTTCTGGACTAAATCATATGAAGAATATTTAAAAAGGTGTAAAAAAGGAAAAGCCGACGGTGCTGAACCTATAAAAATCGCATACTTCCGGACTTCTTATCAAAAGATGAAAACAAATCAATGGAAAGATTTATACCTCTATTAAAAGAAAAAATATCTTTTTAATCTTCGGGAATTTCCTCTTTTAAATCGTCAGGCAGTTCCGGAATTTGTTTTGAAACAACGCCTCCCAGCTTTTCAATCTTTTTAATTTGATTTAGAATATTTCCGGTACCGTTAAGCTTTTTAAGAGCTGTATCAAGATTAGAACGGACTTTAAGCAAATCAGCAAGTAATGCAGCAAACTTATCAAGCATTGCAGAACAAAGTCTGGAAATTTCTACAGCGTTCTTATTCTGCCTGTCAACGACGTGAAAAGAATTTATAATCTTTAACGCCGCAAGAAGGGTTGATGGAGAAACCGGCATAACCTTGTTTTGCCATGCGTAATTCCAGAGCTTGCAGTCTTCACAAAACATCATAGAATAACAGCTTTCAATAGGGATAAACATAAGAACATAATCAGGGGATTGTCCTTCTGATGAATAATCACGTTTCGAAAGTCCGGTAATATGAGCCTTAGTTGAATCCATAAAATGTTTTAAATGAATATCTTTTTCAGCTTCATCTTCACAATTAACATACCCGTCCCAGGATGAAAGAGACGTTTTAGCATCAATATATACGTTTCTGCCCTCAGGTAAAAAAACTGTTGCATCAGGTCTTCCCTCTCCTGTTCCGAACTGAATTTTATATTCCTCATCTTTTCTCAGTCCGGAAGCTTCAAGCACACGTTCTAACACAATTTCTCCCCAGTGCCCCTGTCTTCGGTTATCAGAACGCATTACATTTACAAGAGAATTTGTATCCTGTGAAATTCTGTTACCTGCCTCCAAGAAACTTTTGATATTCATATCAAAACGTGTAAATTTCTCAGCTTCAACTTTGAAATTTTCTTCCGCTCGTTTTTCAAAATCCTCTATTCGTTCTTTAAATCTTTTATAAAATTCATCAAGTTTTTCACGATTTTGTTCGCTTAATTCTTTAGAACCATCTTTTAATAATGCATTTGCAGTACTTTCAAACGAAAGTTTCATCTGTTGAAGCATTGCCTCTCTTGCTGCCGTTTCACTCTTTTTACTCAAGAAAAAAGGTACATAAACAGCAGCAGCACCTATCACAAATCCCGCAATAAATATAAAAATTTCCATTAACTCTCCTTATATCCCGTCCGATTTACGGATAATCTATTTATAATATACCACAATAAAATTACACTAAAAAGATTATATAAAAAATATCAATCTAAAAAATCAACCATGCCTAAAAGCATGGTGTAGAGCATGGTTGAGATGTTTTCTACATCCATGGATTTAAATCAATAATTCATGCTTTACATACACAAACATCAATCAAGGCATGGATGAATACCACCCTCTAAAAGTTGTAGTATATACAGTGTAGAGGACAGCAATCAATAAAAGTTTAAGAGGGGAATAAGATGAGAGAGTTCAAGAGAAAAGCAAGAGTTTTATTAATTGATGACAATGCAGATCACTTAAGAGGTATTAAAGAGTTAATCAACCTTGAAACAGGATATGACATTGTAGGCACAACAACAAGCGCAAATATGGGTATCAACCTGATAAAAAAATACCAGCCTGATTTAGTCTTAATGGATATAAATATGCCAGAAAAAGACGGTTTACAGACAATTCAGGAAGTAGAAAAACTTGAACTCGGAACTAAAATTATAGCACTTAGCGGGTATGATGATGCAGATTTGATTTTTAGAGCAATGAAGATTGGAGCAAAAGGCTATGTATTAAAAACAATGGCCTCAGCACAGTTAATCTATGCTATTGATGAAGTTTTAAGCGGAAAAGTATATCTGCCTTCAGCCCTTTCTTCAAGATTCTTTGAATATTTCCAACGTACATTCAAAGAAGAATCTGCAAGCCAGAGCGAAGAAAATCTCTTAAACTATCTTACTTCCCGCGAAGAAGAAGTTCTTGACCTGCTCACTCAGGGTAATAACTACAAGGCTATTGCAGCTAAATTATTTATATCCGAAACTACTGTTAAAACACACGTTAATAACATTTTCCAAAAACTACAGGTTAATGACAGAACCCAGGCTGTTCTATATGCATTAAATAACGGCTTTGCAAATAAAGTTCGTGCAAAGATTTCAGCATAAATAACAGTTATTAAAAATTTAAAAGGGTTCAGCCATAATACTGAACCCTTTTTATTTAACAGGAGAAAGATGAAATGCCGTCAGAATTATTAAAAGAACAATCACGCTGTATAGCTCATGAAATAAGAAATCAGGTTTCAATTTGCGATGTTTACTGTGAAATAATAAAAAAACATATGAACAAAGACGGCATCAAAAATGAATCCATTGACAATGCTCTCGACTGCATCCAAAAAGCAGTTAAAATGATTAACAATTCACTTATTGATTTAAAATCTCTTGATAACATTAAACCTTCAGTATGCAGTATAAATGATTTAATAGAACAGAGCATTAATTTAGGAAAGGTTTACATCTCAGATAAACAAATCACTATAACACCTAACCTGAAATCTGATGTTCAAATTTATGCTGACGAGAATAAGTTTTTAGCATGCATGATAAATTTAATAAAAAATGCTATAGAAGCAATAGATTCAAAAGGCGAAATTATAATAACCTCCGATATTGATAGAGAATATGCAGTTATAAGGGTTTCAAACACCGGTAAGCCAATATCGCCATCTTCACAAAAAGAGCTTTTTAATGAAGGATTTACAACAAAAAAAACAGGAAGCGGCCTCGGGTTATATATTTGTAAAACCAATCTCCATTTACAAAATGCTGAACTTTCGCTTGTGCAATCTACAGGTAAAAAGACAGAATTTGAAATAAAAGTTCCGCTGATTGGAAAATAGCAAAAAATATTTTTTAAGAATTTTATAATAGACGGAGAAATATATGATATTACCCGTCAAAAATTCGATAAATAACAACTCTTTCTGCGGCAAAACCCATATTCTGCCAAGACACTCCAGACAGACTCTTGAATCTATTTTAAGCGGATACAAACAACTCCGCTCATCGCTGGATACATTGCCCCAGAATGAATTAAAAAAATACAATATTGAATTATCACGGAGTATACAGATAAAAAATCCGGATTCTACTGCCTCCATAACATTTAAGGAACCTTACGGAGCAATAATTACAAGGACAGAAGCACAGGGAAAATCAGAATCGTATTCATTTAAAAACTTTGAATTCTGTGAAACATCAGAAAAAACTGTGTTTAATGAAGAACTGCTGCAAAACTTACTGAGCCGGATTGACGAGCACATTTGCAGGCTAAGACAGGGGCTTTCTGTATTTAAAGCAGGGGCATTACAAACTGAAACGACACTTCAGCTTGAAAAAATTCCTGAAATAAACAATAAAATAAATAATATTTTAAAAGCCAAAACAAGGTACGCTTCCGATAAACTTAAAGACGGATTTGAAAACTATTACAGACTCTCAGGTCAATCAGTTCTAGTGTTTAAAGACAAAGATTTAAAGATAAGCTGTGCTGAATTAATTAATAAACAGCATGGAAAATTTTTAAGATTAATAGTCTGGGATAAAAATAATGAAATAAAAGATGCCTTTTTAATACATGGCAATAAATTAGTAAAAAATTATAATCCTAAGTTCTATTCTGTAATACCAGATAACCTGCTTTATTACAACAGACAGGAAATTCCGGACAAAGAAAAAATACTTAATACTTATCTGGAGAGTTACAGTACAAATCAGGCAAAATTTTTGACTTTTATAACATCTGCACAACGCCAGGGAAAATTAAGTTCGGAAATTTTCAAACAGTTAATAAATCTGAAAAAATTATATGATGAAACAAATATGCTTTTTTCAAAAATTCCTGTAAGAAAACAGGCAGAAGCAAAAAAGACCTTTTCATTTTTTGATAAAACATCCTGCCGCGGCAGATTAAGGTTTAACAAAGTAACCACTGACGGAGACAGTATTAGTTATTACCCTGTTCTGGAACGAATTTATCCAGAGTGCATAAGACTTGAGATTACCGATAGAGATAAACATATTACAAACGCCTTTTTGATACATAAAAATGAATATATTGTAAAGAATTACACACCTGAATTTCAAAGCCAAATCCCTAAAAAAATGGAATATATGAATGAAGCACAAATACAGGAGGCATTACCGGTTCTTGAATTTTATTTACCAGTATTGTATAAAAACATGATTCTATTTAAAACGTTTGTAGAAATGTACTGTAAAAAACTGCATATTTTATAGATAAAAAGACCGCTTAAAAAAAGCGGTCTTTTGAGATAAAGCCTATTTAGCTTCGTCATTATGAGGAGCTGGCGGTGGAGGCGGGAAATCCGGTCTGTCACCATCTGCCGGAGGAGGCCCGAATGGAGGTCTCATAGAATTTCCATGGTGTTTTTTAAATTCTTTTTCAAATCTTTTACGACCTTCTTCTTTCATTTTCTTCAATTCTTTTAACTGTTTTTTAGTAAGAATTGATTCAAACTCCTGCATATTTTTCATACGAAGTTCATGAGCCTGTTTTTTTAATTCTCTTATTTCAGCTTTAAGTTTATCAATTTTTTCCTGCTGCATTTGAGGAGCTATTCTTGAAAGTTTAACAGTCTCAATTTCCTGACGTTTTGCTTTAATTGCTTCCATAACAGGTTTCATTTCTTCATGACCTTTCATTCTAATTTCTTTAGCTTTAGCTTTTTGTTCGTCAGTAAGTTTAAGACGTTTTTCAAATTCTGCTTTTTTACAATCCGGTTTTCTAGGTGGTCTGTGCATCTCCGGCGGAGCAGGTCTTTCAACGCTCTGAGCAGGTTTTACAACTTCAGCAGGCTGAGTTTCTGCGGCAAAGCATTGTGTTGAAACGGCAAATGCCAGCAAACTTGCTAAAATTAAAGTTTTTTTCATAAGAGTGTTTCCTTTCTTCTTGATTACGCCTTAACGGCATTATAATAAATCATGTAATTGTTCTGCCAGTTCCTTTTTAGCATTATAAATTCTTGATTTAACGGTACCTACAGGACATTTTAACTTTTTGGAGCATTTTTCATAAGTATAACCGTAGATTTCCGTATATATTATTACTTCTTTGAACTTAGGTTTAAGTTGGTTTATAGCCTCCATAATTCTTTTTTTTCTGTCTGTACTGATTAACCTGAGTTCAGGAGAAGCCTTTGAGTCTTTTAAATTATCAAATGTACTATCATCTTCGACAGTTAATTGTTCATGTTTTCTGACAGAAGATTTCAGATAGTCCCTTGTTACATTTTTCGCAATAGTATTTACCCAGCTTTTGAAACAGCCTTTTTCTTTATATTTATCTGAATTTTTCCAAACTTTAAGATAAACTTCCTGTTCTAAATCTTCGTTATCTTCACCTGCAATAATTCTGATAATATTTTTTACATTAGCTCTGTTCTTCTTAATAATCTCGTTAAAATTCATTCATCCACCATGATTAGCCCGTAAGAATCAACCGGGAAACCGTAATCTTCTATACTGAGAACCTGACCGTATCTTATAGTATCAGAGATGTCGGTATTCAAATTGATAACCCCGAGTGTAACCCCGCTGAGTAATATTGCAAAAGCAGCACAAGCCACTTTTAATTTTGCCGCAAATTTACGACGCTTCAAAATTTCCGGTTTTACCTCCTTTATTAATTCGGAAACCTTATCCATTTTAGCCTGCTCTATTCTGCAATCTTCACATGTTAAAATATGTTCTTTCAATGTTTCTTCATCTGAAAATGTAAATAAGGCCTCGTATTTAGTACATTTTTTTCTCATGTTTTTCAACCTCTATATCATTATAACGAATTTCAAAAAAATTTGTTCATTTTTCTTTATGAAATGTTGAAAAAAAATTTTTTTGGTTTTAATATATGCAGGTCGAAATATAAATATTTAAATAACCGGACAAAATGGGATTTCAAAATTTTTTAAGAAATGTATGCTCCAAATTGGGGGAAAATAACAAACCTACTTATGCAGTAGTAGCGATTGCCGCCGTAAAGGGTATCTGCCGTCCTACTTTCACGATGATGGATAAGACAGAAAAACCTGAAACGAAAAAGTACACAGCATTAAGAGAAGGTTTAACCGAACTTATTGCAATACCTGTGTATCTAGCATGCGGTTATCTCGCCGGGAAATGCTCGCCACTCTTTACAAAAAATGTCACTAAAGAAGATTTCCTTAATAATAAGGTTAAACAGGATATTGCTAACGGAATAAATAACGACAAAATCACCAGTGCGGTTAAATCCGCTGAAAAACAGCTTGAAAAATATAAAATGAGAGCTACAAATAATTTAAGATTTATAGGGGTGTGTGCAGCAGCACTTGTTGCCATTCCTGCATTATGCTCGGTAACAATAAAACCTGTTATGTCAAAAATATTAAAAATACCATCAGAAACCCCTAAACCGGAACAAAAAACAACATCTGCCGATATAAGACCGGTTTATAACAATAAACCTGCTGTTAAACTCAAATCTTATATTGCAGCTCCGCAAACAGGAATGAAAGTAGGTGGCGTATGATAGGTCCGCTCACAGGTGCTCTTACAAACTCAGGATTAACTAATCTTGTTCAAAGTACAAGTTCTTCTGTCACAACAGAAACAGTTTTAAAAGCTATAGGCAGACCGGGATTTATACTTATAGACAATAATATATCACCTGATACAAAAAAATATGCCGCAGCAAAAGAGTTTTTATATCAGGCAACCTGCCTTCTGGTATACATGGCTCTAGTAGTACCGGTATTTAGAAAAGGAGCATTTAAATACGCTAAAAATCACCTGTTTAAAGACATGCCCGAAGCTGGATTCAATAAGTTTAAAGATTTAAAAACATATGACTTATATCGAAAGCTCTCCGATAAATCTATTGAAGACAGACAGCATATTCTTAATATCAACAAACTTCAAGACAGATTTACACCAGAGATAAGGAATGAATTATTAACAAAAGATGAGCCGGATTCATTCTCTAAAATTAAAGGCAGTATTGAAACAGGTTCATTACTGGGTTCTGTGCTGGGATTAGCAATTCTTGCGCCTCAGGTAAGTCATGCTTTCATTCACCCGGCATTACGACTTATCGGTATGGAAGAAAAAAAGCCTAAGGAACAGCCGGCAGAGCAGAAGAAATTAGACAAAGCCGTTTAAAGCTTCAATAGCGCGTTTTACAATATATTCAGCCTTTAATTTTTTATTTTTACGTTCTTTTTTCGGTAATTCCACAGGCGGAACAATTCCCCAATTTGAATTAATAGGCTGGAATTTTTCATGCTCCGGATTAGAAATATAGCGGGTCAATGCACCGAGCATTGTCTCTTGAGGAAGCTGCAAGAGTCCTTCACCGTATAAATATCTTGACATATTTATACCGGCAAGCAGACCTGATGCAATAGATTCTGTATAACCTTCCGTTCCGGTAATTTGTCCGGCAAAGAAAAGGTCTTTGCGCTTACGTGTTTGTAAAGAGGCATTTAAAAGTTTAGGCGAATTTATAAAAGTATTCCTATGCATTACGCCGTATCTAACGATATTTACATTTTCAAGCCCCGGAATAGATTGAAGCAATTCTTTTTGAGCACCCCATTTTAAGTTAGTTTGAAATCCGACCAGATTAAAGAGAGTTTTTGCGGAATTATCCTGCCTTAATTGAACCACCGCATAATTTTCCACGCCTGTACGCTTATCAACCAGTCCGACCGGTTTCATAGGGCCGAAACGCAGGGTATCTACACCGCGAGAAGCCAGAACTTCAATAGGCAGACAGCTTTCAAAAAATTTTGCATTCTTTTCAAATTCTTTTAACTCTATCTTAGGTGCATTTATTAATATATTATAAAACTTTTCATACTGTTCCTTATTCATAGGACAATTAATATACGAAGCCTCCCCTTTATCATACCTGCTTGCCCAGAAAGCTTTATCAAAATCGATACTGTCTTTTTCTACAATAGGAGCTATAGCATCAAAAAAGTATAAATGCTCACTTTCCGTAAATTCTCTTATAGATTCGGCGAGGAAATCAGAAGTCAAAGGGCCTGATGCAATAATAACATTCCCCTCAGGAATTTCCGCTACTTCCTCCTTAATAACTTCAATATTAGGTTCCGCCTTTATTTTATCAGTGACAGTTTGTGAAAAAAGCTCTCTGTCTATAGCTAGTGCATTGCCTGCCGGAACAGAACAATCTCTTGCAATTTTTATCAACTCACCGCCAAGCAGTTCCATCTCTTTTTTTAGCAGTCCTGAAGCATTTGTACAATCAGCCGCTCCAAGACTGTTTGAGCAGACGAATTCCGCAAAATTATCTGTTTTATGCGCGCCTGTTGATTTAACAGGACGCATTTCGTATAATTTAACTTTTATTCCTCTTTTTGCAAGCTGTAAAGCGGCTTCACTTCCCGCCAGCCCTGCACCGATTACTTTAACTTCCATAAGTTGAGTTTAAAATAGAAAATATTTTATGTCAATTTTATATATAGTTTTTATTTAAAAATACGATTTATTGCGGGTTTTGTAAACTTATTGTTATATTTGTAGTAAATCACTTGCAAAATTACTACATATTAAGTATAATAATTACACTTATTCAAGCCGAGTTTTGTTAATTATTTTAAACAAACCCCTTAAATATGGCAATAAGTAGCAATTAATAGTTTTTATTAAATATGTGTAGATAGTTATAAAAAGTTAAAGTAGGGATATGGTAGTAAAAGCAGTAAATACACCGGTAAGTGATAATGCACGTCTGAAACGTCAGGAAAATAACAATAATAACAACAGTAAGCCTCGTAATAATCAAAATTATTCGCCAGCATTTAAAGGTAGCAACCCTGTTGTTATGCTTATGGATGCAATTGACAGAGGGGGATTTGCAGCATCATTTATCGCGCAAGATGGCATAGGTATGGTTGCCCCGCGTATTTATGAAGGCCTAAACCGTGGTAGAAAAGTTGACGAAAACGGTAAAAAACATGGCCCGCTTAACTGGGAGTTTGCCCGTAAAGAAGGTGTTCGAGAAATTCTGAGCGGCCCGAGTGCGTTTATTATTCCTGCTATTATGCTCCATTTTATCACCAAACATTCAGGTACAGCCAACAATGTATCTATTGATACAATAAAAGGTCTGGGCCAAATGTTTGAAAAATACGCAACAGACAACAGAAATACTCTTTCTGATGTCGTAAAAACAAAAAAAGAATTTTATGAACAGGTATTCACCAATATTTTAACTGAAACAACCACAATTAAAGAAGGTGAAAAAATAACAAAGCCCCTGACTGATGCAAAAATTGCTGAAAAAGCCCGGGAATTTACAGACAGGGTAATAGAAATTGAGAATGCCAAATCAAAAGGGTTTTTCAAAAAATTACTGGACATTAAAGTCGAAGGATCTGCAGAAGATCTTACACAAAGTCTTACTGAAGACTTCATGATGATAAAAAAAGAAAATCTCTCCCCGTCAGTTAATGAAATGCTGGCTCAGTTGAAAGTGGAAGGCCGTCAGGAACCTGTAACAGAACCTTTCACAAAAATGCTTAAATCTATGAAACATTACACGGACGATGCGATTGAGTCCGTGAATAACAAACTTGCAAAAGACGGAACAACTGATGTTGCCGATTTCTTAAAAACACACACCTCCAGACGTATCGGTTCGAGATTTACGACAATTATGTCAATGTTTCTTGCGGTTGTAGGGTTCTATACAATTATTCCAAAACTCTATAACCTTGGCTTAAAAGGTAACCCTGCTTTGAAAGAGCAAGATGAAACGAATGCCACAGCAAAATCTGATACTCAGAAAGCCGATGATTCAGCTCAGGATAAGAAAAAAAATGGTAAAGATATTCCTTTCCAGGGTGCCGGTGTACAAAAAGTTATGGCTAAAACCGGCGACACGGTTATGAATACAGGCTGGCTCAAAAAATTCGCCGATAAATTTGACTTTGACGGCCCATCAATGTCAGTCACAGCTATGCTAACTTTATTGTTCGGATTCTGTCTGCCTCCAAGATACATCAACGGACAGGATAAATACGACAAAAAAGAAATTCTTGTTCGTGATATAACAAGCTTCGCTGCTATTCTTTTCGGTGCCAAAGCCCTGTCAAGAGCATGCTCCGTAGCCTTCTCAAAACTCTCCGGACTTGCTCTGAATACCAAACCTGCCGACCATACCAAATCATTCCTGCATAAAGTCAAAAACTACTTTACAGCAGGCGGCGGAGTTCATGTATTATCCAGTGAAGAAATTATTTCTAAATACACAAATATTGATAAATACAAAGGCGGTATAACCGGATTCTTTGAATTTATTGAACAAAACGGCGGAAACATTAAAAAATTGCTCAGCCTTGACAAAAACGTAAAAACAAATGCCGAAGCAATTATCGGTGAACCTTTAGAAAAGGCCTCAATAACAAAAATTAAAACCGCATTCCAAAATGTTGCAAAAGACAATACATCACTTGAAAATATTCATAAAGAATTCAGAAATGTCAAAGGCAACAAGTATATAAATTACGCAAAAACAATGAACAGCACATTTGGAGCATTATCAACACTTGCACTTGTTCCGTTATTTATGATGTGGCTTGCTAGATACTGCGACAGAATGACAAAAAATGACAGAGCTAAAGATAAAATTGCTCAAACAACACCGCAGCAACAGCAGCAGCCCTCAGAACCAACTCAAAAACCTGAAATAAAAACTTCAGAACAACCAAATATGCAGACAACCACAGGCCCGTCACCGACTGTTTCTATTAATACAGCTGCCACTCAGGCTAAAAAACCAACAATGGAAGGCTTTTTACAAAAATAATAACTATCACACAATAAACAGGGAGCCGGTGAGTTAAAACTCACCGGCTCCCTGTTTTAAAAATTTATTTGTTTTCAATTAAAGCATTAATATCAGCCACCATAGCATCAGGGTCAAAACCATGAACTCTGGCTCCTGCTTCAAGATTTTCAAATCTTGCAGCTGCACATCCTATACAGCCCAATCCGTACTTCTGAAACACTTCAATGCTTTCAGGATAAGCTTGTACGATATCCATAATATTCATTTCTTTTGTCACTTTTTCAGCCATAATATTATCTCCTTTTAATTTAGCCGGTACTGATAGACATTTTAATCAGCACTTTTTGTTGACTTTTTACACTATATCATTAAATAAATTATACACTAAAAAGAAGGATGTGTATATGGAATTATTAAAAAAACTTTTCAAAGATGATGAAAAAGTAATAGGTTTATGTGCATTCAAAAAACAGCCGCAAAAGGTTTACTCATATGAACCAAAGTTTAATGCTGCAACAAAATTATATTACTGTACCAATACAAAAAATAATTTCTTTTTATTGTAAGCAAAAGAGTTTATAAAGTATTACAGCGCAAGAAACACTTAAATTAAGAGATTCAACAGAGGCAGCCATTTCGATTTTGACCTCGCGATTCGCAAAATCAACCAGTTCCCGGCTAAGACCGTCGGCCTCGCTCCCGAACATTAAAACACACGGGTAAACAGTTTTAAAATCTTTCAAATAACTATTTGCTTTTGGCAGGGTGGCAACTCTGCAAAAATCATTGAATACAGACAGTTCATCAAACTCCTTAAATTGCACCACAGGAATTTTCCACAGATTTCCGACAGATGAACGCACGCATTTAGGATTATACAAATCGGCACATTCACCATACAAAACAACTGCATCTGCACCAAATGCAACAGAGGTACGGAGGATTGTGCCGAGATTTCCTAAATCGCGTATATTTTCCAGCAACACAACCTTTTTACATGACTTTAAAATATTTTTGTCATACTGTTTTTGAACTGCAACCGCAACAATTTCAGGCGGAGTATCTGTTGTAGAAATTTTTTTTAAAACAGCTTCATTTGTTAAAATCAGTTTATCTTTTAAATAGCCATATTCATTTGCCTTTTCCTGCAAAACAAACGCATAATCAATTAAAATTCCGTATTGACAAGCTTCTTCAACAGATTTTCTTCCTTCCAGAATGAACTTGCCGGATTTATCGCGATATTTTTTTGCTGTAACTTAACCGTATCTTTTACTAGTTCATTATTTACGCTTGTAATCTCCATTACAACACCTCAAAATCTTTCAGCCACTCTTTTTCCTGCTCTGTCAGAATGTCAAAATCAATTAGCTTTTTCTCATAATTCATTTTAACAAAGGAATTTATTTTACCATTTTTTAAATAACAGGAATTCTCCAGCCTTACACCGAATAAATCCTTATTATACAACCCCGGTTCTATAGTAAAGCACATATTTTCTTTTAGCGGAACCCGCGCAATCTCATTGTTTGAAAGGTTCGGCGGACATTCGTGAACACTTATCCCAATCCCGTGTCCGAGTCCGTGATTGAAGACAAAGCCTTCAACAGGATTTTCATTTATAACTTTTCTTGCAAGCGCATCAATATCAAATCCGCTAAAATTTTCTGTTGCCTGAAAATTAAAAGCATGCAGAAAAACCTTCAACACAGTGGTATAAATCTTCTTGTGAATGTCAGACGGCCGGCCTTTTACAAAAACCCTTGTAATATCTGTTGCAAGACCGCCTTCATAGTATGCCCCGCAATCTATCAGGATAAGACTTCCGTCTGCAATAATCTCATCTTTTGAGGATTTGGAATAATGAGCCAGAGCAGAATTTTTATCTTTAGCGACAATAGATTTAAAACTCAGACCCTTTGCCCCGAAACGGATAAATTCTTCTTCAAGTTTTTTTGAAATATCAAATTCCGATATATTATTGTTATTTTCTATATAATCCCTAATTGCACGAACGGCCGAATCTGTTTTTTTAAACGACTCTTTATAATGTTGAAGCTCCTCATCAGTTTTGACTGAACGCATAAGCTGCACAGGGTTTTCTTCAACAGGTACTGCCTGATTTTTTAAAATAGAATAATCATAAGCATTAACAGACTTTTTATCAACAAAAACTCTGCCATTAAAAGATTTCAATTTTTGTTCAAAATCATTAAGTTTATCTCTCGTAAAAAATTCTGCATTATTTTTGGTAACAAAGGCTTTTGCTGTAATTTTGGAGGCAAAGGGTTTTGAAAAATCACGTTTATTAAAAAGATAAGAAACCTCCTCTGCGTTTGTAAGTAATATAGCTTCATCTGCAGCTAAATTTGATGTTATCAGAGAAAATTTCTCTTTAAAAGCTAAGCCCGAAAATCTTATATCAATATCTTCAATTTTATCTTCAGGAAGTTCAAATGCAGGTTCTGCGATATCATAATCCAATAAACGGACGTTAAAATATTTTTGTAAAAGCTCTACGCGTGCCTGAGAATTTTTCTTTGAAACGACTCCCAAAATAGAATGGTCAGGTAAAAGAAACCTCATTTTTTCTATCATCTTTTCGCCGTTATGGAGCTTAACAACAGTTACAAAACTGTGATCAACCTCCAAATCAGCCTGAATATGGTATCTGCCGTCAACAAATAAATAAACCTTATCTTTAGTTACAACAGCATCACCCGCAGAACCGGAAAAACGCGTTAAATTATATCGTGAATTTTCCGCTAATGAATTATACTCCACCAAAAACTCATTGGTGGAGTTAATTAGTAAGCAATCCAAACCGTTATCCGACATAAAAGAACGGATCTTTTTAATTAATTCAGCCATAACTATCTTTTATCAGTTACGATAATTAAGTGCCATCCGAACTGTGTTTGTACAGGTTTTGAAAGAACACCCTTTTCCAATGCAAAAGCTGCATCCTCAAAAGGCTTAACCATCATGCCTCTGCCAAAGAAACCTAAATCCCCGCCATTTGCACCGGATGGACATTCTGAATACTCTGCGGCTGCATCGGCAAAAGATTTTCCGTTTTGAATTTCGTCATACAGTTTATTAGCTTCATCTTCAGTTTTTACAAGAATATGACTTGCTCTTACTTCATCTGTCATAAGAAACACTCCTCAATTAGATATTACACAAACAATTATACCCGAAACACAAAAAAAGAAAACCTGCCGGTATGCAGCGACAGGCGTCAAGTATATCAAACGTGAAAACCATTATAAAAAGTGTACATAGCTTTTATAGGGAATAAGCTCACCGTATTTTAAACCAAACCCGCTAAAGAAAAATCTTATCGCAACCCCGAAAAAGTGCCTGGATACAGTAAGCTTACTTAATTATAATAACGCTTTTTCAAGGGTATTTCACCCTCCCCGAGAATAGATTTTGTCAAATAAAAATAACATTCAATGATTAATTCTAAAGAATTAGATAAAAACTCTTGCAAAAAAATTTTTTTTATATTAAATTGAAAAATGTAGCAGGGAACTGCAACAGTAAAATAGAATAAAGTTAAGCGGAAGTAGCTCAGTTGCCGCAGTGGAGTCGGAGACGAAACGTATTTCATAATAGGCTCTACCAACTGAGGTTCCTCCAAAAAATTTAATAAAGTTAAGCGGAAGTAGCTCAGTTGGTAGAGCTTCTGCCTTCCAAGCAGAATGTCGCGAGTTCGAGTCTCGTCTTCCGCTTTTTTAGTACTTTCTCAACAGAACATACGACTCGAACTACGTTCTTGGCACGCACGCAGATTTGTAAAGCTCACTATCGCTTGCTTACAAATTCTAGCTGGCTGCATACACAATTCTACGCAATCAAGATTGCTTGAATTGTTGTATCTCGTCTTCCGCTTTTTTAGTACTTTTTAACCATTTTACTCAGCACTATTCATATTAATTAGGGATTTGCATTTATGCTCAACGAAATTTTAGATTATTTAGAAAAAATACAAAGAGTTCTGGCAACAATTCATTTTGACATTATTGTAGAAGTTATTGTCAACATAGTTATTCTTGGAATTTTATTTAAAGCTGTTGATATTTTCGAAAACAAAATGAAGAAAAAATTTACTGATAAAAAAAGCTCACAACTGGTAAAATTTATTCCGATTTTAACTAGAATTTTAAAATTCATTGTATTTTTTATTCTCATCGCTGCATTATTACAAAATCATGGATATTCAGTGTCTTCATTAATTGCAGGTTTCGGAATTACCGGTCTGGCAGTCGGGTTTGCTGCTAATGCTACTATTGCAAACGTTTTCGGCACAATTGCTATTCTTTCCGATAAAGCGTTCGAAGTCGGTGATTATATTAAACTTGGAACTATTGAAGGTACAGTTGAAGATATTAATCTTCGCTCTACCAAAATAAGAACTCTCGATAATGCTTTAACCATAATTCCAAACAGTAAAGTTGCAGACGGAGAAATTGTAAATGTTACTAAAGCTCATAAGAGAAGAATCTTAGAGACTTTCGGAGTTACCTACGATACATCAGACGAAAAATTAAAGCGTGCAATTGAAATTATTGAAGAAGTTTTAAACTCAAACAGCGATATATACAGTGACTATGTTGTATTTCTAGATACACTTGCAGACAGTTCCATTAACATTAAAGTGAGTGCTTATGTAAAAACCAATAACTATGTTAAATATTTAAAGATAAAAGAAATTATTCTACTTAACGTAATTAAACGTTTCCGTGAAGAAGGCATTGATTTTGCATTCCCATCAAGAACATTGTATATGGCAAAATGAAAATTAAAATAATTGCACTTGGAAAAATTAAAGAAAAATTTTTAAAAGACGGCATTGACGAATTTCTGAAACGTTTAACGCCATATGCAAACGTTGAAATAATCGAACTTACACCTGTCGAAATAAAAAATGAACATCTTACAGAGCGTGCTCTTGATGAAGAAGGTGAAAAAATTTTATCGCTGATAAAATCACAATCCTACGTAATAACAATGGAAATCAACGGAAAACAGTTTTCATCGCAAGAATTTGCAAAACGTATAGACGAATTAACAAATGAAGGTCAGAGTGAAATTATATTTATAATAGGTTCCTCCTGCGGAATCTCACAAAGAGTTTCGGCAAGGGCAAACTTAAAAATGAGTATGTCAAGAATGACATTTCTGCACCAGTTCGCACGCTTAATACTTGTAGAACAAATCTATAGAGCATTCAAAATTATAAAAGGCGAAACTTACCATAAATAAGCGTATTGATTTAACGCAAAAAACTGCTATAATAAAGCCAATGGACATCAATCAAATCTCAATCAACAGATTTAAACAGAAATATTTTATTAATCGAAACCCGGCACCCCCGGCGGTTTCTAAGACTTATACAGTAACAAGTACAAATTTATTAATGAAGGAGCTTTATAAAATGGCAAATAATAACAGTGTATATTTAAACAAAGATTTCGGCCTTAATCTTTCAACCGAAGAATTACAAAAACGAACCCATAAAGATTATTTAATAACAAAAAAAATGTTAAAAACTGACGCACCGGAGTATCTTGAACTTGCAGAAGGGGACAAACAGGCTCTAAAACATCTCGTGAAAGCCGCATACATATTAGAAAAAATTAATATGCAGCTTGACAATCCTCATAACATTGAATTCAAAGAATATCTTGAAAAAGAAATTGACAAAGGTAACAAAGATGCTGAAATGACAAAAATTCTTTTTGACGCACAAAAAGGAATTAATGCCATAGATTCAATGTCGCAAAAAATTTATCTTGCAAAAGGAATAGGCGAACTGCCCGGCAAGGGTGTTTATCCTGAAGATTTAACAAAAGAAGAATTTCATCAAATACTCACAAAAATGCTTAACGAAGGCAAAGACGAAGATGTAAGAAAAATCCTGACTCAGCGTTCCGTTGTTATCCGCAAAGGGGATGAACTGGCAGGAATTGATTATATTGATAAATTTAAAGATGATTTTGCAAAAATGGCAGATGAATTGGATAAAGCAGCAGAGACATCTACAAATACAGATTTTAATGAATATTTAAAGCTACAGGCAAAAGCTCTGCGTACGGCAGACCCTATGCTTGATGCCTATGCTGACAAAAAATGGGCAACCTTACAGGATACCCCTCTGGAATTTACCATAACAAGAGAAAATTATGAAGATGAGATGACCGGTACAATTGTTGAGAATAAAGAACTCAGTAAAATGCTTGAAGAAAGAGGTATTTCGGCAATCCCAAAGGACTTTCTCGGCGGCCGTGTAGGAATAGTTAATAAAAAAGGCACCGATGCCTTAACGTCGATTAAGCAATATCTTCCGACATTAGCTCAAAACATGCCTTACAATAACGAATATGAACAGAATATTTCCACAACAGGAGACGCAAAACAAACAATGGTAGATGTGGATCTGGTTGCTGTAACAGGAAATGTAGGAGAATACAGAGGCGGAATTACATTAGCGGAAAACTTGCCTAACGACGACAAACCATCTTTAAAAATCGGCGGCGGCAGACGCAATGTTTACCATAGACAAATCAGATTTATCAGTGATAAAGCAAAATTGCAGGAAAGACTTGATGAGATTTTAGATAAAGAACAACACCAATATTATCTTGATGAGGCTGACCACTGGTTCACTATCGGTCATGAAAATGCACATTCTCTCGGGCCTAAAAAGGGCGGAGAAACTCTCGGTAAATACAGAAATATTATCGAAGAAAACAAAGCCGATATGGGTTCACTTGCATTTGTCGACCTATTGACAGAACTGGGAATGTATACGCCACAGCAGCGTAAACAGATTATCGTTACAACAATTACCGATAATTTCCTGAAATCAAAACCAACGCTTTCACAGGCGCACAGAGTCAGAACTGTCATGCAGAATAAATACTTTGCCGAAAGAGGCGCATATGAAATTACGCCGGAAGGAAAAATTCACGTGAATATTGATAAAGTCGTTCCGATTGCAAAAGAAATGCTTGCCGAAATTGTCCGGATTCAAATCGACGGAGATTTTGACAAAGCTGAAAAATATGTGAAAGACAATTTTATCTGGACAGACAATATGGAGCTTATAGCGAAGAAACTCCAGAAAGTAAACAAAACTCTCAACGGACGAACCGAGTCAGAGCTGGCGGAAAAGCTTTTAAATGAAGAACTTTAAAAGGAGCGCAAACGCTCCTTTTTTATTAATAAAACTTTACGAAGGCTTGCAAAACACAAAAATTTAATTAATAATAATTCCGAAAAGGAGAATAAAAATGGAAGAAACTAAAAAACCACTGAATCGTAAAGTTAAAAAATTCTACATTGTCCTCGGTTTGTTAATGATTTTATTAATACCAATAGGCTTTTTATTCGGAATTGTAAGTGACAGGCAGTCTTACAAAGAACAGGCAATTAATGATATAAAAATTTCCTGGGGTGATACTCAGAGAATCAAGGCTCCGGTGCTTAATCTGATTTTTATCGGAAAACAAGAGAGTACTATGAAAACAGCAGCACTTAACGAGTATAATGTATCAATTAATACAAAAACCGAATTGAGAAAAAAAGGCATATTTACAGTTCCTGTGTATACAGCAGACGTAAGTTTAAAAGGGGATTTTAAAAACAATTTCGGAGATTTAAAAAATATAAAAGCGAATTTATCATTTGATGTTTCAGACCCGAAAGGCTTTGTCTCCCAGCCTGAATTTAAACTCTTAAACAAAGATTTTAAATCTACCGGCGGCAAGGAATATTCCGAAAACATAACTACAAAAAATAGTAATATTCCTTTTGAAATACATTATAAGATTAGAGGAATGAACGAAATTTATGTATACCCGGAAGGTCTTAATAATAATATCAAAATAAGCAGCAATTGGGGTAATCCTGAGTTTAAAGGACATTTTCTGCCGTCACAAAAAAGTATTACATCAGAAAGCTTTAGTGCAGAATGGAATATTCCGGCTATTGCAGTAAGTTCATCCGCATTAGATTCGGTCGCCGGAGTATCTTTTCTGCTTCCTGTAGATAATTATCGTATGGCAGAAAGAGCTGTCAAATACGCATTTCTATTCCTTGCAC
>DVIU01000112.1 GCA_018711035.1 Candidatus Scatousia excrementigallinarum
ATGTATCTATAAAATTTTACCAAATAATTTTATATGTCTGCTTTTGTAACACGAATATTCGGCTTAAATCTTCATTTGCCTCATACATATTCTCGATTAATTTTTCAAGGCGCTCAAAATAAAAAGTCGGATCCGTTTCTATATATTTCAGCTTTAAATCGTCTTTGAATAAATGATGGACAACAAAATTGCGTTCTTCACAGATTTTATGTAAGCGTTTAAGAGAATCTTCAGTAAAGAAACTTATTTCTTTTGCTCGCTTCAATCCATAACCGAATGTACGCTTGCTGAATTCATTATATAAGTTATTTGCCTTTGAAACAAAAGTGTTGTATTCAAATAAATACATTGAATCTGCATTATCAAATCCCCTCAATATTTCGTCAAAAGCGAGTATGTTGGCGAGATTATATTCGATCATTTGAGAAAGATTGACAATAAACCCAACCTTCCCCCAAAGTTCTTCTAAATGCTGTTTATAAGTCTTATCAAAATCATTCATATTCAGATTACCACGATATTTCCTTGGTCTATTATAGGAGGCTGTTGCCTTTGAATATAAAACTCTGTATAATCAGTTTCAATATCTTTTATGTGCGACAACAAATATTCCTGATATTTATTCATGACGCGTCTCCTTACTTCATTTCACAGATATATTTAATACAAAAATCAAGTTCTTCTTTTGTCATGCCGTCAACTTTCTTCTCTGAATGAACTATGCTATTGCGGTATTTGCGAAGTTTTTGAAGGTATGTAACGAACTCATGCGTGCGAGTTTCTATATAGCCCCAACCATCGTCTTCTTCATAAACTCCGTACTGGGAACAATATTTTTCAAGCATTTCCGAAAAATCGCCTTCATAATGATATTTACTTTTTAACACGGTTTCTAACCGCACGCAAAGTTTAATTGCCACTAACTCGATATTTCCCTTATCGAGTTCTTTGCGGAAATATTCCTCACTTAACTCCTCGATAATTTTATCGGCGTTATGGTTTGCTTTAAAATCATCAACAACTTGTTTTTTGCAAAGCAAGAGATATTCGGCAAGTTGATCCATGGTTTTAATTGTCACTACTCCTGATTTTGGTTCATGCCATGTTAATCCTTCATGTGAATGAACAAGTCCTGAAAATATACCTTTATTTCTTAACTTAAAGTATTTTATATTTGAATTATCTTTTTCATAATGTGCAAAAAACTGTTCTACTGGTGCTCCGATAAAAGGGGACAGCTTATTTTTTGACGAGATCCATTTTTCAATTTTCTCTTTATCCCCATTCTGAACATAATATATCAATGAATCATCGTCGTGATCGATAGCATATTCAAAAATAAATCGCCAATCATCACTTTCAACAGCTTGTCTCATTTTTCCCAAAACAGTATTCAGTAATTCATACTTTGAAACAGGATATGCTTTCAATGTTTTTCCAATCAAATCAGCATCATTTACCGCTAAAAGTTCATCTATAATAACTATTCCGTTATGTATGGAGGATTGAATAATGATATCTTGCGCTGAAACCGATTTATCAAGCTTTAATTTTGCTATACGGATTTCATCATCAGAAACAACTCCACATTTAAACCCGCCATAATATTTCATGACAGCTTTATTCAAACGATTCATGCGCTCAATCATAACAAAATCGTTTTTTTGCAAAGCGGATTTCAAAGTTTTATCGAGTATTCTAACCAAGCCATGTCCATCTTTACGCCCTATAAATCCAATGAAGAAATAATTATAAGCATAATTGTTTCTATCCTTCAAATTATCATAAGCATATTGGTTGTTTTCTTCCGATAAAGTTAGTAGTCGCTCTAAAAGTTCACTATTCCCCGTATCATAGCACGCATCTATCATATATGGATACGCGTGATACCAAACACATTTACGTCCATGCTGATGCCCCAATAGAAAACCAATTGTTTTATCGTTGATCCTTGTATCGGTTACAATCATTGTAAAAAATTCGTCTGGAAGTATACATACATATTTATCTTTTCCATGACTCTTTCCGAAATGTTCCAATGCCCCAATCGGCATAAGCCCCATAATCTCTTCCGGAGAATCAAATCTATAAGTTACCACTTTACGTTCTAACCAAAAACCTACATTCTTTAATAATTCAACATGGTTTGACAACAGACAAAATTTTAGTGCCGTTAAAATATCAAAGGAGGATAACGCCTTTTTATCTGCCGTACATACTGCGGCAAAGACATTCAGGCTTTCATATTGTTTGATATAATCGATGAGGCATTTATTATTCTCATCTGTTTGTGTGTAGTTAATGTCATTCAATAGAGAAATATCATCCGTTTTTGCGCACAACTCCGCTTTTGACATGATGATAATTTTAGGTTCTGCTTTCTTGCCCGTCATAAGATAATCAAGGCTCACATCAAATATATTTGCGAGTTGGGGAAGCATCGTAAATTCAGGATAGCCCGCTTCACTTTCCCATTTACTAATTGTCTTATCGCTGACATTTAAGCGTTCCGCAAGTTCTACCTGCGTCCAGCCTTTTACTTTGCGTAATTCTGCTATCGTTTTACCAATGCTGTGTTCTGCCATAAAATTATCTCCTGTATTTGATGATATTATTGTAACAGCCTATCTTGAAAATGTAAACCTACTTATTTTCTACACGATTCGTAGAGTTGTATCAATAAAATATCACGTACTCCACGATTAGTAGATTTTCTTAAAACATTTATAGTAGCAAAACTTGTTGCAGCAATCCTATTTACAGCTC
>DVIU01000113.1 GCA_018711035.1 Candidatus Scatousia excrementigallinarum
TTACTTTTGTTACTGCCTTTTTATCCGCATAATTCCAAGCAGGCTTATCAAAGCAATATGTCAATCTTTTAGGTATAAACGGCTCGCTTAAATTATCATTTCGTGTCATTACATACCATTGCCAGTTTATATAATAAATTTTATTTAAATCTAGTTTTTCTAATATTTCTCTTGGATTTGAATCACCAATTAAAAACTCATCGGCATCCAATGGTAAAACAATATCAGGTACAAAATCATTAATAATTTTATTCAGATATTTATTATCTAGTCGAAACTGATCATATGCCTCAAGAGATTCATCATAAATAGTTATTTTATAGCCTTCTTTTATAAGCTCTTGAATAATTTTTATTGTATTATCAGTACAACCATTATCTATAATAACCATTTCATCGACAAAATTATAATTGTATCTTATAAACGATTCTATTATTTCACTTTCATTATTTACCATGGTAAATGATACTATTTTCATAATTTCGTCCTCACAAATTTAACTAAGCTCTACAAAAAAGATATCTTAAAGCTCGTTTTTTACCTATCAAAACTTAAAAACGGCAATTTGATATTAACACCGATGGTCACAACAGTATAACCCCAACTCAAATTATTCTTTCTCTAAATTAATTTATTTTTTTACTATTATTTTTTATCCATTAATACAACACAATAAGCTTTTAGTTTATATCGTTTATCGTGTTTTAATAATTCGATTTCTTTTGTCAATTACAATACTTCCAGCAGGAATATCTTTTGTTATCAATGTACCAGCGCCTATAACAGAACCTCGGCCAATTGTAACACCGTCAAGAATTATAACATTACTACCAATCCAACAATCATCTTCTATTGTTATACCCTTTTGATTTACACCTTGACTTTTTATCGTCGTCTCGGTATCTGAAAAATTATGATTTTCTGCAAACAAGCTACATTTAGGGCCAAACATAACATTATTTCCTATCACAATTTTACCTGAACATCCAATATAACCGTGTGGACCTATAGATGAATTATCACCTATAATCAGTCCCTTTCCTAAATCACCGCCATAATAGCTTGATGGTCGAATCATTACACCTCGACCAATAGTTACATTATTACCAAAAACTAACCCATCCTCACACAAGCCATGAATTTCAGAATAATCTTCAAATTTAACACTCTTGCCACAGATAATATGTTTCGCATGAGTGATTTGTACATGCTTGCCTATTAACAGAAGACCTTTTGATTTTTTCAGATAAAATTTTTTAAAAAATCCGCGAATTACTTTTAATCCGGCATAAAATAGGATAATTAATTTATCTTTTTTAGAAATATTATTTACCACTATGTTCCTCTTGGCGATTAACAAGCCTATTGTATTCTAAAGAATAATTACTAACATAGCTTTCGATGGAGAAATTTTCTAACAACCTACGCCTTGATTTTTCACCCATTTCCATACGTGATTTATCGTCATTCAATAAATTTACTATCTTTTCTGCAAGGTCATTGGGATCACAAACATTAGCTAACAGCCCATTGTACCCATCCTTAACCATCTCACAAACTCCGCCGTGCCTATATCCTACAATAGGTTTACCTGTTGCCATTGCTTCTAAAACTACTGTTGGCAATGGATCTGGATTAGTGCTAGGTAAAACAAATACATCATAAAGCTTATATATTGCTTCACTATCTTTACGGTATCCGCTATTGATTATCCTGTTTTTATATGGAGAACTATTAATTGCATTTTGCAACTCTTCCTCTCGCCACTCTTCTCCACTAAATGCTGATCCAACGAAAATTGTATAAACATCTGAATATTTAGACATTACTATATTTGCTGCTTTTAAAAAATCCATCTGCCCTTTCCAGCTATTTACCCTGCCCATCATGCCAATTATTCGTGCCGTTTTAGGTATATTCCACTCATCATATAAATACGAACAGCTATTTTCTGGTTTAAAGCGCGTACTGTCTACGCCATTATAAATGACCTTAATCTCTTTGGATTTAAAACAGCCTGATGACTCAAGATGGTTTTTTACAGCCATCGAATCAACAACCGTAACACTAGAATATTTTGCTATCAATTTACTTGTTATTTTAAATATTAACTTTGGCCTTACTATTATTTCGTGAATACTCCAAAGCTGCGGTATATGATTTTTTCTACATACTATACAGCCTTCTAAAGTTGCTGCGGTATTGGTATGAACCAAATCGATTTTATGTTCTTTTGCGAGTTTTGATAATTTCCTACCACATTTTATTAGACCAGCAAAGTATTTTAATATCCCTATCGGATTAAAATATTTTCTCCTCATTATCGGATAAGGAAGCACTGATACTTCAACACCCTCTTGCTTTAAAGCATCAACTAAAACGCCCTCCGTAGGAAGGACCACATAGGGCATATACTTATTCTTGTCTAAGCGCTTTATTAAATCAAGCATTACTTTATCTGCGCCATACATTTCAGCGCCTGCATGTAAAAATAAAATATTTATCATAGTCTTATCAATAATCACAATAAATTCTTTCGCATAAACTCTGCTGTTTTAATAATACCTTCTGATAGAGAAATCGGATTGAGTTTTCCAAGATACTTTTCATATTTTGTTATATCGAGGTAATTAACAGGCACATCACATTTCCTGCCATGTTCATAAACAACATTTAATTTAAGTCCTAATGTCGCTGAAATGCAACGCAAAACTTCATTAATATTAATGCCGATGCCACTTCCCAAATTGAAGGTATGCTTCCCAACTTCACCGTTGGCTATGTTAATAATTCCCCTTATCGCATCATCTATGTATATATAATCACGCACAACCGAGCCATCACCATAAACTGTTATTTTATTATCCGTTAACGCATGATAAATAAATGTAGTCACTGCACCTAATCCACCGTTTGGTCTTTGATATGGGCCGTATGGATTAGCCAACCGCACAACGCGATAATCTAATGCGTACAAATAATTATATAAATATAACAACTTCTCTATAGTGATTTTTTGAATACCATATGAACTAATAGGGTAAGTTAACATAGTTTCCTTTAAAGGACAGGCAAGTTCTTTCCCATATACAGTTCCACCAGACGATATAAATACTACTTTCTTAATTCCTTTTTTTACGCAAGCATCAAGCAAATTAGCTGTTGTAACCACATTAGCATTTAGTTCCTGCGCTATGTGCTGATTTGAAGTCTTGGGAATAGTTGTACTCATTAAGTGATAAACAAATTCCTGTCCGTCAACGAGTGAACCGAAATCTGTATCATTACTTAATTCTGATTCAACCAGATTTATATTGTCTTGTCTTCTAAGAACAGGCTGAAAATAATCCATCTTGTGATCAATTAAAGTAAGCCTATTTTTTCTATCAGCAGCAAGTTTGAGTGATAAATTTGTACCAATAAATCCAGCTGCGCCTAATATAACGATATTCATATCTATTATTTTCTATTTCACTTATATAATTTCAAAAATAATTCCGCATACTCATCCGCAATAAACTTCCAGCTGAAGGCTGTAGCTATGCGCTGTTCTGCTTTTTTAGTAAGTACATCTATCTCTGATTGAGGCTTATTATCGGCCATATCAATCAAAGCCGCCAGATTGCCATCTTCTTTAGTCCAGTACAACGCGCCGTCTCGCCCAACTTCGCGGTTAAAACCAACATCGAGCAACAAGTTAAGTTGCGTACTTGCCAAGGCTTCCAAAAGGCTGGGATTAGTGCCGCCAACCTCATGCCCGTGAAGATAAGCAAATGCATTCTCTCTTATCTTCATTAAGAGCTCCTTATCATAGACTGTCCCGACAAACTTAATACGCTTGTCCTTATCAAATCCCGTACACTCCTTCAGCTCATTCAAAAACTTATCGCTTACGTTTGTTATGAGAGCAAAGTCTTTAGTCGTCTTGCTCTTCATAAACTCGCGTATCATAGTTTCATAGTTGTTTTCGGGGACAAATCTTCCGACGACGAGATAATAATTTTTGGGCGAAAGCCCTTTTTCTTTATACCAATTTAAAAGCTGTTCGCTGTCATCCGGCAGATTACTCTTCCGCACTTCAGCGCCATAAGCGATATATACTGTATCGGGCGAATATTTTTGATAAGTAAGAATTATGTACTTCTGAATACTTACGCTGTCGCACACCATAAGGTCGGCATGCTTAGTCATAAGCTTCTCGGAATACTTCCAATATTTGCGCACGGGCTTAGGCCACTTTGCGCGCATCCACTCGTGTCCATCAGGATTGACATAAACCTTGCCGCCCAGCTTGTGAACTTTCTTTGCATATTTATTGAATAAAGGCCCCATGCGACAAGCCAACACATAGACAATTGGATGGGGGATACTGTTCTTCTTTATATATTTGCAACATGCCTTGAAAGCTGCCACGTCATAATAAATCGCCTGCGCCGCGCCAATATCAGGTACTTTCACATTGAAACAGCGAGCGTTATGATACTTGAATTCCTTTGTATCCTTCGCCTTACAGGCAACATGGTATTTTATATCTTTATTGTCCTGATGATATTCCGTCAGCTTATCCACAAAGGTTTCATATCCACCGTAATTTGATGGAATACCTTTTGAGCCTATAATAAAAACGTGTTGCATTATTTTTCTCTTTTACTTTATTTCTTCAAGTGTTTTCCACTTCTGGTCTTTATCGGAGAGATTTAAGGGAGTGCCGTCGGGGAGGGTGTAACCTTGTGCCGAGGCGGAGCCACGGTATTCGCCGCATACTCCCCACTCTATGCCGATTTGGGGATCGTTCCACGCGAGGCCGCCCTCATCGTTTGGGTGGTAAAAATCGTCGCACTTATAGCAGAATTCTGCTGTTTCAGACCTCACCAAAAAGCCGTGAGCAAAGCCACGCGGAATTAAAAACTGCTTTTTGTTCTCCTCGGTGAGCTCCACGCCGTACCACTTGCCGTATGTTTTACTGCCCTTGCGAAGGTCGACGGCGACGTCGAACACCGCGCCCTTGATTACGCGCACAAGTTTAGTCTGCGGATAGTGTATCTGAAAGTGAAGACCGCGAAGAACGCCCTTCGTGCTCATGGACTGGTTGTCCTGTACGAAGGTTTTATTCAGCCCGTTCTCCTCCATGTCGCGGTGGCTATATGTCTCCATAAAGTAGCCGCGGTTATCGCCGTGGACGGCGGGGGTAATTACACACAGCCCCTCTATGCCGCCCACATTCTTTTCAACCTTTATCTGTGCCATATTCAATATCCTATTTCCTTTAAATATCTTGCAAGCGCGTCCTGCCATGTGGGGAGCGGCTTGAAACCGTTTTCTACCAACTTGCTCTTATCAAGCCTGCTGTTGAAAGGGCGGGCGGCTTTGGACAGGCCATATTCCTGCGTGGATACGGGAATGACCTTTGTGGTGTAGCCCGCCTGACGGTAAATTTCTTTTGTAAAATCGCACCAACTGATATACCCGCCCTCGTTGGTGTCGTGGTAATAGCCGTACCTGTCCGTCTCAATCATATCGACCAAAAGACGGGCGAGGTCATAGGTGTATGTGGGCGTACCTATCTGGTCGTTTACCACCCTGACAGTATCGTGCGTCTTGCCGACGTTTAACATCGTCTTTATGAAATTCTTGCCGTTTACGCCAAACACCCACGCTATGCGGACAATGAAGTAGTTGTTGAGTGTGTTTACAACCGCAAGTTCACCCTCTAACTTGGTCTGTCCATAGACATTCAAGGGCTTGTAATCTTTGCAGTCGGGTTGCCAAGGCTGAGTACCCTGTCCGTCAAACACATAGTCGGTGGAGATATACATCATCTTAGCGTCTATCTTCTTGCAGGCATCAGCGATATACTGTGTGCCCGTGGCATTTACTGCACGGACTTTAGGAATATTCTCTTCATCCTCCGCAGCATCCACCGCCGTCCATGCGGCACAATGAATTACCGCTTCGGGTTGAACGCGGGATATTACCGTATCAACGCTATTTTTGTCCGTTATATCCATCTCGGCAATGTCCACGCCGATTGCCTCTTGCCCGCGCTTTATGAGTTCATTTACAACGTCAAAACCTAATTGTCCTTTAACGCCCGTTACTAAAACTTTCATTAATTTCCTTTGGCTATATCTTTTGATATAACGTTATACATTCTTTTTGCTACAGCATCCCAAGAATATTTTTCTAAATATTCCTGCCTGCGCTCATTTACGTTTTCTTTAATCTCTTTATTATCAAGCAACTTTATCATTAACCGCGACAAATCGTCCGCATTTTCCTCGTTGAGAATATAGCCTGTTTTGCCATCCTCAATTAAATAAGGCATTTCGAATGCATTTCTTCCAATACATGGCAGACCGTATGTAAGGGCTTCTATAAAGACAATTCCATACGCTTCAAATTTTGACGGCATACAAAAAATATCACATAAATTGAAATAGTCAGATAACTTATCCGTAGGCACATCTCCTAACCAATGAACACCTTCTATTTCTTCACGAGGCGCAGGCCCTGCAATATATAGCTCTATATCTGCCCTCTTGTTTTTTGCAAGTTTGAAGGCATCTACAACCAATGGTCCATTCTTGCGCTCAAAGTCTCTGCCAACGAACAGAATTTTATTACCTGCTTTTTTACTTGTATTTATCTTTGTTGCATCGAGATTTATACCTGCTCCAACCGCATAAATTTTTTCTTTTGGAATACCCTTATCAATCAAAAATTTGCGAAACCATTCCCCCATACAAAAAATTCCAGCAGATGCGTAATACGCTTTACTTTGAATTTTTTCACGCTTTAAAATAGCTTTATATGACTGATTTTGGAAACCACAATATTTAAAAATATCTACGTTGCTATCATGCAAATCTTTGACAACACTCACGGACATATCCTGATAAAAATATGACCTTATATTGTCTTGAGTAGGACATTCTGCAAACTGTATGGAAGGTAAAGTTTGTATCCCACCCCATTCGCTTTGTATAACTTTTCTGTAATGAGCCAAATTAGCACAACCCATATCAGCTTTTTTATGAAACAATCTATTAGTTGTCCTTCTTAATTTTGAGATATAAGAATAAATACTGCCATTGTATTGACCTATGTCAATGTCCTGAACCTCAAAATACCTTTGTAGGGCTGAATATATGCCCTGATGAGTACCTGACCAGGACTTCTTTCTATCATGATCCCAATCGCAGACAAAAAGAAGTTGTTGTTTATCGCTCATTATTTCCTGTCACCATACATTTTCTGGTAATACTGCTGATAATCGCCCGACACTATCTCCTGCCACCATTCCTTGTTATCCAAGTACCATTGAATGGTCTTTTTGATGCCGTCGGCAAACTTAGTTTCGGGCAGCCAGCCGAGTTCGTTGTGTATCTTTGTGGGATCGATTGCATAGCGCATATCGTGTCCCTTTCTATCTGCAACGAAAGTAATAAGGCTTTCAGGCTTGCCGAGTTCCTGGCATATCAGCTTTACAATGTCGATATTGCGCATTTCATTGTGTCCGCCGACGTTGTACACTTCGCCCACTCTGCCTTTGTGGATTATCAAATCGATTGCCTTGCAGTGGTCTTCAACATACAGCCAGTCGCGCACGTTTTCGCCCGTGCCGTATACGGGCAGGGGTTTATCTGCAAGCGCATTTATTATCATCAAAGGAATTAACTTTTCGGGGAAGTGATAGGGGCCGTAATTATTCGAGCACCTCGAAATTGTCACGGGCAGACCGTATGTCCTATGATATGCCAGAACCAATAGGTCTGCCGACGCCTTGGAACTCGAATAGGGACTGCTGGTGTGCAGGGGAGTCGTTTCGGTGAAGAACAGGTCGGGTCTATCCAAAGGCAGGTCGCCGTAGACCTCGTCCGTGGAGACCTGGTGATACCTCTTTATGCCATACTTGCGGCAGGCGTCCATTAAAACCGACGTGCCGATTATGTTTGTCTGTAAGAATATCGACGGATCTTCAATGCTCCTGTCAACGTGGCTTTCTGCCGCGAAGTTTACGACTATGTCGGGGTGCTCCTCTTCAAAGAGCTTATACACCCCTTCGCGGTCGCAAATATCCAGCTTTACAAAGCGGAAATTGGGGTTATCCATTACTCCCTTCAAGGTTGAAAGGTTGCCCGCGTAAGTCAGTTTATCCAGACATACTATGCGGTAGTCGGGATATTTTTTGAGCATGTGGAATATAAAGTTGCTGCCGATAAATCCGGCGCCGCCGGTTACAATAATATTCATAAAAATTACTCTCTCCTAAATTAATATTGAAGCTTACCTTCAGCCACATTCTTTAAATGCTTTCCATATGGGGACTTGCCGTACTTTTCGGCGGCGGCTAAAAGTTCCTCTGTCGTAGTCCAGCCGTTTATGTAGGCAATCTCCTCAGGGGCGGAAATTTCCACGCCCTGACGGTTCTGAATCATGCGCACAAAGTCGGTCGCCTCGGCGAGGCTGTCCATTGTGCCCGTATCCAACCAGGCATAGCCGCGGCTCAGAACCTGCACATCTAAGAGACCTTCATCTAAATACATTTCGTTGAGCGTTGTGATTTCAAGCTCGCCACGCGCAGAGGGCTTTACCTGTTCTGCCCTTGCAGATACGCCCGCGGGATAGAAATACAGACCCGTTACAGCGTAGTTGCTCTTGGGATTTTTGGGCTTTTCCTCAATGGATATGGCCTTGCCGTTTTTATCAAACTCTACGACGCCGAACCGTTCGGGGTCGGGAACGTAGTAGCCGAACACCGTCGCCCTGCCGTTTTCAGCATCCTTTTTGGCAGCCTTTAAAATCTTGCTCATGCCGCCGCCGTAGAAGATATTGTCGCCAAGCACCATTGCGCAGGGCTCATCGCCTATAAACTCCTTGCCGAGGATAAAGGCCTGGGCAAGCCCGTCAGGCGAGGGCTGGACTTTATACGAAAGTTTTACGCCATAGCTGCTGCCGTCACCTAAGAGTCTTTCAAAGTTGGGCAAGTCCGTAGGAGTGGAGATTATTAAAATATCCCTTATTCCCGCCAACATCAGAGTTGATAGCGGGTAGTAAATCATTGGCTTATCGTATACGGGCAAAAGCTGTTTGCTCGTCACCATTGTCAGGGGGTACAGTCTTGTGCCGGCTCCACCTGCAAGTATTATTCCTTTCATATTTTTCTCCTGTAATAGACAGTTAGTTCCACCGGATGCCTATGGCTTCAAGGCGGGCGATGTTTTCCTGTGAAAGCGACTTGCCTGCACGCTTGCCGCGGTAGATTTGCTTTTGCTCGTTGAGCCATTTGTTGAGGCATATTCCCATGGGTTTGTACGTTACGGGAATCTTCAGATTGCCATACCTGTCAAAGTAATCCTTTGCCAAGCTGTAACGCATCTCCCACGGATCTTCACGCTGCAAGTTCACACCGACCTCTTCCAGCTTTTTACGCTGTTCTTCGGTCAGTTTATCTCTCAAATCGGTGCGTTGGTGCGACAGCCATTTGCCGAGACTATACCCGTCTGCGCTATAAGCCACGGGCACGTCGACATTGCCGTTTACACGCTTATATTCAAGCAACTTTTCGTAATATTTATCCCAAGCGACCTCGTGCCTATTGCGCCAAGAATAACCAAGAGCTTGCCACAAACATAGCAATCCGTCTTTTACCGTGAGTCGTTGTTTTGATAGTCAGGGTACTCTACCCTTCTTTAGCCAAAGTTATAATTGGAACAACGACAGACATATTGCCATTGAAAATGTTTTGCAGTTTAGGTAATTAATCGATTTTAATTTATGTTTTTACGAAGAGTAATATTATTTTATTGGCTAAGCCTTACAAATTTATAGCCTTAGATACTTTTTGCTACTTACTATTAATACGCAAATATATTGTCGCGATTTGGCACTTTAAAATATAATAATTTATACTTAGCTCACATTGCCTAAGCCAAAGATAAAATTAGTCATAATCTTACGCTCTAAAGTATAACATATTGTTGTTTAATATGCAATAAAATGAGTTAAAAAAAATTAAAATTTCGTCACTTTTCACAAACCCAAATTATGAGAATGACGGTAACTAATATTTTATTAGATGACCTTTTTAATTTACAAAAATCTTCATTAAATGCCATATATATAGGGGTCAACCACATAAAAAGAGCGCCCTTGGGGCGGCAGAAATTTTTGCCGCCGCTCGGGCGCTCTTCATTTCAATAAAATCAACCGATTTTACGCGATTGAATATATGAATCTATATCGTCTACTATATAGTTTGCACCCGTTGTGTGGAGCGATTCATAGAACAACTGAATGTACTGACACACCGAATATTTATTAAAGAGGTCAATGACCTCCCTGCCCGTCATGCCCTTCTGGCTTTTATACTCTTCAATGCAGTATATTATAAAAGGAATCTCCTTACTCATACCAGCAATCCCTCCTCCGGCCACTCAATATTGCCACTCTGTTCGCTCTTCCAGACATGATAGAGCGTGAGCGGGCTATAATGCCACACCTTTGTATCCTCGCGCTCAAGCATGGCATAAGTCTGCGATTTATAAAAGGCGTTGAGCGCCTCTATATCATCCATATGCTCGCGCTCGACTATTATGTTGACCACCTGCGGAACTATGGCAACGCTGAGTAGCGCCTTGAATTTTTCGTCCACTTTTACACCTCCTCGCAAGAGATAAACTTCAGTGCCTTAAGCGAAAGTTCAGAGGCAAATACATATTGGTCGTAAAGTTTTTTAATTTTCAGTGCGGACAACGCCTGCTCCTCCGAATACAGCCCCGAAAGATAGAGTTGCAGCGTTTGATAGACGTCATCATTTGCCACAGCACCTATTATTAAATCATAACTTTCGCCGTTATATACTCCGTTGCGGTTATCTGCCACAAACTTGAGCCACCTCGCGTCTGCGCCGTCAAACTTTTTAACTTTGACAAGGTCACCAACGACCGTTTCGTCCAACTCATAAGTATTTAAAAGAGCAGTGCCGCCCCGCCTTGCACTGACCTTTTTGGCAAAGTTTTCAGCCTGCGCCTTATTGGTCGTCGTGTAAAACCCATACCCGAAGTCAAGATAACGGTTAGATATTATTATTGTGGGCTTTTCCACCCGCACATTGCTGCCGTGATAAACTTTCATGCTTATTTTCCGCCACGTTAATATTTATTTATATTATAGCCCACACAGGGCAAATTGTCAACATTGAAAGTTATTTCACGACAGTTGTACGATATCCTCAAGATATGCGTCGCCGAGCTTATTCATCATCTTGCGCTTGCTATCCATGAATGAATGCACATGGCGATTCAAAGTTATGGCAGGCGACTTGTGCCCGAGAATTTCCGAGAGCATCTTAATGTCCATTCCGCACTCGATTGCGCGGGTGGCAAAGGTATGCCGCAGGGCATGAAAGCCTCTATGCGCAATACCTAACTTATCCAACAGCTTTTCAAATGAACGTTGATAACTTCTTATGAGCACGGGCTTGCCCTTGCTTGAAATTATGTACTGACTGTTGCTCTTACTCTTTATAATGCGGAGCAGCTTAATTATCTGGCGAGATAGGGGAACACACCTCTTTGAAGTGACTGTTTTGGGAGAATTGCATATCAATGTATAGTTACCATTTTCGTCCCGACCGTCGCGCCCTGTGCGGTTGACATAGAGCAGTCCGCACCTGTAGTCTATATCCTCCCACTTTAGTGCAAGCAATTCTCCTATGCGCAGTCCCGTATATATTCTATAATTAATTGACTTATAATTAACCATTCTTACTTATATTATTATTGAAATAGTCGTAACTCTATTTCAATAAATATCACCAATGTCTTTAAACACAATCTTGTTCAGCATATTCTCTTTCTTGAAGAACATTATCATATACAGCGGCAGATACACCACTTTATCCTCTGTTTCAATGTTTCCAATACAGAACACAAGGCTCTCTTTCAGCTTGTACTCATCAACGGCGAGAAGATTATTCAATGCCCTGTGCGACTTGTAATCTTTACCCGACTTAATCTCCACAGGCACAAGCTCGGCGTGCTGTTCGACGATGAAGTCAACCTCACCCACCTTCTGCTTATCAAAGTAATACAGGTTAAACCCATTGCTCTTGAGCTGTTGAGCAAACATATTCTCCATTATGCTGCCCTCATTTATGCCGTAATTGCCGTTGACGATCTGATACTGCACGTCGCCCGAACACATTGCACATAGCAATCCTGTATCCGCCATATAAAACTTAAAAAGATTGTGCTGCTTGTTAATTGCAACGGGCTGTTTAGGCCCTGCAAGATTATAACAGGGCAAAGCAATGCCCGCGTCTGTCAGCCAGTTAAAACAACTCTCGTATCTCTCCATCCGCGCCGACTTTGCGAGGTCTGACAGCATAAACCGCTTATTCTTTGCATTGAGTTCAGCGGGTATCGTATCAAAGATGAGCGTTATTTTCTCTTTGCCCGTCGTGGCATACTTTGTGATGTCCTTGCGGTAGAGCTTTAAAATATCCGACTGTATGCCGACCACGCGCCCCATATCCTTGGAATTTACAAACTCCTGTACGGCGGCAGGCATTCCGCCGATAATCACATAATAGGTGAAAAGCTGCATCATCTGCTTATGCACAAATTCGTCGACGGGAACGCGACGATTATAGCAATCTTTGAGCATACCAAAGGTGGACTGCTGAATACCGTTTGCAATGGCGAACTCCTCAAAGTCCATAGGGTACATAGTCCTGTTCTCCTCGTACCCAACAGCATAAGACTTTATCTCCTTATAGTTGATGCCGAGGAGCGAGCCGGACTCGATATAATCAAACCTGCCGTCGTCCACAAGGAATTTTATGGCCGTGCGCACTTCAAGGCACTCCTGAACCTCGTCAAAGAAAATGAGCGTTTTATGCGGCGTGAGCGGGCGGCGAAGGAAAAGCGTCAGCTTGCTGATAATGCCGTCGACCGATAAATCGCCCACAAAAATTTCCTTTGCGGATGGCGTATTTATAAAATTTATTTCAACGAAATTATCACCATAGTAGTCCTTTGCAAATTGCCTTATGAGCGTAGTTTTGCCTATCTGCCGTGCGCCATCTATAAGGAGCGCAAGTTTCTTCTCCTGTTTATACCATTTGACCAATTCGTCATAGAATTTCCTATAAAGCATACAAACCACCTGTTATTAGTCACTTTAAATTATACACCCAATCAACCTCACAGTCAATAGCTCTGCGACATTTTATTCGAATTTATAAATACTTTTTGCGACGTTTTATAAATAATAAGCCAGCTAATTCGCGACGTTTTATTTATTATATGCCTGAAGCAATGATATACTTTTAAAATTTACAAACATTTGTTTTTATTTTTCTTGACAAGCAGGAAGTGATATGATATAATCCATTTACAAACTGAATGCAATAAACGAAAAACGTATCACGTTAGTGGACAGAGGCAGTATAGAACCATAAGACCGAACTGCACGGCGTGATATAAGTTGTGCAGAAACAGAAGCTATCTGTAAAAAGAAGTTATCCACGCCCCACAAGGATTGAACCCATATAGGGTTTTATTCTTGTAGGGTTTTTTCGTTAATTGCAGGAGCTTTGTATTGTTTTAACTTTAAGGAGGTGACGATATATATGAGGGTTTAAGCACAGTTGAGCCCACGCAGGGATCAACGAACACCAAACAAAAATAAAAAATGATACGGAGGTTAAATGACGGAACAATCAAAGAAACTGAAACACTTTACTTTTTACGACATCTACTATGACGTCATAGCGCAGTTGGAGGATGATGAGGCAGGCAGATTTGCAAAACGAATTTGTAATTACGCGTTCAACGGCGTGGATAGTCAGGGCAAGACAGAGAACGAAAATTGCTTTTGGGAGATAATATATCCCACGCTGAACGACGCGACCGCAATAGAAAGGCAGGACAAAAAGCCCTACTACCTCAACCGCAAGATGAAGCACTTCACATTTTATGCCGCATACGCCCGTATGCTGAACACTCTAAAAGACGACGCAAGTGCAGGGCAATTTGTAAAGGCGATGTGCGGATATATGCTTGAAGGTATCGAACCCACGGAACTTAAACCACCGGTAGACGCATACTTCAAGCTATTTCGCAAAAGTCTTGATTTGAGCAAAGTGCGAAGTGAGAGCGGGCGCAAGGGCGGAAGAGCCAAAAAGAAGGTCGAAGAAACACCTCTTACTTTTACAGACTTCCTTGCACGAAACTCACATATCAAAGACGATGTGCACAGCGAAAGGTTGAAGGAGGGCGTCGATTGGACGGCACTCAACCACGCGATACATAAGAGTGAAGAGTGGAAATCGGAGACAAGCCTGTACAGGATAATCAGTAATCAAAGCGCGATAATCGGCACATAGTATGTGGGTAATCAGAAAGCAAAGGACAACCAAATGTGCAAGCAAAAGTTTTAAAACTGTGGTATAAAAATTGGGATTTTTGCAAGCAGGGTTAGATATCTATAAGGACACTTTTATAAATACAAAATAAAAAGCAAACAGCAAGTTTAGAGGCAGCCGAACAAGGCTGC
>DVIU01000114.1 GCA_018711035.1 Candidatus Scatousia excrementigallinarum
TCTAAGATAACGGTATTCAAATAATTATCTCCTGCAAATGCAGAAGTCACTGTTAATAAAAATATTGTGATAATTAAAATTAGCTTTTTCATGATTCCTATTTCCCTAATCTTCACACTACAAGAATATATGCTTTCATATTTAAATACATCAATCAAAGGTTTAAAATTTATCAATCCATAGATTTATATTTAGGAGAAAAGGCCTCCGATTATATCGAAAGCCTTTATTTATATATAATATCGTGTTATTGATTGGAGGAATAAAAAGCCGTAAATTTTATTTTTTGCTATAAATGTAAACAAATGTTACGGAAAAATGCCCATGCTGAAATCAGGTTATTTTATTTTTTTTTATATATATGTCACGAGAATGTTAATTAGATATTGAGGAGTAAGATATATGAATTCTATTAATGCTAAATCTTCTAACAATCTTAACACAGGAATTAATCAACGTCCTGTTGAATCTGTTGAAACAGCAGGTTCACTGGCATTTAATACACAAAAAAGCTTGATATCAATCCCGCAATACGATACTTTCACTTCATCAAACCCGTTTGCACCATCAATTGATTATTCAAGCTATTCATCTTCCGAGGGAACAACAATTGCAAGCACAGGCTTTTTGGCAAGCTTTTCAAGTGCAGTCTCAACAATCGGAGGTGACAGCGGATTTAGCGGAGGGGCTTCCGCAGGCTTCTCAGGAGGATGTGCATCTTCTTGTTCTTCCGGCGGCGGATTTTCTTCTTTCGTATAACAGGTTGTAAAGTAAAGAAATAAATGAAAATGGATTAATATAGGCGGTTGATTTCAAACCGCCTTTTTTATTGTATTTTTATATTATGGAAAAGAAGTATTACACCTACATACTTTTGATTGAAAATAACTCACTCTACTGCGGTTATACTGATGATGTGGAAAAACGTTTTAATGCACATCTGAAAGGCAAAGGTGCAAAATATACACGTGCGCACAAACCGATTAAAATTGTATATGTAAAAGAATTCGATACAAAGTCAGAAGCAATGAAGGAAGAATACAGAATAAAACATTTATCCCGCAAAGAGAAATTAAGCTTAATAAATTTGTAACAAAATTTTAACAAAACACTTAAATTATTGAAGATTGCTGCAATATATGCCGACTTACCCATTAAGGAAAAGAATATAAAGGGAACATGTTATGGGAATGTCAGCATCACAAGCAAGATTATTGTATATTACAGCACAGTTAAATAACCTGTCTTTACAAGGTCAGAATGTTTCTGATGCAAAAATAAGATTGTCAATGGATTCAGAAAGAATCCAGGAAAAATATACAAGAGCACTTTCAAACACCCGTTTATATATTAATCCTAACATATTTACAGTTGACGGTGCTGCTGCTAAAAGTGAACTTATAACTTTGGAAAATTTAAAATCACAAAATTTATTTGTTTATGATGGTTCAAAAATACTCGGCTACACTTATGAAAAGAAAGATACCGGCAAAACAGAACAGATTATTGTTGGTTGGGAAGATGATCTTGATAAACCTATTTATCCTACCAAAACAGAAACTGATACATTTAGAGAAGCAAACAGTACAATTCCTGCTCGCGGCCCGGAAAGTCTTGATAAAATGAACTCAATTGTCGCTGCAACAGGGCTTGGCGAAGACGATTTGAAAACTGTATCTTACACTACAATGATTAATGGTAAAGAAACAGAAATTAATGCTATTTCAATCAAATCACAGGCCGGTTTTGATGCCATAATTGATCAGATGGGAAAAAATACTGATGCAGTTAAACAGAACTATGTACTTGATCTTGATGAAGGTGAAGAAATTGATTTGAGCGGATACAACTGGCATGGTATCCCGGCTTTTCAAGGCGTATTTGATGGTAACGGAGAAACAATCAAAGGCTTGAATGGTGATTCCGGTTTCTTTGATTCACTTTATGGCGTCGCAAAAAGCATAAATCTTGAAGGTGCAAATGTAACAGCAGAAAGAGATGCATTAGGTGCACTTTCAAACTATCTGGCCGATGGTGCTTCAATTGAAAACTGTAACGCAACAGATGTTAATATTACATGCAATCTTAAACCAGATACAACATACCAGCTAGGATATACTCCTGAAAGAGCCTCCGTTGGCGGCCTTGTTGGTTTAAGCAACGGTAATGTCAGCAATTCCAGTGTAACCGGCGAAATTAATGTACCTAATGCGGATGACAGTTTTGGTTTTATCGGCGGCTTTATCGGTGCAAATACTAACATCGTAAAAGGCGAAAGCGAAATTAAAAATTGCTATTCAGATGTAAACATTAAACTCGGTTCTGGCACAGATTACTCAAATTCAATAAACAATTTCATAGGTGATGATTCTCACGAAACAACAATTAAAAACTGTGTTGCAATGGGTTCAATCACAAACGCAAACGGGTCAAATATTAACGCATCAGACCTTGCTTGCAGAGGCCCTGTTCTTGAATCTGATGTGAGCAATATGATGGCTCTTGATACAAGAAATAACAATAACGTTTTGTACTGGAGCAATTCTTCTTCTCCGACTTATGACAGCGGTTCTTCAAATAAAGGGGTTTTGGGAACTTCTGCTCAGGAAACACTTTCTGATGGTTCAAAAACAAATGTTTGGATTCAAGAAGGTGCTGATGGGTATAATGACCAGAACCAGGCAACATCTCAAGCTAACAAACTTCCTGTTTTAAATCTTACAGAACTTCAGGAAGATGCTCTTGCTCAAGAAGAAACAAAAGAAACTCCTGATACTTCACAGGAGCCTATAGGTTATGAACAAAAACCTATATATAAAGAAGTTCCAATTTATGAGACTGTTCTCGTTGAAGATGAAAACTTCGGCGGTCTTTCATCTCTTGAACTTGAAACCGGTATAAGAAACGGCAGATACCAGCTTGTTTCACCTGCTAAAGAAGGCTCAACTCAAGGATTTAATATTAATGGAACAGATTATGAGCTGGTTTCATTAGATAGCTGCACAGCTATTGTTGATAAGCAGGATGATAATGCACTTGCACTTGCCGAAGCTGAATACGAAAAAGGTATGGAAGCTATTCAGGCTCAAGATAAAAGATATGAGATAGATCAGAAAAAAATTGATACACAATATGATGCATTAATTGCAGAAGAAGAAAGTCTTAAATCTGTTTTAAACAAAAACGTAGAAAGATCATTTAAAACATTCGGATAATAATAAGGATTAAAAATGACTATTGATGCAACAACAGTAAAACTTAATACTATTATAACTTCGGATGAATTAAAGAAAAAAGATTCCGAACTCGTTGCGCCGGAAACAAGCAGCAGTGATGATGCATGGTTATTATCCATTACATCACGCTACAGCAAGAATGCGTTAATGGATGTAGAAAGAGTTATGACAGAAGCTGATGTCTATGACGGTACAGTTGAAGCTGAGATAGATAAAATTTTAAGCGAAGAAGACCAGATTTCTTCTATTTTAAAAGATAATACAAATGTATTTAATTCAGATAAAATTAATACAATGCAGGAAACGCTAAGAGCAACAACTGCAAAAACAATCGGTTTTGTAGAATATACAGGTAAATCGAAAATTAATGCAACAACTGACACAACATCAATCAAACAATGCATTGTTGCAAATAATGATGAAGAAAGACAGCTTATCTCCGATGCTATTGACACAATGGTAGAATGGCTTGATGATTATATTGCAAATTATAATGTAAAAGTTGCAGAAGGAAATCGTAATGGAGATTCCGAATTAAAACTTTCATTCCTGCTTGAAGTAAGAAAAGCAATTGAAAATTGTGATTTTCGTGTAGGTTTCGGAACTGTAGGCACCGGCACAAACGACAATTTCACACCGGGTGATACAACAATGGGTTCTTATAATCCGAGTATGTTAGTTTATTCTGACGGTTCTTCCGTAGGTTATGATACGTACCACCTGAACGGGCCTGAAAGAAACATTCTTCTCAATCCTGATTATTTTATGCCAGAACGACCATACGAAAGTCTAGATGAACTAAAAGCCGCAATTGAGGGTGGAAAAACAGAATTTCAGCCTACAGATCTTCTTGTGGATGAAGAAGCTTACAATAACTATTGTAAGACTAATCTGGCAGTAACATTATGGCATGAATTAATTCACTCAACACATATTTACAATGAATATGTAACTTACTATGCTACAGATGCATATGAAGATGATATTGCCGAAAAACAGGTTGAAGGATTCTCAAACGAGACTTTAAACTACATTAAACAGGTTTTCAATGGTTTTGAAAAAGGAGTTAATTACTATCAATTAGGCGTAACTCACTACTTTGACAACTATAATGATGTTGTAGATTTCGCGTGGGAAGCAATACAAAGCAATCAGGCTGCATTTGATTTATATATGCCGGGTGTTACAAAATCAGAGTTTGAACAAGAATTGAAAAACTTTATGGCTACGGCTTAGTTTTCTGTTCTTGCTGCTGTTTTAGATTTTCCTTTTCAGCTTTCTGCTGTTCTTTTTGAATTTTGCGCTGTTCTTTTGCTGCTTCCCGTTGTTTTTTCTTTTCTAAACGTTCAGCTTCTTTCTGATCTCTTATGGCTTTTTGCTCTTCATATTTCTGCACAGCATCGTTTTGAGTTGTGGAACCTTCAACTTTATTCTGATATTTGTACTCCTTAACATCTTTCTTATATTCGGCATTCATTTGTTTAATTGTTGATTTATATTCATCATTCATTTTCTTCAATTCGGCTTTATCTTCAGCCTTTTTACGTTTTTCTTCAGCTTTTTCAAATCTTTTAGCCTGTTGTTCTTCGACATGGAGCTGGTCAGGAGGAACCACTCCGTCCTGAACAATTTTAAATCCGTTTATACTTATTTGAACATCCTTATTATTAAAAGAAATTAAACGTGTTTGCTCCCCTTTGCTGTCAATGCTCCAGGAGCCGAGAAAAACCGGAGCTTCACCTGTATATGCGTAGGCATAGGCTACAATTCTGTCCGGCTCGTTTATATCAAAACCCAAAGGATATATATCCCAGCGTTTGTCATCAAGATTGACGTCTTTATACTGTTTCCAGTAATAAACAATTGCAGCACGAAGCTCTTTTAAATCATAAGAAGTTCTGGTTGTAAAATCATAAACTATTGCATTTGTCTGCCAGATACCATCCTTAGAATATCCTATTTTTTCTTTAACAAGAAGTTTCGTTCCGTCAGCAGAAAAATCTACAGGAGTAAGAGTACGGAATGAATAATTATCTGTTATTGATTTATCGGTTGATAAAATAGGATCCGGCCAGCGGTGCATTACGTTAGCTTTCATAATTTTATTTAAGTTTGTTTCGTTTTTTTCAAGCGGAATAACAAATAAGTCGCAAGCAACTGCTGCACTAGATGGATAGTAGTATATAGAAGGGTAAACCATAATAGAAAAGTCAGGAGAAGTTATTCCCTGTGCATTCTGCTGTCTTGTTGCATAAAATCTTTTTTTTATTGACAATTCCGGACTTCCAGGCGGGTTATTATAACGAACAATTTTATATGTTGGCTGTGGAACATATTTCATATCCGAACCTTTTTCAACTTTAGGAATTTCGATTTCCTGAGCAGTCTTGTCTTTAGGAGCAGATAGAAGTTCATATTCCTCAACGGTCATAAATCCGGACGGATTTCTGTCAAGAACACGTTTTTCATGTTTCTCTTTAACTTCCTGTTTTTGCAGGTTATGGATATAACGCATTTCCTGCTGTCTGGCATCACCTTTAAAAGGAGCAGAGATATTTTTTTTTATCTGCGTCATATCTATTTCAGGTAAATCCCAATCGGGCATCTCCCATGAGTAAGCTGGGAGTGAACTGACCATCAAAACAAACAGAAACGGAAAAATCCTTTTCATACTAAACAAGACCCTCTTTCATTGCCATTGCAGTAGCTTTTGCACGGGTGCGCACATAAAGTTTTTGCAGAATACTATGGACATGGGTTTTTGTAGTAGATATCGTAATACAAAGTTTTTCAGCAATTTGCGGATTGGTAAGACCGTCCACTATTAATGCTAAAACATCCATTTCACGCTCGGTTAAGCCGTATAAATTTTTGCCTAATTTATAATTAATCTCACCGCGGCGTCCTTCCGTAACATTTGAGCGTCTTATATTTGTTAAAACAACTTTAGCAATTGCCGGATCAAGCCAGCCGGTACCTTCACTTACAGCAATAACGGCAGAAAGCGTCTGGTCAACGGTTGCACCTTTTGTTATGTATCCGTCTGCGCCTGCCTGAAATGCGTCAAAAATATCATCTTCATCTTCTCTAGAGGTATACATTAATACTTTTATTTGAGGGTTGTCTTCTTTAATAAGCCTTGTTGCCTCAATGCCATCTATCGTAGGCAGGCCGATATCCATAATAACAAGATCCGGTTTTAAAGAAAGAGCTTTATCAACACCTTCCTGACCGTCCACAGCCATATCAAGGATTTCGATATTAGGGTTCTTACTCAATACCACAGACAAAGCAACCCTTGCCATATCCTGATCTTCAATAATAAGTACCTTAACCATTTATTACCTGTCTTTCTTCATTAACAACATCAGTTAAAAGGAAAGTAAATTCACTTCCCTTATTTAATTTGCTTTCCAGCCATATTTTACCGCCATGAGCTTCAACAATTTGTCTTGAAAGATATAATCCCAAACCTGTACCCGTAGAGCGTTTTTTACTGGTACCCTGTGAAAATCTGTTGAAAAGATTAGGGATATCTTCCTTCGGGATTCCGTTTCCGTTGTCAGTAACGGAGAATATAAAGTCTCCTGATTGAACTTTTGCAAGAATTTCAATTTCACCATCTTTATTGGTATAATTAACAGCATTCCCGCAAAGATTTATGATTACTCGCTTTAACTCTGCTTTATCCGCTGTGATTTCAGTATTATCTGATATATCGCCCAAATCAAGCTTGAAGTTTATATTTTTCTTTTCAGCAAGCGGTTTTAATTCATCATAGCATTGAACAACCAAATCTTTTACAGAAAATACAGTTTTACAAAGTTCAAGCTTACCGCTTTCGAATCTGTAAACTTCCAATAATGCATTAACAAGACCGAGCAGGTCTTCGTTGCTTTTAAGCATAGTAGATAACAGCACATGCTGTTTTTCTTCAACCGGTCCCAGAGAACCGTCAAGGAAAAATTTTAAAGTTTGTATGGCGGCAAGAAGCGGAGTTCTTAAATCATGAGTAAGTGTCGCGATAAAATCATCACGTAAACGTTCTGTTTCTTTATGCTTGCTTACATCACGAATAACACCGACAAATTTATCGCTGTTTTCTTCATTAATAGCCGCAAAATTTATTTCAACAGGAATTCTCCCCTCTCCGAGTGAGTTTCTTATATAGCAATCCTTTATCAAGACTTCGCCGGCATCGGAAGAAAGCCCCATAATAACGCCGTTTGAATTTTCACGGATATTTTCAGAGAATTTACCCATTGAAGCAATTTCTTGAAATTTCTTTTTACAAAGAGCAGCTTCACTTAATCCTGTCATATTTTCGCAAGCAGGATTTGCCTGTTCAATTCTGCCTTTTGAATCGATAATAATAATTCCGTCAGCGCAATAATTAATAATTCCTGAGAGTTTGCTGTTTGCAACAGTCAAATCTTTTGTTCGCTCGGCAACAAGTTCTTCAAGGGACGTAGAGTATATTTCAAGCTGTTTTTTAGCTTCTTCAAGTTCATTTATCTTATCTCGTAAATCACTAAGGATATGGCTTCTTTCAATACCGTTTCTGATATTAAAAAGCAAATCATCATTATCCCATGGTTTTTCAATATATTTATACAAACCGATTTCATTAATTGCTTTTATTGCATTTTCTTTATCAGCATATCCGGTAAGCAATATCATACTTACTTCAGGGTAGAGTTTTTTAGCTTCCGTTAAAAATTCAAGCCCGTTCATTTCAGGCATAATAAAATCCGATATAATAATATCCGGAGTGTTGGTTTTTAAAAACTCAACAGCCTCAACCGGATTATTAAAGCAATTAATATCAGTAAATCCTTCAACTTTCAATAATGTTTTGAAAGAAGAAGTAACCATTTTTTCATCATCAACAATTACAATTTTTCCCTTAATCATAACAACATAATAATACGTTATTTTTAAGATTCAGACAAATTGTTTACAAATCCGCAATATAAAACGGCCCGATTAAATCGGGCCGTTTAGTTAAGTTAATTTGAATATTGATGCTGTTTATATTCTCTTTTGGAAAGTTCTATGTCCAGATGATAAAGGACAGACTTTTCAGAACCGAACATTCTCATCTTTTTGATTATTTCATATACACTGGCTTCTTCTTCAACCTGTTCGGCAATGTACCAGTCAATGAAATTTCTTGTAGCAAGGTCACATTCATCTTCAGTCATATCTGCTACACAGTCAATACTTGCAGTAACGGATTTTTCATGGTTATAAATTTTTTCAAATACCTGCAAAGGTTCATGAAAATCATATTCAGGAGCTTCAATTTGCTTTAACTCAACGTTTCCGTTTCTGGCTATAACATAATCAAAAAGAATCATTCCGTGGTCTACTTCTTCGCGAGCCTGAACTTTTGTCCAATTAGAAAATCCTTTAAGACCAATTTCGTCAAAATAAGCAGACATAGCAAGATATAAATAAGCTGAATAGAATTCCTTATTAATTTGTGCATTTAAGACTTCCTCGATTTTTTTATTAATCACTTTCGCCCTCCCATAGTCCGTGTAAGTTACAAAATTCTAATGCTTTTTCTTTTCCGATTTTTTGCTCAAGAAGCATTTTAGCCTCCTGCCCCGGATGCAAATATTGTAATTTCATACGGTTTCTATCTTCGGAAATTGATTCAATAAACATAATATAGTGATCGTCATTCATAGGATGAAGAACTGATCCGACCTGAATTTCAACGCCGTTTTCACGTTGAATATAAACAGGAACGTGCTTTTCAAGCGCAGCATCCTCCATGGTATTAGGTTTCATTAAAGTCATAGGCTGCCCGCAGCAAACAAGTTCGCCGCCGCCGGCAAGTATGACCTGAACCAGATTACCGCAGATTTCGCAGCGGTACATTTCTAATCTTTCAGTCATCACTTTCTCCTTTTCATACAAAGAATATTGCGGCAGAGCTCAAATTACATTCCACAGTCGGGCTAATTTATCTTTAATAATTCTTTACAAAGACGCAAAATTTTTCATATTTAAACTTACAATATTTATATGAAAATTCTGCCTGTTTCTTTTGGTTCATATTCAAATACATCAACTTCTCAATCTTGTGTCCGCGGTGAAAACAAGGAATTTTTATGCTATCCGCAAAAAAAAGATGAGGGCAAAATAAAGAATATTATATTCAAAACTCTGGGTTCTCTCGCAGCAGTAGCAGTTGGTGTAACTCTATACAATCTTAGACGGAACAGAGTGCCTCTGAGTATTGTAGATATTCCGGATAACAGCAGAGGACTTAATCAAATTAATTATAAAAGAACAGCACTTGAGTTAAAGAAAAAAATTTTGTACCCTATAAAAACTAATCTTACTCATAGAAAAAAGAATTTTAATTCGGGGCTGATATTATCTGACACAAAAGACAAGCCTTTGCGCGAAGTTTTATCTGCATTTTGCGAACACGCATCAGCACTGGATATAAGGACAAAGGAAATACCTGAAAATTTAAACAAAGCAGCCAGGAGACGCTGGGTTTATAACGCTATTGAAGAAGCCGAGGCGCATTATAAAACTACTAAACAATATACAATCATAAACATCGGCAATCTTGACAATCTTATTGATTTAAAAATTGTTAAATCAAAAAACAGTGCGATTGAAGATAAATTAATCGAGATTAATAAAAACGTATATTCCGGAATAGTATGGACTTCATGGACAAATAACACAAAATCCATACCAATGTATTATAACAATCTTCCTGTACTGGTAACAAAGCTTATAGACTAAAAAATTTTTTTATGATAAAATAAAATCAGCCGTGCTCCACGGGGAATTGCAATCCCTTGACCCGAAGTTAATGCGGGGTGCAGAGTCTGTTGTGAGGGTTCGGCAAATAGTATTGATAATTAAATTGTTGTTGACGTTTAAGGACAGGATGGCGTAAGCTGCCGAACCGTGTCAGGGTGGAAACACAGCAGCACTAAGGCAATCCTTGCGGGTGTTTTGTTTTTAAAAAGAGATAATTTAAAAGGATATATTATTTGTCTGATTCGATAGACAGAAGGCACGGCTTTTATAATTATTTTAATTCCGTTTCTTTTATATATCTCGGGCGTGCTTTCACCTCTCTGAAAACCTGGCCGACATATTCTCCGATAATTCCTATACAAAACAACTGAATTCCGCCAAATACGCATAATAATATAATTGTAGTTGCCATCCCGTTAGGGGCATTATTATGGAAGATTTTTTCAAAAACGGCCTCAACACCAACTATAAAACCGAATAAAGCCATTAAAAATCCCAAAACCGTAATAAAGCGCAAAGGTACAATACTGAATGAAGTAATACCGTTTAGGGATAATTCCATAAGTTTCACAAAATTAAATTTAGATTTTCCGGCCATTCTCTGTTTCACGTCAAAATGCACATATGCTGTTTTTAGACCCAATTCATGAAAAAATCCCCGCAAAAATAAAGCGTTTTCATGATATTGAGACATAAGTTCAAGAGCTTTACGGCTTATTAATCTGTAGTCAGAGTGATTTACAGGAATCTTTACCCCGAGAAGATTCATAAGCTTATAAAACATCAAAGCTGTAGTCTTTTTAAAAACAGAATCGGTTTTTCTGTCATTTCTAATACCCGACACAATATCAAATCCGTTCATATATTCATCAACAAACTTTTCAATTGCCCATTCATCCTGCTGAAGGTCAGCGTCAATAGATACAACGCAATCGCAGCCAATCTCTCTTACTCCCTCAAGACCTGCAATAAGAGCTTTCTGGTTACCGTAATTTCTTATAAACTTCTGGGCTTTTACTAGATTATTGGAAGAATGTAGTTTTTTTATGATTTCCCATGTAGTATCAGAAGAACCGTCATCCACAAGATACAAATAACTGTCAGAATTTATCTTATTCTTTTTGATAAGTGAATTTAAAACAACAAACAATTTTTCAACGGTTTTTTCGATACATAATTCCTCATTAAAACAAGGAATAATTATTGCTAAAGTCGGCTTATTCATAAAATCCTCAATTCTGTAACAAGTTGCCCGAACGGATAACTTTATAATATAATAATTTCAAATGGAGTGCAATAGAACATTAAGATGAGTAATAAAAAGTTTATTTTAAATGCTGACGATTTTGGTATGAATCAGGATTTTAACAGAGCAGTTCTTGAGGGGTATAACTATGGATTTTTGAGAAGCGCAAGTATTTGTGCAAACGGCCACGCATTTGAAAGTGCAGTCAATGAAATTTTGCCTGAGTGTCAGGATTTAGGACTTGGAGTGCACCTCAATATAATTGAAGGAAAATCTTTGACTCATGCGGAATGCCTTACTGATAATCAGGGAAATTTTAATAAAGGTTATTTGTGGTTTATTCTTAATTCCGGAAAGAAAGAAGTTATAAGTGCAATAGAACGGGAATTCAGAGCGCAGATAGAAAAAGTAATAAGCGCCTCAAAAGTTGACCATATTGATTCACATGTTCACGTGCATGCTATTCCGGGAATATTCAGGCTTACAGCAAGATTGGCAAAAGAATATAATATTCCATATATAAGAACGCAGCATGAGGAATTTTATACTGTTGCAGGATCAAGGAAAAATTATACTCCTGCTTTTATGATTAATATTATAAAAATTATTCTGCTAAATACCTTTACCGCTCAAAATAAAAAAACTGCAAAGGAATTTAACCTTAAAACAAATGACTATTTAATCGGTGTAGGGTATACCGGAATGATGGACAGCAAAACACTTGAATATGGTCTTAAAGCAATAGAAGATGACAATATTGTTACCGAGTGTCTTATACACCCGTGTAAATATACAAATAAAAAATCAGACAATCATTCTGATGAATTTGCAATAACACAGGATAAAATGCTGAAAGATACAATTTATCGTCTAGGATATGAAATTACAAACTGCAAAAGCTTATGAAAGAAAAACTGTGTGCTTTTTTTATAATTATTCTATTTGCGGGATTTGCGGCATTTAGTTTTCTAACCACAAACAGAAAAACCGTAGTAAATGTAATCACACCTGTAATGTTTCAAATTGACCTTAATAATAACAGGATTGTGGACGATAATGAGACAATATGCATTCCTGAAATAAAATCATATACATCAAATATGTCTTATTTCCATGAAGAAATAAAAGATATACCTTTTGAAGAAAGCATTGCAGTCGGATACCTTGCGGATGAGTATGCACACTCGACTCTTGAAAGCAAAGAAGTTAAATTAAAATTCACAAATAAGCTATATCCGCAATGCAGAGTTGCCGAAGTGTTTGTTGATAACCGCAGTTATTCGGATATATTAAAAAATTCAGGTTTTGCAATTATCAACGGCAAGCCTTATAACCCATCAGCTTTTAATCAGATACAACAAAAAGCTAAGAACCTTAAACTTGTAATTTATAATCATAAAAGTGCAAAATACCACAAATTAAATTGTAAATTCGGAAAAATTGCTCATGATGCGGTGATTTTAACTACAAAAGACCTGCCGCCCGATGCAAAAGCGTGCAGATATTGCCACATAGAACAGAAAAAAGCCCGAAAGAAGCTTTACAAAAAGATTTCTCCCGCACCTGATATTATAACGTCCGGGAATATAAAAGTTATACTAACAGACTACACAAAAATACAAAAACCTGATAAAAACTGTACTAATGAAGTGTGCCGCGAATTTGTTAATCTAACTGATAATGCAGATGAATCAATTGATATTGCATTGTACGGCTGGACAAATATTCCGAAAGTACGAAATTCAATAGAAAAGGCAATTTCCCGCGGCGTAAAGATTCGTGTAATTTATGATACAAAAACATCATCAAAAAACTATTATCCTGACACGGACGAATTTGTAAAAATATTTAAATACAAGCGCTCTGACAGAATAGAAGGAAGTTCAAAACTCACAAACGCGCTTATGCATAATAAGTTTGCAATATTTGATAGAGAAAAGGTATTTACAGGTTCAATGAATTTTTCCCATACAGGATTCTCTGGTTTTAACCAGAATAATGTATTAATAATAAATTCTCCGGCTGCTGCAAAAATCTATACTGACGAGTTTGAACAAATGTATAACGGGAAATTTCACTCTCTAAAGGCTAAAATCTTAAATAATAGCCTCTTACTGTCCGATGGAAGTAAGGTATCAATACTCTTTTCACCTCAGGATAAAGGTATAAGTTCCAGAGTTGTTCCGCTCGTGAATTCGGCAAAGCATAACATTTATGTTCCTGCATTTTTGATTACACATAAAAGTCTCACCAATTCTCTGATTGCAGCGTATAAACGCGGAGTCAATGTAAAAATTATAATTGACGCAACAAATACAGGAACAAGAATTTCAACACTTATTCCTCTCCGAACAGCCGGTGTGCCGGTAAAAGTTGAAAATTATGCAGGCAAAATGCACTCAAAAACTATAATTATAGATAATAAATATATAGTGACCGGTTCCACAAATTTTTCAAACAGCGGAGAAAATAAAAATGACGAGAATATGCTAATCATCGAAAATCCTAAAATCGCAAAATTTTATGCGGAATTCTTTGAATACCTGTGGGCAAAAATTCCTGACAAATATTTGAAATTTAACCCGCCTGCCGAAAGCAAATATTCAATAGGCTCCTGTACGGATGGGATTGATAATGACTTTGACGGAAAAATTGATGCCGCAGATGAGGGGTGTCATTAACCTCCGGGAAACTCATAGCATTGTTCACGAATATTTGCCTTTTGCATAGCTTGAACACATTTTTCTTCAGGTGTGCCTTTAAATAATTTTAACAATGGTTCAAAAGGCCGTTTTTGCATGAAATCAATAAGTTCATTTCTGTTGTCTACATTAAGCTCAAGGTTTAGTTCTCCTATTTTTTGGGCATCCGAAATATCTATATTCTGGCCGTAAATATATTCAATCGGCTTTTTGCGTCTTGTATATAAAGTTTGAAATCTTGCACTGTCACCGTTTAGCGCATGATAATCAGCTTTGGTTTCGTCCTGAACTCTTACTTTCAATTTATCAACATTCATTTTCTTTGTCGGCACTTTTAACACAACTATATCAGAATTTTTGCATACCAGCGCGCTGCCAAGATTAACCTTGGCACACTCCTCCTCAAAACTAAAAAACGTACTTGTCCAGCGTTTTGCAAAATTCTTCAAATCAAACATAAATACACCTTCAAGACTGCTTGATAGACATGCATCATGAGAAGTACGAATTTCACCTGATTTCAGCATTGCTTCATAGTTTTTTCTGCTTGTTACGTGATACAGGTATCTGGGCAGATTCGGTTTACCTGATTTTGTAATCCTGCCGGAACTTTTAACGGCTGCCCTGCCGAGCTGTGATATAACTTTCCCAATCATAAAATTTCCCCTATATTATATATAAAACATTATGTAGATGAAAATTGCCTAAGGATACTGTAAAAATATTTAAATTTCCCACGCGGCAGGTAAATTATTAACAGAAATGAAATCTGCGCCCTCCGGAATCCTTTTGTAACAATATAAAAAATTATTTAGAAATATCTTCAAAAGTAATTTTAAATCCGAGAATTTTGCAGATACAATCCATTTCTGCTAATTTTAATGAATTAGTTCTCAGTCTGTAATTCAAATTTTGCGGAGAATAATATTTTCCGCTCATTTCAGAAAGTTTTTCCGCAAGCCTTTTCATTGTCCAAGCCTTCTTAGACAGCAGAATCTTTACCTCTTTACGTGCGTCCATAACTTCATAATTTAAATTAATCATATAAATAAATTATACAGATACTAAAATTATAATATTGACAAAATTAAATAATTGTTTCATTATTAAAAGTATGTTTTTATTATTAAAATTATATTTTTATAAATATGAAGGAGTAAGTATGAAAAACTTTAATAAAGCATTTACGCTTGCAGAGGTTCTAATCACACTTGGAATTATAGGTATTGTTGCGGCAATGACGCTGCCGACAGTATTATCAAAATACAGAGAACAAGTGGTTTTGACAAAACTCAAACGTGTATATTCCGTCATGAATCAGGCGATAACCAGTTCTATGGTTGATAACGGTTCAACGCTATACTGGGAAAACACGTTAGATCCGATTGATTTTTATAATAAATACTATAAGGGGTATCTGAAAGTTACAAAAATTGAAGAACTTGGTGAGGCTAATGACAATGGAATTTTATTATACTTTGCTGATGGAAGCCTGCTTAAATGTTTTAGGCAAGGGCGTGATTACAACTTCTTTATTGATAACAAAAGATATAAAAATGACCCTGAAAGTTTGATTTATGGAAAAGATGTATTTTCTTTCAGATTTAATGACGATTTAGGTGCGCAGACCGCAGTGGAAGCAAAATTCCACATAGGCAAAAAGTTTGAACCATATAAGCACGCTTGGGACGGTACAGAAGAAACTTTATATACAGACACCAACTTTGGATGTAACAATAAAAAACACTACAGCGGCCAACAGGCAGACTATTGCACCGCACTTATACAATATCATAATTGGAGTATTCCAGAAGACTATCCAATTAAATTTTAGCTAATCTAGTGTCGCCTACTTCGTCGGCTCAACACCGTCGTACGAGGGACATGTAATTAAGGATTTGGAATTATTTTTGCTTCTACTTCTTTGTGAACATTTAGCGAGTTATTTAAACTTTTTGCGAGTTCTGCGGCCGTGTTTGCTGTATAAAATTTTCCGCTTGTCACGAGCGCGGTGCATTCTAACTGGTCTAAATCGTCCGGATTATCAATATTAAATGCTATAACATCAATTGAAATATCTTTTCTGACTTTAATCAGTTCCATAACGTATTTACACGGACTTTCATCGCAATTTTCCCCTCCGTCAGTGAGCAGAATAATATGCTTTTTCCCTGTAAACCCGATAAAATCATTTTTTACAGCTTCTTTTAGTGAAAATGTAATAGGAGTCATTCCGCGCGGTTTAACTGAGGCCAGAGAATTCATTATATTAACGCTGTTTGAACGTGTAACAGGTACAACCAGAGCAGAAGCCCTGCAAGCTTCAATAGGTGTAAAACCCATCTTATGACCGTAGACTCTCAAGCCTACCCTGCTGTTCGGGTCTATAGACGGCAAAATTTGCCGCATCGTATCTAGCATTAAATCAAGCTTGCTCACACCTTCAAGATATTCCGTCATGCTGTTGGAAAAATCAAGAATGAATAAAGTCATCTCACCGCTGTCAGGAGAATATTTAAAATTATCAGGTCTGTAAACACTGTAATCACTTGCCATTACAGGCACACATATTAAACTCAGCATTAAAAGTAATTTCTTCATAAAATAAAAATTATTGAAATTTTTATATTTCCCAACCCTCAAAAAACCTTCCGAAAGATTATATTAAGAAGCTTTTAACATTTTGACAATTATTTATAAGTATAGTCTAATAGATATAAGACTAGGGATAATTATGTACATAAAACAATTAGAGATAGATAATTTTAAATCATTTGCCAACCGTTCGGAAATTCCTTTGTTGAAAGGATTCACTACTGTGTCAGGCCCTAACGGCTCAGGCAAAAGTAATATCATAGACAGCGTCCTGTTTGCACTCGGTTTAGCCAATGCCAGCGAGCTGCGTGCTGAAAATTTGTCACACTTTATCTCTACATATACAAAAAGAAATGAGGCCTTTGTTAAAGTTACATTCGGAGAAATGGAAGACGGACAGGATTTGAGTATTGCAAGACGTATCAGAAAATCTTCCCAGGGGTATGCAAGTACATATTATCTTAACGACAGCGTAACAACCTTAACAAATGTCCATGCGATTCTCGAAAAATACAACGTAACTCCTAACAGCTACAACGTTATGATGCAGGGCGATGTTCAGGGAATTACAAACTGCACGCCTAAAAACAGACGTAAAATTATCGACGAAATCGCAGGAATTGCAGACTTCGACCGAAGAATAGATCAGGCTACAAATGAACTTGCTGACGTTGAACAGCGGGTTGAACGTTCTTCTGTAATTTTAACGGAAATTGATGCCATGCTCGAACAGTTAAAAGAAGAACGTGAAGTCGCTATTAAATATCAAAAATTACGTGAAGAAAAAACAGGACTTGAAAGCCAGATTACAAAAGTTCGTTTCTTTGACCTGAAGCGAAATCTTGAACAGGCACACACAAATATTCTTGAGTTCACCAAAAAGAAAAAAGAAGAAGAAGTTAAAAACAAAGATTTAGATGAACGTCTCACTCTGATAAAATCAAAATATCAGGAAATATCAGACCTTGTAAAAGAAAAAGGCGAAGCTCAGCAGCTTGAGCTTAAACGTCAGGAAGAAGCTTTGAAAGGTGAAATTGACCGCAAGCACAATGCGCTTAATTTCGCAGATAAACAAATTCTTGAAAACATGAAAACCGTAGAAAATGCAAAAAACGGTATTGAAAACTTTAAACAAAAAATAGAAAATACTAAATTAAATATAAAGCTAAAAGAAGAAAATATTGCAAAAATCGAACTCGATGTAGTTGCAAAACGCAACGAACTGAAAAAAATTCTTGAAGATATGACAGGTTTGAACAGCACGGCAGAACAGCATATTGAAAGACGAAACTCGCTAAGAAAAGAACTTGAGAATCTTCAGGATAAAGAAAATAATCTTATTAAAGAAAAACTTCCGCTCGAAAACGAATTAAAAAATTTGACAGAACAGCTTGCACAGGCCAAGACAAAACTTGCTGAACTGGAAGAACTAAAAACAAATTTCACCTCAAACTTTGATCTTAAAAAAGAACAGGTAGTAGAACTTTCTAAAGAATTGCAGGATTTTAAATCAATCCAGCAGAACACTCTACAGGATTTGGACAGAACAAATAACGAAATAAACGACTTGAATTACAATATTCGTATGGCGTATAACAAACTCTCGCGCATGGAAGCCACAAAACAAATGGCTCAGGCAAGCATGGGTAACGCCATTGATACTGTAATGAACGCAAAACTCCGCGGGGTTCACGCTCCGCTGGTTAAGCTTGGTACTGTTGATAAAGAATATTCAACAGCAATGGAAGTTGCATTCGGCGGAAGAATGGCTCACATTGTTGTAGATGATGAGCACGTTGCTTCGGTTGCGATTGAACTTTTAAAATCCTCAGGCGGAGGCAGAACAACTTTTATTCCGTTAAATAAGGTTCAAAAAGCTCCGACACGACTTTCGCTTCCAAAAGATAAGGGCGTAATTGACTTTGCAATTAACCTTGTGGATTTTGATGATGAATATATTAATGCATTTTATTACGCAGTAGGCGATACAATTGTTGTTGAGGACATGGAATGCGCTAAAAAATTAATCGGCCGCTACAGAATGGTTACGCTTGCAGGCGAATTGTTTGAAAAATCAGGTGCGATTACGGGCGGTTCAATGAGAAAAAGCGGTTTAAGCTTCTCTCAAAATGATGACGCCGAGCTTGAAGAATTTAAAGGAAAAGTTAAAGAACTTGAGCAAAAACTTGCTTCTCTCGAAAATAAAAAATCAACACTTGAAACTAAACTTCAAACAATCAGACAGAACTATTCCGACGCTGTTAGCGAACATTCCAAAGCTAAAGTCGAACTCGACAACATGCAGCGTAATTACGAAAACAGTGAAAATGTCTTAAAAGAAAAAGAGAATTTCATCAAAAATGCTGAGCCGCAAATTGAGACTTTAAATAAAAAGCTCGACAAACTCGAAGAAAAAAATGTCGAAGTTTACGACAAAATCCTGGAAATTAAAGAACAAATCGAAGAAATTGAAAAGCTCATTAATGATCAGGATTTAAAAGACTTAAAAGAAAAAACAGAAGGCGTTGAGCATGAAATTAAACGCCTTGAAGCGCAATTAATGCAGGCACAGAATGATAAAAGTGAGTTCGAGCGTGAAATAGCCTTCAATTTAAGCTTAATCAACACAAAAGAAGAAGAAATTACAGCCAAAAATGAGGCAAACGTTAAACTTGAACAGGACAAAGAATTATTCAAAAAAGAAATAGATGAATTAAATAAAAAAACAGAGGTTCTGAAAGAAGAAATCGCCGTAATCGAAGAAAAACTCGGCGAGCTGTTGAAGCAGCGCGACGAGATAAATAATGAACTCATTGAAATGGAAAAACAAAAACACATCAGAATGAGCGACATTGAAAGAATCGGTGAACAGATTGAATCATTCAAAGCACGCCGCCGCGAACTTGAACCTCAGTTGGACAATGCCAAAAAAGAGCTTGAAGATTCAGGGATTGAGATTAACAAGCTTGAACCTGTAGAAATGTCAATTGATGAAATAACTTCAAAAATTCAGCGTCTGGATAAGAAAATGCAGGAACTTGGTGATGTGAATATGCGTGCAATCACAACTTATGATGAAAAGCTTGCCCGCCAGACAGAGATTAAAGAACAGATTGAAGTCCTCTCTAAAGAGCGTAAAGAAATCTTAGACAGAATGCACGGCTACGAACAGTTAAAAAAAGAAACATTTATGAAAACGTTTAACAACATAAATGAAAACTTTAAAGCCGTGTTCCATCAGTTATCCGAAGGTGAAGGCGAATTAAAACTTGAATTTCCTGACGATCCTCTCAACGGCGGTCTTACAATAGAGGCTCAGCCTAGAGATAAGAAATTACAGCGTCTGGAAAGTATGTCTGGCGGGGAAAAAGCATTAACAGCTTTAGCTTTTGTATTTGCAATCCAGCGTTATATGCCGTCGCCATTTTATGCTTTTGACGAGGTTGATGCAAGTCTGGACACAATGAATGTTGAGCGTATCGCCCAGATGGTGCAGAATCAGTCAAAAGATACGCAATTTATAGTAGTCAGCCATAGAAAACCTATGATAGAATCAGCTAATAGGACAATTGGTGTAACTCAAAAAGAAAAAGGTATCACAAGAGTAACGGGAGTTAAATTAAGAGATTAATGAGCACTGAAGCAGCAGTATTAAGTTATAACCAAATAGATTTACCTGAAATTGAAAAACATGTTGATAATGAGGGTATAGGATTCCTTGTGAACATGGCAAAGGCAGGTAAAATCGATCCGTGGAACATTAACATCGTTGATATTACCGACAAATATCTGGCTCACCTTTGCGAAATGAAGTCTCAAAATCTCCGCCTCACAGGCAGAACTCTTTTGTTTGCTTCAGTACTTTTAAATATGAAATCACGCGTGTTAGACGGTGTTGATGTACTTCAATTTCAGGATGAACCCGAAAATAATCTCGAATACGATGACGACGGTTTTATTGTGGAGTACCCTGAAGAAGATTATATTCCTACGGCCAACGCTATGACAATAGATGATGTATTGCAAAGACGTACAAGCGTGAGACTCAACAGAAACCGAGTAGTTACACTGAGAGATTTAATCCGCCAGTTGGAATTTTATGAAAAATTAGAGAAAAAACAGTCTTTGAAACAGGCTCACGAACGAGCAAAAAACAGAGTTCGTTCGTATGCAAGGTTTACACCTGATGATATTATTAACCTTGCACATGAGGAATACATTGAAGATTGTGTTTTAAGACTCAAAGAAAATTTAGGGCAGATTTTTGAACGTGAAGACAGAATCGAATTAAATGAACTTACGCTTCTTGGAATGGATAAAATAAGCGCATATATCGCTTTATTATTTCTTTCGGCTGAAACGGATTACGAACTTGTTCAGGAAGAATTTTATTCTGATTTGTACGTTGTAAGAGGTGGACATGGAACAGTTGAAAGCGCGGATTGAGGCTGTTTTATTCACAACGGCGCAGGCTCTTTCCATAAAAGATATAGCTGAAATTTTGAATGAAGAAGATGTGGATAAAGTAGAAGAAGCCATGTTAGAATTAATTATGGACTATGCTTCACGTGACGGAGCGTTGGAAATCGACGACGAAAACGGATACATACTCCAGGTTAAAGAAGAACACATGGATATCGTGGAAAAGCTTTGTCCGGTTGAATTAAAACCGGCAGTGTTGAGGACACTTTCGGTTATTGCGTTAAAAGAACCTATCAGACAGTCCGATTTAAAAGAACTGAGGGGGTCTACAGCTTATGAGCATGTTCAGGAACTTCTTGATAAGGGATTAATCAGCAGAAACCGCGACAAAAACGGACGAAGCTACAACTTAAAGACCACGCCTAAATTCTCTGAATACTTCAAATTGAAAGGGGATACAAGGTCTTTAGCTAAACTCCTTGAAGTGGATAAGGGTGTTAAGGATAATGCGTAAACGAATTACATTTTATTCAATACTGGCAGTTATACTTGTTAGTTGTATTATTGTAGTAAACTTATTACCGGCTTTCTTTTTTAAAAAAGGTTTGGCAGAATATAAAGCTAAAAATTATGAATCTGCACATAAATATCTAAGTATTGCCAAAGAATTGAAACCTAAAAATAAAGAATATAAATACAATTATGTCTTAGCCCTGGCAAGTATTACCCCTACATATGAAGTTCAAAAAGAAATGTTTGAACTTGCTGATGACATTGTTGAAGACAGCTCTGCCAGATTAGCAGAAGTTCAGGTTGACTTTTGGAAAAGAAAGCTCATGCAGACATACGGACATAATTATATTGAGCAAACTCCCTATGGGGGGAAAATTTTACGCTGGGATACGTCGACATTTCCCATAAAAGTCAGTATCGATTTTCCTATGGAGGACAACCTTCCTGCTTACTATAGAGCAGAAATAACAAAGGCCTTTTATCAGTGGCAAAATTCATCTCAATTTTTAAAATTTACATTTGTGAATAATGTTAAAGACGCACAGATTGTAATAAAATTTATGCCTCTGCCGGAAAACAACTGTAATAAACAAGGTTGCAGATATGTTGTCGCGTATACTGAACCCTCCATAAAAAATAATATTCTGAAAAAAATGACCATAACAATGTATGATAAGGATGCTTACGGTAATTATTTCTCCGATAAAGAACTTTATAATACTGTTCTTCATGAAATAGGTCATGCTCTTGGCATAATGGGACACAGCTACAGTACAGAAGACCTTATGTATATGTCTAACGAGGAACAGCAGAATAATATTTACACAAGATTTAGAAGCAGTTTTCAATATATTTCTTCCAAAGATATAAACACAGTCACACTGTTATATAATCTTGCGCCAGATATTAGCAATGTACCTGCTTCACGAATAAAAAAAGACAAACTTATATATCCTCCGATTATTCTTGGAACCTTTGAAGATATGCAAATGGATAAACTCAAAGAAGCTGAAAATTATATAAAAAAGGCTCCTCAATTATCAGGCGGTTACATTGATTTAGGTATAGCATATGCTGAACTTAACAAAAAACAAAAATCTATAAAGGCATTGTCAAAAGCTCTTGAACTCTCTAAAACACCTGATGAAAAATTCATTGCCTACTATAATCTTGCTGTTGTTGAAATGAACAGCGGAAACTTAACTGCAGCTCTGGAATATGCAAAACAAGCTCAGCAAATAAATAACTCTGATGAAATTTCAGATTTAATCGGTAATATTATGCATTCGCTAAATACAAAAAAAAAGCCTTTTAAAGATAATTTTATTTCAGAGTAATCATAAATAAGGAAAAATTTGATTTACAAAATCTTCACAAAGCCTTTAATTTAAAATGTTTTTATACTATGTTTAATAAGTTGGCAGTATAACAATAAGAGGAAAAAATATGTATAATGTAGCGATAATCGGTGCAGGTCCTGCCGGAATTTTTGCGGCTCTGGAAATTATGAAACTTAAACCGGAATGGAAAGTTGTTTTAATTGAAAAAGGCGAAAAAATTGAGAAAAGAAAATGCCTCTTAAGAGAAGGCTGGGAAAAATGTCCGACCTGTAAAAAATGCGGTCTTCTATGCGGCTGGGGCGGAGCAGGTGCATTTTCCGACGGAAAGTTAACACTAACCCCTGATGTCGGAGGCCACCTCGTTGATTATATGTCAAGAGAAAAAGTTGAAGATTTAATCAGCTACTCTGACCGGTTATATTTGGACTTTGGAGCAACCGAAGAAGTATTCGGCACTGATTTAAAAACTTACAGAGAATTAGAAAGAGAGGCGGTTCTTGCAGAATTAAAGCTGGTTTATTCACCCGTAAGACACCTCGGTACAGAAAGAAGTCTTGATGTATTGAAGAACATGCAGGATTACCTCGCAGAAAGAATTACAATTTTAAATAATGTATCTGCAAAAAGTCTTATTGTTGAATGCGAACAGGTAAAGGGAATTGTTCTTGATAACGGAGAAACAATAAGCGCAGAATATACAATTATCGCGCCGGGTCGTGAAGGTGCAGACTGGCTTACCCAGGAATTTGCAAAAAATAAAATAGGTATGGTAAATAACGCAGTTGATATCGGTGTTCGTGTAGAACTTCCGGCACCTGTATTTGAACCGTTAACAGATAAATTATATGAATCTAAATTAATTTATCACTCACCGACTTTCGGTGATGAAGTCAGAACATTCTGTATGAATCCTAACGGAGAGGTTGTTCAGGAAAATTACAACGGGATTTCAACTGTAAACGGCCACAGTTATGCAGAAAAAACGACGAATAATACAAACTTTGCACTTCTTGTGAGCGAAAAATTTACAGAACCGTTTAAAGAGCCAATTCAATACGGCCAGCATATTGCAAGACTTGCAAATATGTTAGGCGGAGGGATTCTTGTTCAACGCTTCGGAGACCTTCTTGACGGGCGTCGTTCAACTCCGGAAAGAATTAAATCGAGCGTTCTTACACCAACATTAACCTGTGCAACTCCTGGCGACTTGAGCCTGGTTATACCTTACAGACAAATGACTAGCATTATTGAAATGCTTTACGCACTTGATAAAATTTGTCCGGGAACCGCATCACGTTATACACTACTCTATGGTATAGAAGTTAAATTCTATTCTGCAAGAGTAAAATTAACAAATGAACTTGAAACAGAAGGCGTTAAAAACTTGTTCACAATTGGAGATGGTGCAGGCGTAACCCGCGGTCTAATCCAAGCTTCCGCATCAGGGGTTCATGTCGCAAGAACAATTTGTGCAAGATGAAATAAAAAGCCGCTTTTTTAGTGGCTTTTTATTTATTATTTTATTGATTGCCAATTTAAAAAGTGATATAATTTAATCATGAATAATAAGGTTAGTTTAACAACGCAGAATCGTTTGATTATATTCGGCTTGCTTCTGAGTACCATTCTTATTGTAGCAATCGCGATTTTTGCAATTTTTAATATACAAAAAAAACTAAATGAAGGCTATCAGAATTTCGGACAGGTAATTTCAAAAACACTTGCAATTGAAAGTGTGGAAATAACTAAAAATCTTCCGCCCGATAAAATTCAGGAAACCTTAAAAACTCATTCAGACAGCATATTAAAAAGTCATAATGATATTGTATTTATTGAATTCAGAGATAAAGACGGTAAACTGATTTATTCAGGAAAAAATGAACACGCATTAACAAACAAAACAAATATACGCGTAACTTCACCACTTACTGCAATAGGGGATTCGAATCCTATAGGTTCAGTTACTGTTGGGCTTTCCGGAAGCATTATCAGTCAAATATCTTCTACGACCAGAGCCTCTCTTTTATTCGTCTTCTCTGTGGCGTGGCTCGTATTTGCTTTTGTAATTCTCATTAATACTTATCTTATAACCCGTGAACTCAGAATTTTGCAAGACGGTGTTAAAAAGATTTCAACAGGGGAATTCGGCTGCAAAATTCAGACAAAGGATGTCAGCTCTGAAATTGAAGAACTCTTTAACGCTTTTAATGATATGTCTACGCGTTTACATATCTATGAAGAACAAAATATTGACAGGATTATGCTTGAGAGAAATAAGTTTGAATCTGTTCTTATGAGTATTGCAAATGGTGTTGTGGTTTGTGATGATAATGATAATGTCGTATTAGTAAATAACCATGCGCAGACACTCCTTGAAGTAGCTGAAGAACAACTATTAAATACTCAAATTCAGCAATATATTGATACATCGGGGAATGAATGCTTTAAAGACAAAATTGAACAATTTAAAGATACTCCTCTTGATATAATCGAAAAGAAGCCTATAGAATTTAATATAAATGTAGACAAACGTGTTATAAAATCAATTATTTCACCTATGTTTACAAGAAATAAAGATTATGTAGGCTATATTATTGTGTTGATTGATATGACTAAAGAAGCAGAAATGGAACAAATGAGGGCAGGATTTATATCTAATGTATCACACGAACTTAGAACTCCTGTTACAGTTTTAAGAAGCTATATTGATACACTTTATAATTATGGCAATGAATTTGACTATGAAACACAAAAAGAATTTATTGGAACAATTAATCAGGAAATAATAAGATTAAACCGTATGGTTAATGATATACTGGATTTTTCAAGACTTGAAGCTAATACCGAACTTGAAAAAGAGCAGAACAACATTGAAAAACTCATAGAAGAATGTGCAAAACAGGTAGATGTTTTAACAAAAGAGCACAACTTGAAAATAACAATTGAAAAACAATCAACACCACCCGAATTTATGTTTAATTATGATAGCATAGAAAGAGCATTGACAAATTATCTTTCAAATGCAATAAAGTATTCACCTGAAAATGGTGAAATCAAAATTTCTCTCAGCTATTCGCGGGAAAAGAACGAAGTTGAAGTTGCAGTAACCGATCAAGGCTGTGGCATTTCAACGGAGCACCAGAAGAAAATTTTTGACAGGTTCTACAGAGTTGAAAATAACACACATACGATAAAAGGAACAGGCCTCGGGTTAAACCTTGTAAAAACAACAATAGAAAAACATCATGGAGGGCGTGTGTTTGTACATTCTGATGTAGGCAAAGGTTCAACGTTCGGATTTGTATTGCCGACTGTTACGGTGGAAGAATGTTTGATTAATTAGTTGCCACGCAGCAAACAGTAACATAATCACCTGATTAAAGTTTTTTTGAAAATTAAACTAACTGAATAATCCGTTAATTTTATCTACAATTTCCTGCGGGTCAATTTCGTTTGTAACTTTATTTATATCCTGCGCAATCTGATATAATTTAGCAGCTTCTATTTTATCACCGGTAATTGTAATTGCACGTGCCAGATTAAAATGAGCAAGTGCATAGTTTGGATTACACTCAATTGATTTTTTAAACAATTCTATTGCCTTTTGAACTCTGCCTAAATCGTCAAGATAAATAACCCCGAGATTGTTATATGCAATATCATAATTATTATCGAACTCGATAGCTAACTCGTATTCTTTTATAGCCTCATCCAAATCTCCGTTACCCCAGTAAAGGAAACCAAGATTACAGTGAATTTTCGGATTATTCGGTTCCAAATCAAGAGCGTTACGATAAACAGTAAGTGCATTCGCAAAATCTTCTTTGTCATAAAATGCACTACCCAGATTTATATAAATATCAATATCTTCGGGAGTCTGCAAATATGCGCTCTGATAAGAAGTAATAGCTGCATCCAAATCTTTTTTTGATTCCTGATAAACAAAGCCGAGAGTCTGATTAATAACACTTGTCCACTGTTTTTTAGGATTAAGCGTAACTGCTGTTTGAAAATGCGAAATGGCGCCGTCAATATCCCCTTTAACAAACAAAATGTTTGCCAGATTTGAATGAACGTCAGGCATATTAGGCATAATTTGGATTAATTTTTGATAGATTTCAACTGCACTGTCATAATCGCCTATTTCTTCATAGGCCTGACAGAGATGGCGGTACGCTTCTATATTCAGACAGTCTAACCAGATAGCCATTTTATATTCTGTAATCGCATCGTCGTAGCGGCCAATAGCACAGTAGACATCCCCGAGAAGCGAGTATAGAGGAACAAAACCGGGAGCTTTTTCAATTGCTTCTGCGTAGGTTTCAATAGCCTTATCAAACTTTCTGGTTTGAACAAGATACATACTCTTTACCAGCATTGGAAAAAATTTGAAATAAGAAATAAATCTGGCAACATTTTTCATGGCCTGAACATCAAAAGGCAAAGTCAGCACAGAAAGAAGATATTCTTTTTGTGATTTTAATTTCATTTTAAAAGATTTAACGGAAGAAACATTATAAAGATTAGAAAGTAAAAAGTGCGCACAGGAATTTGCAAGCGGTTTGTACTTAACAGCTTTTCTTGCATTAATTGCAGCTTCCATAAATCTTGATTTTTTAGTGTAAGTTTCAGCAAGAAGATAATATGCCTTCGCAAGCTTAGGCTTTTTGGAAATAGCCATATCTAAATAATTAATAGCCTTATCCAAATCTCCTTTATAAAAATGAGCCTGACCGATTTTAAAATATATTTCTGCACTGTCAATATAAGATTCAAGAGCGCGCTGGTATTCAGTAATAGCCTCATCAATATACTGGCAGGAATTGTAAATATCCAGATGCCATGCCAAATACAAATCGCCAAGTCTTACATGTAAATCTGCATTTGTCGGATCTTCCTGAAGCCCGATTTGACAAAGTTCAATTGCGCATTTAACATTACCTGTCTTATACTCTTTATTAATCTTCTTCTCTAACTGTTTAGTATTATTCATAATTAATTCTTAAATTCTTGACATTTTCTCAGAAAATATTCATACTAAACATTGTAAATAACTTTATATAAAAAAGCAAGTTATTTAATATTACTTTGCATAGAGGCCGCGGGGTGGGCTGTAAGGAGCATATATGAAAGAAAACAAAATTTACTTTGTTGATGTTACAAACAGAGATGGTGTACAAACATCAAGATTAGGA
>DVIU01000115.1 GCA_018711035.1 Candidatus Scatousia excrementigallinarum
CCGTTTTCGTAAAAGTGTTCACGCAAATCTTTCATTTTTATAAGGTTTCCCTCTTGGGATTTGTATGTATAGTTAAACTTCAAGTTAATTACAGCAAGAGTATATTCATTTTCATTCTTATCTTGAAAAGAAAACTTTTTACGACAAATGCGCTTATACGCCTTTTCAAGCTCTATGAGATCTAGAGAATTATCCAAGTAGATTTTAAACAAGCGAAAATAGGCGTCGCTTTTACTTTCAGCCATTTTGTACCCAACGCTAACGCCGTTTTCTTGCTCGTGCCGATAAATATCTGCCGCCTCAATTGAAATGATTCTATACCCTTTTTTCATAATACCTAGGCCTTCTATTGTTTGCCTATATTATATCATAGTAAATATGACAATTACCGTCATATATTATATAAAATTTCGCTTAAAATAGCAATGGTCAAATATCCAAGATTTGGGATATTTGACCACGTTGTAAAAACTTTAATTGCTTTTCAAAATATCTAAAAATGTTTTATTCCTTGCAAAGGCATCTGCTGTAATTGCTTTTATATCAAGAGCATAGATATGAGCAACGCCTTCATTATAGAAATAAAGAATCTTTCCATCATTAGCATTGGTATATCTTGGCTTGTACCCATTCGCTCTAAGGCTAATTTCAAATTCATCGTCAATTGTGGTTATTATATACGCCCAAATTGTATTTATTTCCTTTATTTTTTCTTTTAACAAATAACAATTCCTGCTAATCTCAGCTATCGATTTTTCTTTTTCACCAAGCGTTGCGTTAAAACTCTTAAATTCCACAACTAAGGCATCTCTACTTATATCTTTGTTATAGAATACAGCCAAGTCAGGCTTTTTCGAGTTCATACCAATATCGTCAGCCGATATAGTTGAATCTTTAAATATTGTTTCAATTATAGTTTTTATAGATACATCACTAAAAGCATTTGAGAAAGTCATAAACTTATCATCCAAAAGCCACATATTGCTCATTTTATAGTCCGCTTTTCCATCAGTATTATTAATCACTGTACCCTGTGGCATAAAAATATCGTGAATAAGCTTTTCTTTTTTTGATTCATCTATAATGGCTTCATCAAGAGCTTTAATAATACTGTTGCGATACAAAATATACTCACCTAATTCTGCAACCGCTATTAAGCTCAATTGTCCAACCGCCGAGTTAAAATCAGCGTCTGATATTGTTTTTGCAGATAAAATTCGCTTAAAATTATCCTGAGCCTTTTTTTTAGCCTTATTAAAAGATTCATTGGCTTTTGTAATAAGAGAGCTTTCAGATTTTACAATATCGTTATCTTGTCTAATAAATGGAGTAAGATGTGGTGCAGTCGCTATAGCTTTTTCTTCTTCTTGCTCATTAATTTGATGTATTTCAGGATAATTTTCTAATATTATCTCATACATATTCCTTTTCATCTCAGGATTAATGTCGGAATATAATAATGGAACATCAAAAGTTGCCTGCTTCAAATGTGATAAAGCTACTAAATCATCACGAGTATCATTATCTTTATCATTAAAATAATCCGAACAAAGCAACATAACAAATGAATCTTTGTTTGGCAGTCCACACGAAAAACCTAAAGAATCATCATCCAATTGTTTTGTTGCTCGATTATTAACACAATAGTAAACTTTTTTGCTATTTGCGCCGTCTTTATTAAACTTATAATATAAAGTAAACTCGTATTCCTGTTTTGTGATATCACTATAAATAGAAAACTTCTTTTCAGACAAGTCAGGAATGTCTTCAAACGTGATTTTTTCTATTTGAGAATCCATTTTTAATATAATATTAAAAGGCTTGTTGTTTTTTTTCAGAAGAAAGAGCCTAATTAACAAATATTCAATAATAGCAGTCTTAACAAATGACAAATCAGCATTACAACGTTTATCAACAACTTTTTCATTGCCAGATGGAACACGATAAAAATCCTTTGTCACATCAGAAAATGTTATAGTAGTTTCAGTTGTTTCTATTTGTTTATCTTTAATTGAAATATCTTTATCCGCATCAAAATCTAAAGAAAATGGGATGCAGACTTCCTTATTTTCACTCTTAACTTGACTTTTAATATTTATTTTTTCAAAAACACTTAACCACGTAAAGCGACCACTACCTTTGCATCCTAGTTTAAGTTTATTTTTAGTCCATAAAACAACAAACGCATCCCTATTTTTCTTTGTAAAACCTTCACCATCATCAGTAATAGAAAATCCTGTTATTTTAGAGAGTTCTCCAGTTATAGCTAAATCTTTACTGAAGGCAAGGGTAATATTTTTAGCCCCTGCTTCCAAAGAATTTGTTATTGCTTCGTAAACAGGTTGTAAAAATTTAACGTCTTTAGCCAATTTCTCAATTATAGTAGATATATCAGCTTGTACAAATCCTTTTCCCATACACACTCCTTAGTTTTAGTTATTCTTATAAATATTACTTATCAATCCTACAAGGGTAACCACTGCTATTACTAACGCGTTTAGCCTTTCGTTGTCTTCTGTCTTCATATGTGTTACAGTTTCAGCTAAGCTTACTGCTGATTTTGCATATTCTTTTACCTTATCATTTTTTGCTTTGGCAATCAAATAAGCCTCAAGCATCCCTTTTGCATCAGCTTCACTTATTTTCTTTCCGTCTATACCTAAATGAATATCTTTATCATAGACTTTTTTGGCAAGTAAAATATACAGTTCTCTCGCTGTAACGCCCGCCTGATTATATTCAAGTCGATTTTTTGCAGTCGATACTTTTTCAAGAAGTAAAGAAAGAGAGTCGTTTATATCTTCCCACGGAGTAGTTATATATTTAGCAAAATTGCATATAAAATCTTTTGAAGACAAATAGTTTAAAATTAGTCCTAATGCACCGAAGTTAAATGAATTAAAATACAAGTAACCGTTGTAATTAATATACAGGTTTGAATGGATTTCTCTTAAAGATTGAGAAAGATGCGTTGAAAACGGATTTACTTGCACCATCAACGTTTGTAATAATGAATTTAACGCATTAAAATCGTTACGAGCAATAACTACCAAAGGAATACTCATAGGTGGGGTAATAGGTAATGTCTCGTTAATTTTAACTCTATAATACTCACGAATTTTTTTAAGTTGTTCAACTGTCTTTTGTAATTCTAACACTTCTTCTCCTTTATTTTACAGCTTCTTCGACAAGAGAGATTTCTTCGGTTGTTAAAGAGAATAGACTGTAAACAATATCGTCCAAAGCCTTTTCTTGAGATGCCGTAGACTCTTGATTTTCCTTTTTTACGATTATATCATCTACATACGACTCTATTATTTGAAGGGTTTCACCATCTACCATAGGGAGCGGTATTTGCTCAATAGGCTCTCTCATCAACTCTAAAATTTCACCTTTAACTTTGCCTTGCTTTTTTAACCAATATAAATATAAGGTTGAATTAAGAATACCCAACAACGCTTTTAAGGAGAAATCTTTTTGTTTTGGAGTTACCACATAGGCATCTGAACGACAGAACCATTCAACTTCGTTATAGGCAAAAGCATTTGTTTTTGCTCTATAAGGCAACACAACCTTTGGTCCTTCAAAAATTTGAGCAACTCTACTTCTATGAATAGCCGTCCAATGGTAATGTTCATTGTACGTTTCCAAGCGAGATTCCAAAAGTTGCTTAAATCTTGATAAGTGCGCAAAAACATCAGGATATTTGCTACTATCTAAAGCATCTTCAAAATATATAATTTTTTTGGTTGCTTTTTTAGACGATTGATAACGTTGTATATCTGAGTTCTTATAAAAATCTCTACATAAAGATTTTCCTAAAGTAAAGTTGTTATATATTTCCACATCTCTTGGATTATCAAAGTCTAAAACATAAATTCCATCGTTGATAATGACATCATCTGTTAACGGCATTTTATCCAGATGACGCTTAGTAAAAGTATCACAACCCGTAACCACACCTTGATTAACTAAGAATAAGTCCTTTAATTTAATCTTGCATTGTTGCATCTTTTGAATTGCAGAAGAATCTAAAGACTGAGAATTGAAGCGAATATAGTCGTTTTCTCCATCGTAAATCTTATCTTGCGGAACAACTGAATAAATAGAATCCTTGTCCGTCCACTCTAATATCTTAGATAATCTACCACTTTCAAAAATGCCCGTTTCATTGCAGAAGCAAGACTTCATTTCGATAGGTTTGGTCCTATCTTTTGTTAAGAAAGTAATTGCATTGTGTTGACCAAGAGCAGATTCAAAAATCTTATACTCGTCAAAGTTGATAAATTTTCTTATTTGAGTTCTTGCCTTAAAGTCAGCACGTAATTTTTTAGCACCCGTTGCCGTAATAAAATAATTTGTTGTTATTAAAGCAATTTCACCCTTATCGCTTGTTAAATCAATACCTTTATGGAAGAAGAAATAAAGTAAATCCATTTTACCTAAATAAAAACGTTTACCAAAGCCTGTTTTTGCAATAGGTCTAAATATTTCTTTATTGCCACTTTCTCCAACATACGGCGGGTTGCCGATAACAATATCAAAACCACCTTTGTCTTTGAATACTTTTGCAAAGGCTAACTTCCAAAGGATATAAGGCTTTGACGGCATAGCAAAAGTAGATATAAAACGTTCTTTTATATCATCCGTCATAGTGCAAGATGCAAATATTACTTGTTGCTGCAACACGTCGATTTCGTGCTTTAAGCGATACTTATCGTCGTGATTGTTTGCGTAGAAAAGTTCTTTTTGTTTATCAATCAATTTTGTAAGCGTGCTATCTACTTGGTTTTGGAACAAGTCTGCCATCCAATTAGAATTACTGCTTGCGCCCGTTAAAAGACTATCGTTAAATAGTTTTACGCCTTCAAACTCGTCAATTAAGCTATTACCACAAAGGATATTGCACTCTAAGTTAGGGAGCGTAGGTGGATTTTTAAACTCGTCGTTATCTGAGTTAATATCAAACTCTACAACAAGCGAAAGCCAAAGTCTAAGTTTTGTAATATCTACGGCAGAAGGCTCGATATCCACGGCAAAGATACTATTTTTCATAGCATCTTTTTTAAGCATATACGGGTGGCGAGTATAGTTCCAAAGTTGGTGTTTTTGTGCATTGCTCGTCAATTCTCTTGCAAAGTATGCCGTGATATTTTCTCTTGCCTTAACGATTTCGTTTACCATACCCATAGGGAAAGCACCCGAACCAACGGCAGGGTCTGCAACACGAACATCTGCTAACGCATCGTCAATAGCCTTTAAGTTTTTATAAATGCTTTCAGGCATAAGCATATCTGCGATGCCTTGTTTAACTTCTCTTGAACAGTCTTCGTCTTTCATAATTTCGCCGTACAAGATAAAGTCTTTGGTTTCTTCGTAAGGTGTGCCAACGGTGTTTACGATATAGTTAATTAAACTTTCTTGGCACATATAGTGAACGATTTCACGCGGAGTATAGAAAGCGCCTTTTGACTTTCTATCCTTAACGTCAAGCATGTTTTCAAAGATTTTACCAAGCATTTCAGGGTCAACAGCGACTTCTTTTTCGAGTGGCTCGTCTTCGTTCATAGTGAAGTTGTACCTATCAAAAATATCCAAGATACCGTCAGCTTCCCTATCCCCTTTTATACTTGCGTTCGAGAAAATTTCATTAGGAATACTGAAATTATTATTCTTCCAGTCATAGCCGTCAAGCGGTTCAAAAAGACCGCCATTAAGGAAAGGAATACGGCAATGTAATCTTGCGTAATAGTTATCTGCGCCACGCTTTTCGTTAAGTGCTTCGTAGAACAGTGGTTCAAGATAATATTCAAAGTAGTTTCTTGTATTTTTAATTGCTTCGTTAAACAAAATTCTAACGAAATTTTTAGGACCTGTTTCCCAAGGCATACCCTTAATGCGAGAAGCAAAATAGGTTTGTTGTTCTTCAGAAAGCGCGCTGATTGCTCCTCCTTGACGAACATAGTTGCCGTCCGTATCTAAAAGGTAGAGTTTTTTCATTATTTCTTTATGTTCGTTATTGCAGTTGAAGAAGGAATTTTTATATTCCCTTTCGCTAATTTTAGGCGGGAAAGCGTTTACGCCGAGCCAACCTTTCTTTTGAAGGAAGTACATAAATACGATTTGACCCATAAGTTTTTTGGCAAACTGCTCGGTAAACTTAGAAATGTCTTCTTCCTTATCACTTCTTACGCAACGGGTTGCTTCATCAACGAAAGTTTCGTTGCCGGATAAATATTCGTAGAGTTCGATATATTTTTCTTTATACTTTTCAAAGAATTGTTTGGTAACCTTTTCAACGCTGAACGCTTCTTCTAACTTATCAATAGAAGGGTTGAATTTTTCTTCTTCCAGGATAGGATAAAGTTGTTGCATTGCCGTATGGCAAGGCTCGTCCACGCCGAGAAGGTAAGAATATCTTTTAGCGGGCGTAAAGTTGATTTTAATTTTACCTTTAAGGAGTTCGTAATCAAGACAAACAAAAGATAATCTCCATCTGTTTTCTTTTTCGTCTTCAGAATAGAATGCAGCGATTGCACCGTCATAGCCCATAACTTTAATTCTATCGGCTATGAAGTTTCTTTGTTTGCTTCTCGCTTTTTCTAACGATTTGCCCTTTTTAAGTTCCACGGCAAAAATGGCGATTTTATTGCGCTTATCGTCAAGATAGTCAGCTACGTGGAAGTAGCCGTTGATATAAAAGGAATATTCATTCCAATTCCAATAATCGTTGCGCTTTTCGCCGTTTAATAATTTTGCATCGTTGAAAAATTCTACGATAAACTTTTTGTATTGAGATAAGTCGAACTTACTCTTAAAAGTTTGTAATAACAATTCTTTTTTCGTCATAGGTTTAGCCCTCTAAATAGCACGATAATATAACTTGTTTTTTGCCTTTACGTTCAATCTTTTTAGTTTTTCTTCCGTCAAAATATTTCATAGGAATACTATCCACAATAAGATGATAGATTTGTATCGGATCTTCCACGTTTTTAAAATCCGCTACGATTTGTTTTGTAAGTGCTTGCGGAAGTTCGCCGTATTCAAGCATTGTTTTAATCTTTTCAATAGTGCTTTCTTCCGTTTCGGTAAATTTTCTGCAAGAGAGTAGCGCTTTAAGATAGGTTAAAATCTTTTTATCGTTACCGCTTACGGTTTTACCTTCAGTAGTTTCTAACGTTTCTTGAATTAGTTTTTTATTAAATGCCGATTTATTCGTTGCAAGTTGGTCGAAATAGATTTCCTTGATAGGAATTTTAGGCTCGCTTTCATGACACTTAACGTATTGCATCGTTTCAATAAAGGTAAGTTCTTGCGTTTCTTCGCCAACTGTTTTGAAAAATGCTTTTAACGCGCCTTTTCTTATGAAAGAAATAGTTCCATTTCCGCTTACGAGTTTAGCGTTTTTACCCGACTTACATTTTAACGGTAACTTTTTGATTTTTTCAAAGAGTTCAATATCTTCATCTCTTATCTTTCTAATAAGGGTAAGATATTCAAGTTCAGGGTTTACGTTTTCTTCTTCGCCTTCAAGCGAACCCGTTAAGGTTTCGTATAATTTGTGAGAAGATACCTGTTCGTCTTCGGATAAATACTTAAAGTCTTCACCTAAAATGTCGTGGAAGGCTTGAAGTTTTTCCAAGATTCTATCTTTAAGGGGAAGTTGCGCGTTTGCTTGCGAAGTCGGGAAGAAATTGAATACGTAAATTCTATCAAATTCCGTTCCGACACGGTTAATACGACCAACACGTTGCATTATACGAGTAGGATTCCACGGCAAATCGTAGTTAATAAGAACGTTTGCTCTATGTAAGTTGATACCTTCGGCAAGTACGTCGGTAGTTATCAAAATATCGTATTTATCGTTATTTTTACCCTTGTTTTTAGGGTTATAACTATCTTCAATCTCCTTTTTTAAGTAGTTGGTACTTTCACCTGAAAAGACTACTACTCTTGAACCGTAAGTTTGTTTTAATCTTTCGCCGATATAAGAAGCTGTTTCTTTGGATTCGGTAAATACAATCTTTTTATTGCCCTGCAAAATAGGTTTTTCAGCCAAATCCTTAATAAATTCTTCTAATTTAGGATCAACCGTTACTTCTTCCCAACGGGAAAGAATATACTCTAAACGTTTTAAATCATGCTCTACATCGGAAATGAAGTAGCCCTTGAACTCCTCCGCCTTGAAATATTGTACCTTTTCACTTTCAACAAGTTGCATTAACTTATAGTCATCGCCATTATCCAGCAAGTCGTACACGTCAACCTTTTTGCTGACGTATACTTCACCAGATTTAAACATATTAACGAATTTACGATGTGATTCAATATATCTACCGAGAGTCATCTTAAAAGCATAGAAACTGCTTTCTAAACGCTTAACTAAAATAGATTTCATAAATCCGCCTATATTAGCTTGAGCAACTAACATCTGTGCATATTTTTTGTTATCTTTCAAATAAAATAGCGGTTTATATCTTGCGTAGGATAAATCCCTGATGACTTTAACAGTTTCATTAAAAACTTTTTCAGTCTTTTCGTCAAACGCATATACTATACTTTCGGGATTACCAAGTGCAGGAAATTTTAATCCCTGTTCTTCTAAATCTTTCGAGTAATACTCCTTGATTTCTGTACGGGTTCTTCTAACCATAACGTAACGAAGCAATCTATCCCTTATTTCTTCGGAATTTGCTCTCAATTGGTCAAAGTATTCAGCCGTCCCTTTTTCTAAACCATTTAATTTGCCACGCAATCTACTAAAAAAACCTTCCAAATTTGTTACGTTTGGAATAATATTGCTATTATGCTTTGCTTGGAATAAATACACTTGGTTTTCTATATCGCTTGCATAGTTATTAATCGGTGTAGCAGATATTAATACAACCTTTTTCCCGTAACAGATTTGATGAAGTTTCTCATAGCCTTCGGTTTTTGCATTTCTAAAACGATGTGCTTCATCTATAAAAACATAGTCGTATCTTTCAAGCTTTTCTAAATTATCTAAAATATGGTCCAATTTACCCAATGAACACACATCGGCAACGACGTCAAAATCTTTTAGTACGGATTCCCAATAATCCAAAAGAACAGGTGGACAGATTACCAATCTCCGCTTATTTTTAAGACTCTTTGCAAGTAGAGCACAAATATATGTCTTCCCTAAACCAACAACGTCCGAAATAAAAACGCCGTTATATTTTTCCAATATCTTTTTAGCTTGAATAATAGCATCTATTTGATATTGAAGCTTCATATATCCTTCCGGAAAAAGTTCATTTAACAAGGCAACTTGGTCGGAGTTGATTTCTTCGTCAAAATATTCAAAAATGGTTTTGAGATAAAGTTCATAAGGGGTAACGTTATCTTTAATCCAAGTCTTTTCTTCGATAGTTTCGGTTGTAATCTCACTAACGTCAACCGCTTTCGCCCACAACTCTTCAAATCTATCTAGTGCGAACTTGACATCGGCGCTATCTTTAAGTTCCACGTTGAATTCAAGATTATTTACAAGCCCGCTATAAGAGAAATTACTTGAACCCGTTATAACGCTACCATAGTAGTCGCAAAGTTCAGGATTTTTTCGCATTATGTAAACTTTAGCGTGAATTGGTTGCTCGGTGTAAATTCTAAGTTCTAATTTACCCGATTTGAGCCATTCAACGAAACATCTTACGCCATCCTCAACTTCTTTGGAGTCTTCCGAGTCGGCAAATTCGGTTTCAATTTGTGCGCTGTATTCTTGTTTGCTTTCCTTTTGCGACATTATGACGGTGTTATTTTCCGACTGTTCTATTAAGTCAACAGTAGTTTTGTCAACGTTTAATCCGACAAGGATACGAATTTTATCCAAGTCTTTCATTGCATCGCATAATCTAAAAAAACCGCTTGTCCTAAAGTAGCCAACGATTACGTCAAAATATTGCGTATTTGTTTTTAATATTTTATTGAACCTATCGTAAAGAGTTCTTTCAGATTCGTTTGTAAAAAATTTCAAATCGGTTGTAGGCATAATTTTCTCCTATCGTAATACTATTTCATCTTTAACAAATCTTCAAAAAATGTTATTATTAAGACTAAAATTGCTACTATCCACATAAACTACCCCAAAATAATTATTTGCGGATATATTTTAGCACAGTAAATATGACAAATATAGTCTTATTTAAAAAAGTTTTTAATTTTCTCTAACGCGCCACAATGCCATTGGATGCGCGGAGATACGTTCTAATATTTCTTTATCTTCAAATAACAGTTCGGGACAATAGTTTTTAGAAGCAAACCTTTTAACAAATTCTTTTTCGTTATCGCTAAGTACAAGTAAGTCTTGTAAATATCCTTTTATTGAAGCGATTACCACGTTTTTTTTGAAGCGATCATTCTTGTTAAGCATTGGTTTGAGTTGCCTATTGATATCTCTATCCGTAACGCCGTCTAAAATATCAAGGGAAACTTCGCAAATATTGGAATCACCACCGATACAGTTATAAAAGATAGTACATTTTTTAAGCATTTCTTTATCTTCAATAATACCGCTTTCTATTAACCCGTAAACATCGTAAATATCTCTCGGTTTACAGCGACCAATTAAAGCAGCAAGCTTACTTCCGTACAACTCGCAGGCGCTTAAAACTTTTACGCTCGTATCGCTTTCGGCAACGGGAGTTTTAATAGGTTTATCGCAGAGCGGAAGAACGTGCTTTCTATCAAGA
>DVIU01000116.1 GCA_018711035.1 Candidatus Scatousia excrementigallinarum
ACACTTGTTATTGAAAAATCCGGCTATCTTGCTGAATTGCAGGCACAAAATACTCCGGAAGCTGATGCGGATATTGAAAACCTTCAGGAATTAGTAAACGTTGCGGAAGAATTTGTGCCGGAAGAAGATGATAACGTTCTCGGGGAATTCCTCGCGCAGGTTGCACTTGTATCTGATATTGATAATATGGATACAATAGCTAATAATGTTACGCTTATGACCCTGCACGCTGCAAAGGGGCTGGAATTTCCTGTAGTATTTATGGCAGGTCTGGATGAGGGAATATTCCCGCACCTTCGCTCGCTTAATGTTCCGTCAGAAATGGAGGAAGAACGCCGTCTTATGTATGTAGGCGTTACGCGTGCGGAAGAAAAACTTTATCTTACATCCGCTAAAAGACGACAGATGTGGGGTGAATTTAAATATTACAACCCATCCAGATTTATCGAAGAAATTCCGCGTCAGCTTATGAATATGATATCATTTGAAGGCAGTATTTCCGAAGGCTCCACATTCCGTAATGCAGTATCAAAAGCAAAAACCGGTCATTCGGATTATTCATACTCAGCCGCACAAAGCGACAGCTACGGTTATATAAAGCCGTCATCAGGGTTTGGTAAAGGTTTTGTTGCGCCTACAAAAGGCTTGTCAACAAATACCTCGCCGAAAAAATCTTCTTACGGGTACGAACAACCTAAACGTACGCCGCAAAGAACAATTCTTATTAAATCCAAAGCCAATAAAGAACGTGACGAACAAAAGGTTCAGGAATTCTTTAAGGATAACGCAATTAAACGTATGCTTGAGGAAAAGCGCAAAAAAGATTACGAAGACTCAATAAGAGAGCAGGAGAGAGAAAAGGCAATCGAAGGTGCTTCAACTGTAGAATATGTTTTCAATGTCGGCGAAAGAGTTTTTCACGATAAACTCGGTATCGGCCACATTACGGATGTTATTAAAGTAGGCGAAAGCATGATGTATACAATTGACTTTGGCAAACAGGGCAAAAAAGCCATGGACGCGGCTTATGCGAAGTTGAAGAAGTTCTAGACAGCTTAGATACGACACTGCTTTGGAACGGTATTTTTAGCAATATTGCGGTAACCTTGCATTGTGTTTTTAGGCTTAAACGCGATACTATCCTTTTGTCGAATGAAAAAATTTATCTCATTAATTATCCTTGTACAAAAACAAGGAGGGCGAAATGAGAAAAATTCTTTTGTTAATAATTGCAGGTGTCTTTCTGCTTATAGGGAATGCGGTTTTTGCCGATGAACAGCAGGAAGCTGTTAAATTTTTTAAAAGTTATGTTGATGCTGCAAACAATTACAGTCCTGAGATTATACAAATGTATTCACCTGACGCGAAGATTATACGACAGGTCGTTAAGCCTGACGGTGAGCTTGTTGATGTTGAAACCGATACCGACACATATATTTCCCAGATGAAACTTAGCCAGAAAGGTGCAAAACTTCGCAAATATAAAAACAATTACTCTGATATAAAAGCTGTGAAAGTTGATAACGGCTACAAAATAAGTTCACTCAGACAGCCCGCAGGTGAAAAGTATAAGCTTAAAACTTATATGATTGTTCAAAAACAACCTTCCGGCAAATGGCTTATTATGGAAGAAATGATGCAGACGAAAGTCCAAACATTTCTAAAATATGCGAAAAAATAATTATTTATAGTATAATTCAGTTATGGAAAAATTCAGATTTTTAACATCAGGCGAAAGCCACGGAAAATGTTTAACAGCTATTATAGAAGGTTTACCGGCAAACCTTGAAATCGACATTGATTTTATCAATGAAGAATTAAAGCGGCGTCAATGCGGTTACGGTCGCGGCGGCAGAATGAAGATTGAAAGCGATACCGTGGAAATCATGTCAGGAGTAAGATTTGGCAAAACTCTCGGCTCTCCTGTCACGCTTGTAATTAAAAATAATGATTTTGAAAACTGGCAAAAGGTTATGATTGCTGACCCCAAAAATATAACTTCGGATAAAGCCTTCACAACATTTCGTCCGGGGCACGCGGATTATGCAGGAAGCGTTAAGTATAACCAGAAAGACTTACGAAATATCCTGGAACGTTCCAGCGCCCGTAAAACCGCTATTGAAGTGGCTGTCGGAGCTGTTGCCAAATTGTTTTTAAAACAATTCGGAATAACAGGCTCCTCAAAGGTTCTGCAAATCGGTAACGGCAAAACAGAAGAAGAATTTCGTGCTGAAATTGATAAAGCAAAAGCCGCTGGTGATACTCTCGGCGGTAAAATTGAAGTTGTCTACGAAAATCTTCCTGTGGGGCTCGGGTCTTTTGTACACTGGGACAGAACGCTTGACGGAAAGATTGCGCAGGCTGTCATGAGTGTTCCGGCAGTGAAATCTGTTTCTATCGGAAACCACCACGCTTACAAAATGACCGGAAGTGAATACCACGACGAAATATTTTGTGAAGAAGGCAAAATTATAAGAAAAACAAACAACGCAGGCGGAATTGAAGGCGGGATGTCCAACGGTGAAAATATTGTTGTTACTGCCGTTATGAAACCAATTCCTACTTTACGAAAACCTTTATGTTCGCTGGATTGTGTTACACTGGAGCAGACCGAAGCGCATTTTGAACGTTCTGATACCTGTGCGGTGGAAGCGTGTGCTGTGGTTGCAGAGGCAAGGGTTGCGTGCGTTCTGGCAGACGAAATTCTTTTGAAATACGGCGGCGACTGTATGGAAGAATGCCTGAAACATTTCAACAATTAATTATAATTTCAAAATGTCTTTTTCCGTAAGCTTGAATTCTGCAACTTCTGAGTAGTCGGTCGGCAGAATAAATGTTATGTATTCAAATTCGGCTTTTTTATCCATTCTCATTAATTTAATCATTTTTTCTAAAGGATAGTCGGGAATGCTTTTGAAGCCGAATTTTTTTATTACATCATCCGCAAAAAATTTGTAATTTTTATCAATAATGTTTCTTTTTACTGCAAGTTTGAAAGCAAATTCCATCCCCTTTACAATCGCTTCACCGTGTGTGAATTTTTTGTAATTCGTAATCTTTTCTACTGCATGACCGTATGTATGGCCGAAGTTAAGGATTTTTCTCAATCCGCTTTCTTTTTCATCTTTTTGTACAACGGAAATTTTCAGTTTAACACATATTTCAATAAGTTTTTCGAGTGTCGTGAGGTTACGCGAAAGGATTTTTTCGGTATTTTCACTCAGGAAGTTCGTCAGATTTAACTCCTCATCCGCACGGCAGCTTTTTTCGATAAAGGCATATTTGACGACTTCGCCCATACCAGTCTTAAATTGTCTGTCGTCAAGCGAAGTCAGGAAATTTGTGTTAATAAATACTACGCTTGGCTGATAAAACGCTCCGACAAGATTTTTGCCAAAATCGGTGTCAATACCGGTTTTTCCGCCGACAGAGCTGTCAACGCACGCTAAAAGAGTTGTCGGAACCTGAATAAAATTTATTCCGCGCATATAAGTAGAAGCTGCAAAGCCGGCCAAATCTCCAACTACTCCGCCGCCTATTGCAATAATGGTGTCTTTTCTGGTCATTTGCAATTTAAGTGCGCGTTCAAGTAATTTTTTGTAATTTTTGAAATTCTTTTCTTTTTCGCCGTCTTTTAAAATAAATTTTTCATCTTTTTCAAATCCAAGAGCCTTGCCGTAAATTTTTTCCACTTTTTCAGAGATAACAACAAGAAATTTTTTACCCTCAAGTCTTGAAAAAATATCTTCTTTTAATGTTGATACAGGCTTATCATTAATAATAATGGGGTATGACTTTTCCTGTTCATTAATTTTTACGGTAAGCTTAACCATACATAACTCCTAGAATTTCATTAGCAATATTATATGGAGATTTATTATCAGTGTCAATGATTACATCGGCTTTTTCGTAATTTATAGCACGCCTTTTTATTATATCGGTGATTCTTTCTATGGAGAATTTTTTTGCAAGAAGAGGCCTATGAGTTTCGTTTTTTATACGGCGGTAAATTTCGTCGGGTGATGTTTTCAGATAAATTACAAGACAGTTTTCCAGAATAATTCTCCTGTTAAATTCATCTTCAAATGCGCCTCCGCCAAGTGAGATTATCTGATTTTTGCCATAAACAAATTTTTGGATTTTATCTGTTTCAAGCATTCTGAAATGAGCTTCTCCGAATTTTAGAAAGATTTCCGAGATTTTTTTGTTGGTAGTTTTTTCTATTTCGTTATCAATATCAACAAGAGAATATTCCGGCAAAAGTTTGCTTAGTTCTTTTGAAACCGAACTTTTACCGCTGCCCATCATTCCGGTTAATGCAATATTATTTTTCATTTCTCCTCTGTGATTTAGCCTTTTTGCCCTGCATATTTATAATACAACAAATATTTGAGGTAGAATATAGACATGAAGTTTATATTAGTTTTTTTATTTATACTGTTTTTATATGTGTCGGTGATAGAGCCGAATATTTTAACAGTAAAACGTATTACAGTATCTGATGAGCGTTTGAAAGGATTGAAAATTGTCTTTGCGTCTGATTTTCATGTAAAACCTCACGAAAAGTATCGTCTTGAAAGAATTGTAAAAAAGATTAACGAACAAAATCCTGATGTAATTCTTCTGGGAGGAGATTATGTAAACGGTCATAAAAAAGGAAATACACTTAATGTAGATATAATTGCAGGCTTACTCGGAGATTTAAAATCCCGTTACGGAACTGTTGCTGTGATGGGAAACCACGACGGATGGCAGGGGAAAAAAGAGATTATTGAAGCTTTTGAGACAGAAGGAATTACTGTTCTGGAAAATTCAAACAGGAATTTTGGGGAATTTACCGTTGCGGGAGTTGAAGATTTGCAAACGGGAATGCCTGATATAAAGAAAGCTCTTTCAGGTGTTAAAAATTCCGTAATATTCTTGTCTCATACACCTGATATTATAGAACATGTGCCTGATAGTGTTAATCTGACCCTTTGCGGGCATACTCATGGCGGGCAGGTTGTTATAGTGAAACCTCTTACAGTACCGTCCAAATACGGAACAAAATATGCTTACGGATACTATGAAAATGAGCGAATGTTTGTTTCCCGCGGACTGGGTACAAGTATTCTTCCTTTAAGGTTTAATTGTTTCCCTGAAATCGTTGTAATAAATTTTATTTAGCCTGCATTCTTTTTAATTTTTTTCATTAATCCAAGAAGCGGGATTACTATAAAACATAGCAGCCCGAAAATTCTGAATGAATCTATGAATGCCCATAACGTAGATTGTTTAATTAAATCGCCGTACAAAGAGTACTGAGCCATATACTGCGCAACACTCTGGTGTGCATAGGCAGAAAGTGCACCTGCTGTAGACTGCATTTTGGCTGTAAAAACAGGGTTAAGCTCATGTAATTTACCTACAAGCATATACTGGTGAACTTGTGCAAATCTCGTCAGCATTGTCGCAACAAGAGATGTTCCGATTGCACTTCCGATATTTTTCAACAAGTTTTGCATACCTGTCGCATTCGTCATCTGTTCGTTTTTCAAAGTATCAAGAGAAAGGTTCATAATAGGTACCATTGATAAACCCATTCCCATTCCCATAAAGAAGTTTGGAATAGCAATATTCATATTGGATATTTGCAAGTTTAAAGACCCGAAAGCAAGTCCCGCCCCGCCTATTAACGATAAGCCCGCAACTACAAGAAGCCTGTTGTCAATTTTGTTTGATAATGTAGCAGTCATAAACATTGCCACCATACTCCCGAAACCTCTCGGCATCATGGTTTCCCCGCTCAAAAATGCCGTATATCCCATCATACTTTGCAAGAATTGAGGAAGAATTGCAAGCGAGGCGTATAATACAGCCTGAATTACAACCTGAATGATTGTACCGGCGGTGAAGTTTCTGTCCTTGAATACCCGCAAATCTACAAGCGAATCTTTGTTGGTTAACTGTGAGTGAAAGAACAATATACATGCAACAACAGATACTCCGAATGTCCAGCGAATCCACGTTGCGTTGAACCAATCCGCATTATTTCCTTTATCAAGAACAGTCTGGAGTGTAACAAGCCATATTGTAAGGTAGAAAAATCCTCTGCCGTCAATTTTTACATTTTTTTGTTTTTTTGCATAAGGCGGATCCTCAAGCAGCCTGTGGCATAACAGCGCAGCCGCACAGCCGAACGGAACGTTAATATAAAAAATCCACGGCCACGTCCAGTTATCCGTAATCCATCCGCCGAGAACAGGCCCTATAATAGGTGCTAAGATTACTCCCATGCCGAAAACAGACATTGCAAGCCCACGTTTTTCTTTAGGAAAACTCTCAACCATTATTGCCTGAGATATAGGAAGAATCCCGCCGCCGCCAAATCCTTGCAGTACTCTGGCAAATATCATGAACTCAATATTTTTAGCCATTCCGCATAGCATTGACGCAATCGTAAAAAGCATAATACTTATTATAAAGAAGTTTTTACGGCCGAAAACTTTACTAAAGAAATCCACCGCAGGAATAACGATTCCCGCCGCAATAAGATAACTTGTTAAAATCCACATAGATTCGTCGCGGGTAGCCGAAAAACTCCCTGCCATATGCGGCAATGCTACGTTTCCTATTGTTCCGTCCAATACATAGATAAATACCGCAAGCATTACCGGTATAATCATTATCCACGGATTTACCGAGGGTATCCATTCCTGAGTTTCTTCGTTTGCCATTAATTCCCCTGTTGTTCCTTTGTCTTTTCACCTTTTAATAAAAACATAAACGGCACTAAAATAAAACATGCGGCTGCAAATACTTTGAATGTTGTCATATAAGCACAAAGCGCAGACTGTTGTATAAGCTGGTTATATAACATTTTGCCTGCCATATACGCAGCGTTAAACATATCTCCTGCCTGATGTATAAAACTTGCGGCATAAGCGCTTAAGCGTTCGGAATAAACTGGGTTAAGGTCGTGCATTGACTTCACAAGACCATGCTGGTGTACCTGTGAAAATCTTGATAACATGGTTGCCACAAGCGACGTTCCTATAGCACCGCCTATTGTTTTCAAAAGGTTCTGAAATCCCGACGCGTTTGTCATCTGGTCATTCCTTAGTGTTATGCAGGAAAGAGTAGTAATAGGCATCATTGTAAATACAAGCCCCACGCCGAATACAAAGTTTGGTATAACAATATTCATCATGCTTATTTGTAGGTTTAATTCTCCTAACATCCATCCGCCCAAACCAAGACAGCAAAGACCTATTATTCCATAATTTCTGTAGCTGATTTTGCCGCCCAGACCGCCGAATATTGCAAGAGCCGTAAATGCGCCCAATCCTCGCGGCATTATTGCAAGCCCGCTTGTGAATGCATCGTATCCCATCATGTTTTGAAGCATTTGAGGAAGAATTGCTAGAGAAGCAAGTAATACAGCGTTGATTAATATTAACATCCCTGTTCCGCAAAGGAAATTTGTATCCTTTAATACATCAAGTTTTACCAGGGGATTTTTTCCCTTTACTTGAGAGATAAAGAATAAAATACACCCGAAAACAGCAACAGCCGTCAGCCAGCATATCCACGGCGCATTAAACCAATCCGCGTCGTTTCCTTTATCAAAAACTATCTGGAGAGGTATCAGCCATATACAAAGCCACAGAAAGCCGAATTTGTCCAGATGTGTACCTTTTTGTTTTTTAGCATATGGCGGGTCTTCAAGATACATTTTTGCAAGAGCAATACAAATAAATCCGACCGGAACATTAATAAAGAATATATAAGGCCAAGACCAGTTTTCCGTAATCCATCCGCCCATAACAGGGCCGAGTATAGGGGCTACGACTACAACAAGTCCGAAAACCGCCATTGCTTTATTTCTGGCTTCACCGGTAAAGCTTTCCATACAAACGGATTGCGCCATTGGCATAAGACATCCGCCGCCAAATCCTTGCAAAGCCCGCGCGAAAACAATCATTCCTATTGAATTTGATATTCCGCATAAAAACGATGCTATCGTAAATATAAACACACCAAGCATAAAGAAGTTTTTCCGTCCGAGAAATTTACAGAAAAAATCAATCATGGGAATTACAATACTGCTTGCCATCAGGTAACTTGTCAAAACCCAGATGGATTCCTGACTGCTGACAGAGTATGTTCCTGCAATATGAGGCAATGCTACGTTTGCAACTGTTTCATCTAATGCATACATGAATGTTGCAAGCATTACCGGTAAAATTAACAACCACGGATTAACCGACGGTTTCCATTCTTCTGTTGTCATAGTTAAATCCTTTTTTTTAAAAAAGTGAGTTTCGGTCTTTTGCCTCTGCTCACTTTTCTAAATCTCTCTCTTATTCTTTTACCCTTACTTTTGGTACAACTGACATTCCAGGAACTATCGTAAATTCATCAGGATTAATTTTTTCTGTGAACACAATTTTTACCGGAATTCTTTGTACGATTTTAACGAATGAACCTACTGCATTTTCAGGCGGGAAGAGGCTTGACTTTGCGCCGGAACTTCTTTGAATACTTTGAACTTCACCTTTGAAAATGTGGTTCGGATAGGTATCTACTTTAATATCAACTTTTTGATGAGGTTTCATGTTTCTTAACTGGTTTTCTTTAAAGTTTGCAACAACCCATACTTTGTCCGGAACTATTACAAATAAAGGCGAACCGGTTTGGACAAACATCCCTTTTTCAACACGTCTGCTTGTTACCGTACCTGTTTGAGGTGCTATAACTTTTGTGTATTGAAGATTTAATTTTGCCTGATCAAGTTCTGCTTTCACAACTTTTAAATTTGCGTCGGCAACTTTATTGTCACTTTTTGACAATAATGCTTGTTCTGCCTGTGTTAAATTAGCCTGTGCAGAGTCGTATTTTGCCTGTGCGGTGTCAAGAGTTTGTTTTGAAACTGCACCTGATTCAAACAATTTTGTATATCTGTCTAAATCTTTCTTTGCTACTTCAATATTTGTCTGCATAGCTTTAAAGTTCGCCTGAGCGTTTTTCTGGTCGAGCAAAACTTTTTCGTAAGCTGCTTCGGCTTTTTGCAGTGCAACCTTATAATCAGTATCGTCGATTTCTGCTACCACCATACCTGCTTCAATATGCTGGTTATCGTCCACGTAAACTTTAGTTATATGACCGCTTACTTTAGGGGAAACCTGAACTGTTGTTGTCTCTACGTAAGCGTCATCCGTTGATTGATACATTAATGCATCGTGTACAAAATACCCTACACCGCATAATATGATTACGCCGATAATTGCGCCGATTGTTCTTTTCATGCCTTTTGGCGGCTGTTTTTTCTCTTCTTCTTTAACTTCTGTCGTTGTGTCTTCCATTTTTTAACCTCTTTATATAATTATATATTCATGTTTACAAGTTCTTCTAAGTTTTTTCTGAATGCTCTTAATGTTTCCTGAAGTTTATATATTTCTTCTTCTCTGAATTTGCAAGATACATTTTGTAAATGTAATTTTACTTTATCGTTTGTTTCTTCAAGTTTTTTGTTTCCTTCATCAGTAATAATCATTTTTTTTATCAGTCTGTTATTTTTCATGTCAATAGTTCTGGTAATTAGATTTTTAGATTCTAAAGAATGAAGGATTCTGCCTGTATTTGCTCTGTCTTTTAAGATTAATTTCGCAAGGTCCCGCTGGCAGATTCCCGGATGACAGAATATTGTATCCAATGCAGCATGTTCTTCCGGAGTAATTCCTATTTTAAGATTTTCGAAAACCTGTGTGCCCAAAAGTTTCATAATTCTGGCAGTTAATTCTATATCATAATATATGCTGTCTGTATAATGTTTTTTTGTATTCATTCCAGTTCCGATTCAGATTTTAAATTATGTTGTAAAAAAAATATGTTGCATTTACAACAATAGTATGCTAACATATCATTGTAAAAATTGCAAGTACATTATTAGAAGGAATTAAAACGTTGAAAAAGGTATTAACAATAACACTTTTGATGAGTATGATGAGCATGACTTTTACTCCTGTTCTGGCTGTTGAAAATACAAGTGCTGCACAGCCTAAACAATTTAAAAGCATGGTCAAAAAGAGCAAAAAGGTATCTGACGATTATAAATATGCATATGTAAATATGGATTTCTGGAATAACTTTAATGACGAAAATCTCAATGCATATATTGATAAAGCAATTAAGAATAACTATGATTTAAAAAATGCTACACTTGCAGTTCAAGAATACTACCAGAATACCAGAATTCAGTTTGCTAACGAATTGCCTCAAGTCGCAGCTGGTTTTGCTCCCAATTATGTAAAAATGCCTAATAATTCCAACTGGGATTGGATGTTTGCGACACCTGCAATTGCTAATTACGAAGTTGATATTTTTCTTAAAAACAGAGATAAAACCAAATCAGCTAAAAAGTTATATGAAGGTTCAAAATATGATGAACGTGCTGCTTATATTGCAATCGCTTCATCAGTCGGCACTGCATACTTAAATATAGTAAGACTGGATAAACTTATTGACATCCAAAAAGAAATAGTTGACCTCCGTCAGGAAATATATGACCTTATGCTTGCACGAAACCGTGAAGGTATAACTTCCGCAGCAGATACGGTAAAGGCAAACAAGTCGCTTGTTCAGGGACAAACCGACCTTATTGAACTTCAAAAACAAAGAGAATTCCTTCTTCACCAGCTTGCTGTTCTGGTCGGTGAAAGCCCTGAAAATGTAAACGAATTTAAAAGAACTGCTTATGATAATATAAACTTTACAGGTAATATTCCTTCTGAAATTTCATCGGATATTATCGTACAAAGACCTGATTATCTTAAAGCAGAAGCTATGGTTGAAAAGGCAGGTATTGATGTAAGGGTTGCAAGAAAAGAATTTTTACCGTCAATAAACCTTACCGGACTTGCTCTGTTTAATGCTGCAAACTTCGGCAGTGCATGGTCTACTTCAGGCATGTTAGGTGCTCTTGCCGCAGGGGCTATGCTTCCTATATTCACAGGCGGAAGACGTATTGCTAATTTAAAATTGAAAAAGGTTCAGTATGATGAAATTCTTAATAAATATATGAAAACCAATTTAACCGCTATTCAGGAAGTTAATGATGCCCTTGTTTCGGTTAAAAAAGATACTGAAAAGATGTCACAGACCAAAAAACAAGCAGAACTTGAACAGACAGACTTTATGTATAACCGTGACAAATTCAATCAGGGGATTATTTCTAAACTGGATTTAATCCAGTACAAAGAAAACCTGCTCACGATTGATAAACTTGTTGCACAGCAGCAAATAGAATGTATGGTTGATTACATAAGTTTGTATAAAGCAGTTGGAAGTAAATTATAATGAACAATAAATAATCATCACCTCTTTACTTTATTAAAAGTAAAGCCTGCCGGTATCACACTATACCGGCATTTTTTTGTGCAAAGGTACGATACTAAACCGAAGCTTAGAACGAAAACGTTTTTACGGCGGGGTTAGTATTTCAGACTGAACGGCAGAATTTTTACGCCCGGTTTTTTAGGCTGATTGTCAGGCAGTTCGTAACATTTAATACATCTTGCTTCATATGTTTCATCTCCGCCAATCATGATTAACGGTGAATTTTTATCAGCAGGTTTGCCGTCTATAAGTCTCTGGGTTCTTGTTGCATGCTCACATCCGCACTTCATACATACCGCATGAAGTTTATCGACTTTTGTTGCAATACACATTAATTCCGGCATGTGACCGAAAGGTTCCGCTTTGAAGTCAAGTTCTAACCCTGTGCCGATAACCTTCTTGCCTTCATCCATTAATTTTGAAATAACTTTTGTTATATTTCCGTCAAAAAACTGAAGTTCATCTATAGCAACAATTTCATCTTCGGGTTTAACAAGGCTTAATATTTGAATTGAATGCTTAACTTTAATTGCATCAAGCCATAAACCGTTTCTTGATTCAATGTAATCACCTTTTGAACGTGTATCTACATCGGGTGAAATTACTTTAACTTTCTTTTTAGCGATAATGCAGCGTCTTATTCTTCTTAAGAGTTCTTCAGTTTTACCGCAGCTCATTGGTCCCGTGATTAACTCGAAACTGTAACCTTCCATTATTTCTCCTGTATGCCCCAATATTAATTATGTTATTTACAAACATTTTTATTATAAATCTTAATAAGTATTTTGAAAATTAAAAGTAAAGAAAATGTTACGTTGTTTTTTCCTTTTGTAAAAATATCCAGATAAGTTTATAATATAATAGAAGTGAATATACGGATAAAAGGAGAAAATTTATGAAAACTATTGATATAACTGTATTTACGAGGAGGGGGGGGGGGTAGATTTAAGCTGCGGCGCGGATTTACCCTTGCGGAGGTCTTAATAACCATAGGGGTAATCGGAGTCGTAGCCGCATTGACATTGCCGGCAATAATTCAGCAAAATCAGAAGAAAGTTGTTGCAGTCCGTTTGAAACAGACCTACAGCCAGTTATATCAAGCTATAAATCTAGCACAGGCCGATTACGGAGATATGAGAAATTGGGATGTTGATTCTGACTATCAAGCTAGTACTTCTGAAAAAAATAAAAAAGCGGCCTATTTTGTACAGAAGTACATTGCTCCTTATATGAAATCTAATGGGGATGTTTCTATAATATTTTTAAAAGATGAAGGTTACGGGCCTTATTTGTCAAAAGACGGACGGGTTTATCTTCCTAAAGAATATCAATGTGTCATGTGGGGATTACCAAATGGTGTTACTTTATTTTTTTCATATAATTCTTTTAATGAAAATGATACAACTTTAGTAATGCCTATGATTTATATTGATACTAACGGGAAAGCTAAGCCGAATACTCTTGGCCGGGATTTTTATGTCTTTTATTTAGATGCAACGAAAACATTAAAATTAATTCCTTATGGTTTCGGAAAAAGCAGGGAGTATTTGTTAAATGCTTGTAAACGTGATATTAAGCAAGAGTCACATAGAAACTTATTATGCACAGCTTTAATTCTAAATGACGGATGGGAAATAAAGAAAGATTATCCATGGTAGTAATTAGTGAACTTTATAAAAATCACTTCCGGCAAGAACTTTATCTTTAAGCTTTTTGAGCCCGGCTCCGTAGAAATATTTTAATTGTTCAGGGAATTTTTCGGCTATATCTATCAAATACATATCATGTACAATGAATTCTTTTATTAAAAATACAATGTCTTCATTTTTTGTCCAGATAATATTTGTTTCCTGATTCTTTGACTGTGTAATTTTACCGAAACACCCTTCACAATTATCAACTGCAAGAAATATCATTTTTCCTCCCAGAGAGTGCTCAATTTCTCTTCCTCCGGTATGTTTGAAAACTGTACCGAAGTTGCAAACAAAATTATCATAGCCCACAATTTTAATGTCAAGGCCGCGGTTGTATGCCTCAAATAGATGCGGTTCAAAATATTTGAAATCCTGTGACCATATTTCCATAAATATTTCTTTTGATGCACTGTTAATTATTTCAATTATTTTTTTGTGAATTGCAGTTGTACCGCTGACGCTTAAAATAGGTTCAGTATAATTATCTTTTACATTAGGAAGTTTTTTTTCCAGAAAATCAAGAGTGGAAGTAATTTTTCGTTTGTATCTTTTAGTAAGTTCTTTTGGTTTTATGGGCGTATATGTTACAGGTTTTGTATTGGAACCTGTTACAATATGTTCTAATTCAAGTGCCTTAAGAGTATCATAAGCCCTTGATTGTGGTATATCTGCAAGTTTGCTTACCTCATAACCTGTTGCCGGATATTTTTTGAGCAATGCAATGTATACCTTAGCCTCATAGCTGTTCAGACCTATCCCCTTTAAATTTTCAATTAATTCATCCATATTATTTTTTCTTCATTTTATTTATCATTTTATGCCATAAACATGTCTTGTTGTGCTGCTGCTCCATATATGCCGGCTGTGAAATCTTTTCCCCGAACGGCCTTAAGTCAGAGGGTTTTGCTCCTTTTTGCTGAACTTTATTTAACTTTTTTAAATCATTTCTTTTAAGTTTTCTAATCATACGATACTTAGCTTTTTGTTCATTGTTAAGTATTTCCATGAATTGTTTATCGTATTCTGAAGAAATTTTTTGAATACATTTTCTAATTGGTTTTAATTCTTTTTCTGCACGTGCAATTCCGGCTTTATCACATTTCTCCTGAGCGTTTTTCAGTTTCTTTTTTGCAAGACAGAATTTTTTTAACTCAGGTGCAAGAGCCTCAAACCGATTTTTTTCAATCTCGTTTTTGCATTTAATTTGAGAAGGAGTGAGATTTAACGCATTATAAATACTATCTCTTTGCAGTTTTATTTTTTCGATAAGCTGTGAGGCATAGTCATATTGTTGTTCTTCTATAATAGAGACCTCACATGGGGTATTGTCTGCGTCCTGAGCCAAAACAGGCATTGTATTGCCGATTAAACAAAGGCTCAGTATAAATAAAACTTTTTTCATAAACTCTCCTTAATCAAAAGAATAAAAAACTTCCTTACTTTGAACTCATTGTTACATACACAGGCAAAAAATTCAACATGATACATTTTCGTGGTAGATTAGGTTTATGGAAGAACTTAATCTAAGAAATTATGCATATATAGGAGATGCGGTTTGGGAACTGTATATTCGTGAAAAGACGATAAGGCTGACCGAAAGTCCTAAAAAATTGCATAAAATTACGACTGATAAGGTAAAAGCATCATACCAGGCAGAGTTATTAAATATAATAGAATCTGATTTAACAGATGCGGAACAAGAAATTTCCCGACGTGCGCGTAATCTTCCAATACCCGTCGGGCGCAGGCAGATTCAGACAGAGTACCGTCGTGCAACTTCATTTGAAGCGTTAATGGGTTGGTGGTATATAAATGATAAGCAGAGATATAATAAAATAATAGAACTGATTGACTCTGAACTAAAATTCTAAAAAATAGAAAAAAGGACTTTACAAAAAAAAATCAGCATGTAAAATAAATATTGTGACAAATAAATAAAGAACTCGTGGGGGTTTAGCTCAGCTGGTAGAGCACCTGCTTTGCACGCAGGGGGTCAGGAGTTCGAATCTCCTAACCTCCACCATTTCATACAAGTCGAACTTGGTGAAACATACTCAAAAGAGCCTACGGGCTCTTTTTTAATGCCCTTAAGACATGCTGTCTTACTGTTTTCAAGTGTTTTGGCAAATTCGTCATATCCTAATTGTCGCGTGTCAGGGATTTTGAGAAAAAGTGTCACGAGTTTGACATATTAGTCGGAAGATAGTTATATTTTTTTAAAATAATTCACCATATCTACTTTTTATTTCAGAAAATAAAGGTTCAATTTTGTTATATTTAGCAATATCAACATCTTTTAAGTATGCCATAAGTCCTATCAAATGGTTCATTAAACCATATGTAGAATAAAATCCTCTTTCCTTTGCAACAGATTGCAATCCAAACTTTTTAATAATATATAGTAACCCCTCAATCCTTTTAAATCCTTCTTTCGATATTCGAGGTTGTTTTCCATCTACTAAAAGACCTAATACTAATTTTTTTGCTCCGGGGCCAGCAATTCTACTTTTCTCTTTATTTTCTATGAAATGATTTTTTCTAATAATTTTAATAATTTGCCTCCTTATTGTATCTATAGATAAATTATTTGGTAAACTCACTGTAGAAAAGGTTAAATCGTCAGCATATCTTGTGTATACAAAACCAAGATTTTTCGCATACTCTTGTAACTCTTCATCCAGATTTTTTGCTACCAGATTACTTAATGCGGGACTCGTGGCAGCTCCTTGGGGTAATACCCCAATCAAATCATATTTATATTGTTTATAATTATAGGCATTTTTATTTCGAGGCATATTATACGAACGCGGTAATCTTGTAGTTGTACAAATTCTAGCTAGTTCAAATGCCAAAATATCTTTATAGCCTATAGATTTAAAAACATTGTATACATTACTTTCTGTAATACTAAAGAAAAAATCTTTTAAATCAAATTGTAATAACCACTCACAACCACAATGCTTCTGTGCACATTTTAATATTCCTCCATTTCTATTAAAAGCATAGGCACAGGGATGAATTGGAATATTTTTTAAAATTTCTTTATTTATGTAATTATGTAAT
>DVIU01000117.1 GCA_018711035.1 Candidatus Scatousia excrementigallinarum
ATTTGAATCAGAAAATAGCATTAGTGATTATGATATTCTTGCACAAGAGTGTTCAAAAATATTAGAATCGCAAAATTCGGATAATTTGGATGAACTTTTTATCTTAGGAGGCTCATCCGGTGGTGCAAGACCAAAGATTTTAACATCAATTGACAACGAGGATTGGATTATTAAGTTTCCTTCCTCATCTGATCCTAAAAATATTGGGGAAAAAGAATATCAATATTCCTTATGTGCAAAAAATTGCGGAATAAATATGACGGAAACAAGGCTTTTTCCCTCAAAAATTTGTTCAGGATATTTTGGGATAAAAAGGTTTGACCGCAAAAATGGTAAAAAAGTTCATATGGTATCCGCAAGCGGGCTGTTAGAAACAAGTCACAGGTTTCCTAATCTTGATTACAATACATTGATGAAATTAACACTTGAATTAACAAGAAATTATCAGGATATTGAACAGTTAATCAGGTTAATGTGCTTTAATGTGTTTGCACATAACAGAGATGACCATTCAAAGAATTTTTCTTTTCTTTTTGATGATACAAAAAAAGAATGGCATTTATCTCCTGCGTATGATTTGACTTATAGTTTTTCATTTAATGGCGAACACGCAACAACAATCAACGGAGAAGGCAAAAATCCGACTTTAGATGATATTCTAGCTGTAGCAAAAAATATAGGACTCAAGGAAAAACTAGCACAAGATATTACATTAGATATTCAGGAAAAATGTTCAAAATTATTCAATTAATCTCATCTTTTTGTGTATTTAATCTTTGAACAAAAGTTTCTTTATAATGATGTTTAGGGTTTATGAAAAATGATTGATTACGATGGTTTACTGAAAAAAATTCCAAGGGTAAAGAAAATTCTCGATGATGGCTCCAACAGCACCCTTTACCACTATACAAAGCCTGAAAAGCTCCTTAGTATTTTGGAATCCGGCACCGTACGATTTTCCAATGCACTTTATCTTAATGATAAGGAAGAAGTTACTTACTCCTACAGGCTTATTGTAAATCTTATAGACGAAATTCCGCAGCTTAATCCTGAATTATTCTCCAGGATTAAGGAACACTTCTACAAAAAGTACAAAAATATAATAGACGGCGACGACAGCTTTTTAAATAAATACGAGTATTATACAATATCATTTTCCACGGACAGCGATAATCTTACATTATGGAACAACTATTCCAAAGGTCAGACTTATACGGGTTACAACATAGGTTTTTGCAAGAAAGATTTAATTGCAGATATGGAGCGTCAGGGATTTCATTCTGTTTACGGAAACATTATATATAAGCAGGAAACTCAGATAACTGTTTTGAAACTCATTTTTGAGAAATGGAACAGACAATTCGAAAAGCAGCTCAGCACTAAGAAAACTCAGAAAAATCTCGAAAAATGTCAGGATATATTATTTGAATTAATTGATATTTTAAGCATAATTAGTTTATTTTTCAAAAACCCGCATTTTAAAGACGAAAAAGAATACAGGATAATATTCATAAGCAATTTCAGCCCAACTTCTTACAAGCAAACGAAAATATTTGAAAAGAACGGTTTATTTATACCGTATATAGAATACAAGTTTTTAAAACGAACGGTGAGTTCAATAAACATCGGGCCGACGCTTGATGAAAATATATTCTACACAAGCACTTGCCGGATGCTTGCTAACTTCGGATATGAAAAGAAAACAATTAACCGTTCAAAAATACCTTTAAGATATTAAATATATAAAGAGCAGACACAACAGCCTGCTCTTTATCTTAGATTGGAGGAAGATTTTTTATTTAATTGCGAGTTTTTTTACGGATTCTTTTTCAGCATAACGTTTAGGTGCATGTATTTTTAAAACGCCGTGTTCAAGTTTTGCTTCTGCCCTGTCAATATCAATTTCCTGAGGGAAATATACCGTTCTTGAAAATTCACCGTATCTGAACTCTGATTTTTTATAACCTTTTGTATCTTCTTTTGATTCTTCTTCTTTTTTTGCATTAATAGTAATTGAGTTTTTCTCAATATCAATGTCCAAATCCTCTTTTTTAACTCCCGGTACTTCCGCCCGGACTTCATAATCCTTTTCTTTTTCAGTAATTTCAACAGGCATAGACATCTTATCAGCTTCTTGTTCAAATCCGTAATCAGGATAATAATTGTCAAAATGCCTGCTTAAAATGGAATTAATTTCATCATTAACGGATTTGATAAAATTATCCGGTGCTTTCTTAACTAAAAATCTCATACTCAACACTCCTTTCAGTTTATATCTAATCGGCTTGCCGGGTCAGCTAATCTTTAGCGGCTCTCATCAACCACACTTATATTATTTATCCGTTTTAAAAAAAACCTTCATTTTTTAACCAAAATTTAACAATCCGACGAATTCTGCAAATTATGATAAAATAACCCTATGATTATTAACGGTTATGTGGAAAATATTAATGTAAAATATTCCGAAATGGATTACAATAAGGCTTTAAAACCATTTTCGCTTCTGAATTATCTTCAGGATATCGCAAGCAAAAATGCAGAAGATTTAGGCTTCGGTTATTCATTTATTACGCCTAAAAACATCGCCTGGTTTCTTTTAAAATATCATATGGAATTTAATAACTATCCGGTTGACGTGAAAAATTTAACTCTGAAAACTCAGCCGCGCGGATATAACAAACTTTTTGCATACAGAGATTTTGAATTTTTTGAAGGCGGCAGACTGCTCGGTCGTGCAGCAAGTGTATGGTCGCTTGTAGATATTTCAACACGCGCTCTTATACCGATAAACACAGGACTTGAAAATAACCCTAAAATGCCGGTTTATGAAAAACAGGAAGGGGATTTGAACTTTGAAAAAATCAGACCGCTGTCAAAAATCGACATTGAAAAAGAGTTTGAAGTCCGCTACAACGACATCGATGTAAACAAACATGCAAACAACGGAAACTATATTATCTGGGCTTTTGAGCCGCTGAGTTTCGACTTTAAATCATCACATAAAATTAAAACTCTTGATATGGTTTTCAAAAAAGAAATCAAATTCGGCGAAAAACTGATTTCTCAAGTAGAAGTAAAAGACGATTTTACAACTGTACATGTGCTTAAAAATGCAGAAAGTAAAGAAGAATTATGTCTAATTCAGTGCAGGTGGGTATGATTGAATTTATAAAAGCAGAAGATATAAAAGAACTCGCGGCTCTCGCGTCAAAAATCTGGCACGAATACTGGCCTGTTATTCTTTCATCCGAACAGATTAATTATATGGTTGAAAAATTTCAGTCCGAACGAGCAATTAAAAACCAGATTGAAAATGAAAATTATACTTATTACTTTATAAACGAAAACGGAGAAAACATAGGATATTTCGGAATTTCCGATAAAAAAGATTATATCTTTCTTTCAAAATTGTATATTTATGGTTCCAATCGCCACAAAGGTATAGGAACAAAGGCTTTTGAAAAAATTAAGGAGCTGGCTGAAGGGAAAAAAATTACTCTAACTGTAAACAAATACAACTTAAATACTATCAATGCCTACAAAAAATGGGGATTTAAAATACTTGATTCGGTAGTAACCGACATAGGCAATAATTTTGTTATGGATGATTACATAATGGAGTATTGTAATTAATGTTTTTATGTTTTAATTATAAATTGAAAGGTCTCTTGAATTATGAAAATACAAAACATTTCTATGCGTACAAATAACGCCGGCCGCGTGGTTTTCAGCGGCAAAATTATTGACGCCCACGCTCATGTGGGAATATTTGCAGACGGATTAAACAATACCTGTGACAAATTCGAAGCAAGCCACTTTAACAGGATTACCGCAAATCCTGTAAATGACGGCCATGATACAGTAGAAAAAATACTTGTTTCAAACCTCAATTGTATTGATAACGTAAGCCATGATATGGAAGGCAAGTTAAAAGAAAAAGGTCTTCAGAAAACTTTTTTAAATGAAATTGACGGCAACAGAGAAATTTTAAATATCACAAAATCAAATCCTGTCCTGAAACCTCTTGCGGTTTGCCAGCCTGACAAAACCCAAAATGCCGATAATATAAGAACAATTTTAAAAGAAGGGCAATTCTACGGACTAAAATTCCACCCGCTTCATATGAAGCTTGCCGCCAATGACGCAAAATATGATGACTACATGAAAGTTGCAGAGCAAAATAATCTGCCATGTCTGTTCCATTGTGACGCAGCAGGATGTAAATACTCCTCACCGGAACAGATTTACGAACTTGCCAAACGCCACCCGAAAGTTCCGGTAATCCTTGCCCATCTCGGTGCCGGTGAAGATTCGCATTCAAGAGCAGTAAAAGTTCTGCTGGATTCTATCAACAAAGGCGATGCTACGATTTATGCAGACATTTCCTGGGTAGATTGCAATTCATCTGACAAAAAAGTCATAACCGATACCCTTAAAAAACTCCAACATACAGAAAAAGGGGATATGACATCCCGTCTGTTATTCGGTACAGATGCACCTATAGGAAGATTTGGCGCAGAAGGATTATACGACCAAAATTATTATAGTGAAAATATTAAACAGATTAAAAATTCCATTAAAAATGAATTCGGGCAAGATGGGGAAAAAATTTCCAATAAACTATTTTATGATAACGCTCAGGAACTTTTCTTCACACAAAAATTCTCACAAAAAACAAAAAAAGAATTGAAAACAAAACACGGAATCATAATTGCTGCTGTTCTTCTTGCTGCCGCAGTGCTCGCTAATGCCCTATACAAAGGCCTTAAGAAAAAACCCGAAGAAAAAAATGCCTCACTTGTAAAATAGGGGTTGACAAATTGTTAGGCTTGCCTTACAATAATTTTGTAAGTAATTTCGGAGATAAATGTGACAAAGGAAAAACTAAGTTCAAGCCTAGAAGATTATCTTGAAGTTATATATAATATAATAGATAAGAGCGAAAAAGTACGCGCAATAGATATTTCACGTGAACTTAACGTAAGCCGTGCATCCGTTACAGAAGCATTGAAAAAACTTGCCGACAAACAGTTAATCAATTACGGAAGATACGATATGATTTCAATGACCGAAGAAGGTAAAAAGCAGGCTCTAGGTGTCATAGAAAAACATAATACTCTGCAATATTTCTTTGAAGAAATTATGGGACTTGAACATGCTGAAGCTGCCACAACAGCTTGTAAAATAGAACATATAATTTCACAAAATGTTTTGGACAGATTCACTGCCTTGAAAAATTTTCACAAAACCAACCCCGAATATATAGAAGCATTCCAAAAATACTATAGAGACAAATAATCATGAATACACTAAAAGTAGCAGGTAAATTTCTCGACCAGCCTATGTTGGTCGCAAAATTTCATAATGCAGTTCCGGCAATTTTAACAACAGCAGCAACAGCTTATACAGTAAAAGAGGTGTCAAACGAACCGCAGCATAAAAGAAAAAAAGCAGCCGTAAGAATAGGGGCAACAATGGCCTTAACCGTAGCTTCAGCACTTGCCGCCCCTAAAATTACAAACAAAATTTTTAAAGAGGCTGACGAAATTCCTAAAACAATGAAAGAATTAAAAATTCAGGCCTCCGGACTTGTCGAAGATTTCCTCAAAAAAAATCACGTTGATGATAAAACAAAAGAACTTCTGGAAAAAGCCAAAACTAATGTTCTAAAATTTAAAGAAGTAAAAACTCTTTTTAAAAAATTTGAAAAAAATACCGAAGGCAAAAAACTGTTAAATAATCTGATTCCTGACCCGGAAAATATTGATTCTAAAGAAATCTTCTCTGAAATAGGCCGGCTTTCGGTATTTGGTCTGATTCCGGTGCTTGGGGGAATTACCGGCGGCATAATAGGAGATAAACTGACTACAAAAAATTGGAAAAAACGAATACCGGATAAGATAAAAGAAGGTTCCTACCAGTACCTTGCAAATATCTTCTTATGTAACATAGGGGCAGGCGGAGCCTTAGCGATTATGGAAAAATTTAACATAAAATCAAAAGCTGCACGCGCCGGAGGAATGGTAGCCGGTATAATTACAACAGGAGTAATCGGCGGTAGTGCTATTGCAAACCTTATCGGAAATAAAATTATTAACCCTATGTTTGAACACGGTCACAAAGATAAACACAAAAAAGAACACCTTTTTGACGAACGTAAACCTGAACCTCTGGATATCGGACTCCATACGGATGATATCGCGACCGTTGCGGTAATGTCAGGCTTAAAATGGATTGAACCCGCACTGCCTTTAATGTATTCTGTATCGGGCTACAGAGCAGGAATCGGTTACAGAAACGGAAATAAAACACATAATAATTAACACACGATTGGAGCTTTTCCAGTGTCCGCTTTTTTGGCTTACTCCATAAGTTTGACATTCTTCTTAACTTTTGTAATGTTAAGTGAATATTCAGAGTTTACAAAAGTATCCTGTTTCATTTGTATTTAAAATAAAGCTTGTCTGAAAATTCAGACAAGCGCAATCAATAGTGTTAATAATATGATAAACAATAAGTTAGGATTTTTATTAGTTCAAATTCTATATTAGTTCTTTTTAAAGATTTCTCGCACTGGTGAATTTTATTGTAACCAAAGATAATTCCGGGTACAAAATCCTCTTTAACAGCTTATTTATTTAGCAAAATACTCGTAAGTCTGCATTTTCAGCTTATACATCCCTGAATTTGCGGCATTGAAAGTACCAAAAGGGAGCGTGATGGCTGCGCCGCCGCAATACAAACTTCTATACAGACTTACGGTATTTACTCTCATAATTTCATCCTTAATATGTTAGGTTTGACTAACAAAACTATTGTAAGGCATGACTAACAATTTGTCAAGTATTTTTATGCTATGATGTTAACAAAGTTGAAATATTTAACCCCGTCACGGCTTGTGACAAAATAATAAAGGAAAGAAAATGATAACAACAAATAAATTAACCGTTAGATTCGGATCACAAACCCTGTTTGAAAATGTTTCGATAAAATTTGTACCGGGAAACTGCTATGGTGTGATAGGAGCAAACGGAGCTGGAAAGAGTACACTTTTGAGGGTTATATCAGGCGAGCTTGAACCTACATCCGGAGAGGTAAGCATTTCAAAAGGGCAGCGAATTGCAGTCTTGAAACAGAACCATTTTGAATTTGATGAATACAGCGTAATTGATACGGTAATTATGGGTCATAAGAAGCTTTATGACATAATGAAAGAGCGTGACGCATTATATGCAAAACCTGATTTTAGCGATGAAGATGGGATTAAGGCGGCGCATCTGGAAGAAGAATTTGCAGAACTTGACGGGTGGCAGGCAGAATCAATGGCTGCTTCTTTGTTATCGGAATTGGGAATTTCAGATGAATTGCACTATTCGCAAATGAAAGACCTTGCAGGAAGCGAAAAGGTGCGGGTATTGCTTGCGCAGGCACTTTTCGGGAACCCTGATATTCTGCTTCTGGACGAGCCGACAAACCACCTCGACATAAATACTATTACGTGGCTTGAAGAATTTTTAATTGATTTTCCTAACCTTGTCATTGTTGTATCGCATGACAGAAAATTTTTGGACAGAGTCTGCACGCATATGGCAGATATTGATTACAAAAATATTCAGTTATACACAGGTAATTACTCATTCTGGTCTGAGGCAAGCCAGTTGATTAAAAAACAAAAAGAAGAACAGAATAAGAAAACCGAAGAAAAAATGGAAGAATTAAAGGCGTTTATTGCACGTTTCAGCGCAAATGCCTCTAAGGCAAAACAAGCGACTTCAAGAAAGAATATGCTGGACAAACTTTCTCTGGAAGAAATTAAGCCATCATCAAGACAGTATCCGAGAATAAGATTTAACTACCAAAAAATTCCCGGAAAAGACGTGCTGACCGTTGATAAACTTACAAAATCCGTTGACGGGGAGCTTTTGTTTAAGAATTTCAGTTTTGAAGTTTATCAGGGAGAAAAAATTGCGTTTATTGCAAAAGACCCGTTAATTATTTCAACCCTGTTTGATATTCTTGCAGGAAAAGTACAGCCTGATTCGGGAGAAGTAAAATGGGGAGTTACGGCGACTGTTTCTTATTTTCCTAAAGACAACAACTTCTATTTTGAATCAGATAAGACTATTATGCAATGGCTTGCACAGTATTCGCCTGACCAGCATGTAAACTTTTTACGCGGCTATCTTGGCAGAATGCTATTCTCCGGTGACGATGCCGATAAGAAAGTCAATGTGCTTTCAGGTGGTGAAAAAGTCCGTTGTATTCTGGCAAAAATGATGATTGAAGAATCCAACGTAATGATTTTCGACGAGCCGACAAACCACCTTGACCTGGAATCAATTACCGCCCTGAATAACTCTATAATTGATTATACAGGAACAGTACTGTTTACATCTCAGGATTACCAGTTTATCCAGACTGTTGCTGATAGAATTATCGAGATTTCACCGAACGGATATATAAACAGCAGAAGCAAATACGAGGATTACCTCGCAAATCCTGATATTATTAAGCGTCGAAACGACTTATACAGGATGGCTGTGAAAAAGCAGGGTTAACCGAAACGGCTGTGAGCATAAAATTATCTTGAAAAACACAGGAATAAGAAGCCTGTGTTTTTTGCTGGAGCTTAATTTCGGCCTCATATTCAGTCCAGAATTTATAAAAGTCTTCCGTGTTTCGAAAATCTTTGTTATATCTTGCAGAAAGTGCCTCTAAATCACGCGGCTTCATTTCCTCAATATCAAGTCCGCACGCAACATTATCAAACGCAGCGGCAACATATTTTCCGCTGTGCGAGATACTAAAAAACATTCCGCCGTTTTTGAATTTCGGTTTATCGTTTTCAACAATAATTTCAGTATCAGCCATAATGTAGAATTTTTTTGCAACAGATTTAACAAGATAACGGCCGAGGGAATATTGTACAAAACGCTTAACAGATTTAAATTCACGTCCGTCAGTGAAGCGGCGTAAAAAATCCGTGTCATGCGATTTTAAAAATTCTTCGGAGTTAATATAATATATTTCCATAAGAACATCATACTACAAACTAAACTTTTGCAGCTTCTTTTCGGGCTTTGTATTTTGTCATTTTGTCATTAATCATAGGGAGCAAAACTCCGAGCGTAATCGCTGAATATGCAAGTCCGGCAATATGTGCGGCATTAAGTTTCCAGATATTTTTCTTTGCAAAATCTTTGCCTTTCGCAGCGATTTCGGCGTGGGTTTTAAGGTTTAAATCGTTAAGCCAGTGTTTAAGGCCTTTGCCTTCTTTTTTGATATTGAAAAGGTTTTTGCGGTCTTTATCAAGAAGATTTGCGACACCTTTTGCCGCAAAGCCCCCGAACACAAGCCAGTTCAGAAAACCGAAATAATCTCGTGTAACAGATTCGCGAAGTTCTGTTGTGTTGTCTGCGGCGAGGAACCTTCCGACAATTGTTGAGGCGTAAACTATTTTAATAGCATTACCGCTTGTGACAGGGCCTGTGAATTCGAGTTTTTTAACGAAATCTTTCAGGTTTTTAACTTTCATAACCCCGATAACCATGGCAATCATTCCGGCGCTTGCTGCAATCTTTTTGAGCCAGAGATTTTTATCTTCTTCTGGTTTGGTTATTTTTGAGGCGGCCGTTTTTTGTGCATAATCAACATCGCCTACAAATCCTTTTTTACCGGTGCGTTTTTCGGTAATTTTACGATTAATATACTGGTTTGTGAGCCCGAGAGCAGAAGCACCTGCTAGTGCGCCGAATATTTTAATATTATTTACTTTTGCAATTTTTTTCAGGGCTGTGTCAATGTTAATTTCTTTATTTGCAAAAACTTTTCTGCCCATATCGTATGTGTCGCGCAAAACATTTTCCAGAGTTGCACCGAGAGTGTGGTTTCCTATTTTCACCTGAATATCACGTTCGGCACCGAGCGCATTTGCAATCCGCGCGTGCATAATTTTTAAAGCATTGTCTTTGTCTCGTTTGGTTATTGTTTTATCCTCAATAAGCTGTGTCATTGTAGTGATAATGCCGTTTTTAGTTTTAAGTTTTTCGTCAATATCAACAAAGCCCGCGTTATTCCAGAAAATATGTTTCCAGTTATTGTTATTGTGCCATTGAACTTTATCCCATTCAATATCTTTGAAATGCTGCATATTCTTGTAATCGCGTCCGCCAAGATTGTCGAAAACATTTTGTACATATTTATCAATTCTGTTATCAGCATTATCCCATGCGGTTTTTAGAACATTCACGGAATCTTTAGAGAACCACGTATTTGCATCAATTTTTACTTCAGGCATAACACGATTGTTCGCAATCTTTGCAATTCCTATCCCGAGAAGTCCTGCCGACAGACAGTTGATAAATGTTCCGCTGAGTTCACGGAAAAAAGTTTCGGCACCTGCATCCTTGTTTCTGGCCTTTGTATCGTAATATGTACGAGGGACAACCATAGCACCCACATCAATAAGCACGGCATTTGCCATTTCATTTGTATCAAGAAGCTTTAAACCGCTTGTCACGGCACCGTCCAATAGTCCGTTAAAATTCTGCTGTCTGTGTCTTATGTAGTAATTGTTTACCGTTAAATTCATCTGATTCCCTTATCTGTTACACACTGAAAAATCCCGCCTTTTAAAAAATGCGGGACTTAAATATTTTTATAAATTTTACTGCCTAAAAAATCTACACACCAAAATTCATACAAGTCCCGGAGTACTTGCAGGAGGAGGAGGATGTGTTAGATTTTACAGTAAATAAATTCATCATATCTGCATACAGTATAACTCTAAAGAAAAATTTTTGTCAATAGTTTCTTGCGACTCCCCCAAGCGAGCAACCAAGCAGGTAGCCTTGTACGGCGGCGTTGAACCGGCGGAGAAGGCGATACCGGGCTAGTTCAACAGTGGAAAAACATGTTTCATATAATACTCATGTTCCGCACATTCGTAATTCGTAACAAATTTACCCAACCGTTTGCAGATGTAACCGCTTAAAACAATAATGTGGTCTGTATTCAAACCTTTTTCCATACAGTATATAAGCGCATTATCAAGTGCCATTTGCAGATTATATATATTTAGTAATTCTTCTCCAAGATCTTCTAATAAACATTGCATGATAATTATAGTTCCTTTCAAGTGAATTTTAGCACGTGGAAATCAAACTGTCAATAGTGTACTATAGTTTACATAATGACGGTTAAAAACAACTTATACACAAAACTGGTAGGAATGAATGTTAAACTTGCAAGAACAAAAGCAGGTTTAAAACAGGAAGAACTGGCTGAAAAAGCCGACCTCAGCCGCGAAACAATAGGTTCAATCGAACGCGGCGAAAAGTCTCCTACTGTCGCAACCCTCGGTGCAATTGCAGACGCACTCGGAATTGAAATGTACAAGCTTTTTATTTTTGATTAACCCCACTTGAAAAATATTTTTGTTTGATTAAAAATAATCTCCGGAAAGAAGGAAAATTATGCATATACCCCGTATCAGCCGTCCGCAGGTAAGCGGAGCATTTAACAGGCTAAAAAATGCCTGCCTCAATAAAGAAAAAGCCGCAAGAAAAACATTGCCGGGAATGTTACTGGTTGCCCAATCACTGGCTATGCCTGTTCAGGCTCCCGGCGTTGCAAAATTGTTTACTAAAACTAAAACTTCTATCGCTGCTGATATTTTTGAACACCCTAACGCAAAATTTATTGTTATAAAAAATATGATTCAGAATGTTGTTCCGGATGTTTCTGATGAATTCGTTACACAGGTTCTTGAAACAGCCGAAAGAGTAAAATGCTCGCCTGAAGATTTGACCGCACTTTTATATAAAGAATCACAATTTAAACCTGATGTCAAAAACGGCAATTTCGGCGGAATCGGACAAATGAACAAAAAATCTCTGAAACTGAGCATTAGCCACGCTGAAAAAGATGAAAATGCCAGACCCGGAATTACAGAAATAGTTATTGAGAAATTTCTTTCCCTCCCACGAGAAAAACAAATGCCTTACGTAAGGAATTATATTCTTGCCATGAAAAGCTTTTATATGAAAAATCCTCAACGAGAATTGAACGGCGGAGAACTATACAGCCTTTTCTACACTCCGGGAAGAATTAACAAAAAGTTTCTCACAAGTGCAAGCGACCCGTCTACTTCCGATTATTATTTCAAAAACAAAGAACTTGATTTTGACAAGGACTCCGTAATTACGAAAGAAGATTTGCAGCACGTATTAGATAGAGTAAAAACCCGCGACCTGAATATTACTCTCGCCAAAAAATAAACTATTTTTTAACAGTATTCTTCATATTCCAGTATTCAAAAATTCGCGCCATTCGGTTTTTGAATATAGTTATATCTACAATATAATTGGAATTCTTGCCAGATTGAGGCAAATTATGCATAAATCTCTCACAAATCATATGATAGTCTAATTCCAGTAAATCAACCGTATTTACCATACAAGGATTTACCCAGGAATGGCCGAAACATTCAACAAATGTTGTTCCCTTTTTTGAATATAGAACATTTGTGGCGTTGGCACCGTGAGGTGTTACTATTATATCTGCATTTGCAAAGAGTTTTATTTGTTCAAGTAATGATAATTTTTCCGGCACAATTATCGCAAAACCATAGGGTCTCAGATAATCAATAAGTTCATTCTCATTTATAATCCGCCTAGAGCCTATACGTGAAACATATAATTTTTTCGGAGAACTTTCATCAATAAGACTCCCGAATCTTTCCTCAATTCTTTTTACTACAAAATTACGCGTATCTTCAAGCCACCTGCCGCCCAATTCTATACCGTAGGACTCATCAAACATTAATAATTTCTTTGCATGAATAACCTTATTGCGCTCGCAAAATATAATACGTTCAGCGGCAAAGCCAAGAAGTTCTAATACTTCTTTCGGGCTGCCGCTTGCATTTACAAGGTATTTTCCCTTGTAGCCGGTTTCTTCCATTATCATTATTTTAGGCATAATATCAAATATAAAATGCCAGTAATTAAATCCGTTCGGAAAACAGGCAAGACATATCTCATCTTCATTAATCACATCTCTATGAAGATTCAAAGGCTTACCGAATATAATATCATTTTTATCAACTCTTTTATTAATGCCTGAGGATTCTTTAAGTGTATAAAATTCTTTTCCGTTAAACTTATGGACAAATGCACAATCTCCGAAACACGAAATCCCGGCATCTTCAAACCTGAATAAATCAATTCCGTAATCTAAAATATTTTCAGTTATTTCACCTGTATGAAACTTTTTTATATAATCACGTGTCAGAATAAAATTAAACTTACTTTTGTAGAATTCATTTCTTTTCTTTTTTACATATTCACGTAAAAAACGGGGGTACATTGAATTTTTAAAAAAGTACTTAATCTCAAATTTTACGGATCTATAAACTTTTGCTAATTTATTCTGATACATATATTTTTTTTACCATAAATCACAATTCAAAAACATCAACTGATTAAATTATTCTTCCTCAAAAAGGTCGTAAAAATGAAAAAATTGCAATGGTGCTTTGTATGTCAGATTTTCGATAAACAAAGAAAAATCTTTTTGCATTTGCAAAGCCCTTTGTGATTTTGGAACATCAGAGTGAAATTTTTGTAAATAAACGCGGTACTTTTCGCCCTCACGCAGTGCACAGACAAAATAAACAGGACTCTCCATAAGCTGCGCGAATTTGAATGTTCCGAGCGGAAACAGAACCCTCTTTCCGAACAATTCAACCTCTGAATTGCTGCTGTTTTTCGAGGTTCTATCGCCTGCCATAATCACTATTTCTCCCGCCGAAAGCTTCTCTTTAATCTCTATGGATGTTTCTATATTTATATCTTCAACAGGATAGGCCACGGCAGGAGTTTCAATTTCAATACTTTTTATAAAATTATTAAAAATTTTGCACTGCTCCGCAGATAAAAATACATTCACACGACGCTCAGGATATTTATCCATAAACGAACGCATTATGTCTATATTCCCCAGGTGTGAACAGATAAAAAATACGCCTTTTTCAAAATCATTTATCAGAGAATTTTTAACTTCTTCACTGTCAAAAATAATTCTCTGATAATCGTAATTCCCCGAAAAAACCTCCATTCTGTCTATGAGGGAATAAGAGTACTCGAGAAAATGTTTGAATTGATTCTTTAAAGATGGTTTAAGCCCGATAATTTTTAAAAATTTGGCAGAATTTCTGCGCGGCCCCCGTCCGCCCAAAAACGCGAAAACAGTAACAAAAAACGCCACCAAACGCACAGCTCTTTTACCAAAAATTTTATAAATATACCATGTAAGAAAAAGCCTTTTCTCTCCCGCGGCCTGTTCTTTTAACTGATACCATCTCATTTTTCCTGCTCCGGATAATTAAACAACAAACTCGACAGGTATGAAACACTAAGTCCTACTGAAAGAATGAATCCCAGAGAACTTATGAGTTTAAAACTCGTAAATGCAAGAAGTAAAAAAGAAAATACACTCGTTGCACAACTTAAAAGCACAGCGTCAGAAGAATTTTTAACTCCACCCGCTCTGAATACCGAATAATCCAAACCGAAGCCTATTATCAAAAATATTGCAAGCACATGGAACAAATTTATCGGCTGCGCGGTAAGGCTTAATACCCCTATTGAAAATGCTCCCGCGAGAATAGAAGGAGTTAAAATCTTTAAGGCCGTACTCGGCTTATATATAAAAGACAGAAGAAACAGAAGCAGTATAAACACCGGCACCAGCATTTTTAAACAAGACGTCCGGCATTCTTTAATTCTTTCTGTTATATCACATTGAACATCCACATATTTACCGCCGTTTTGTGTAATGATTTCAGGACGGTCGAAGTCGTACAAAATCATTACCGAAGTATTTTCTCCTATAAGAAAATCTTTGAACGGAGAATTTTTATCAAATTTAACATAATCCGACGGAGCTTTTTCACTCAAAAGTTTTTTAATATCTTCTTCCGGTAAAAATGCTGCATAACTTTTAAGAGAATTTTTATACAAAGCTTTTCTGAGTTCAAAATTTCTTTTCTGCTGCTTCTCAGACGGAATAAATTTGCTTAGTGCCTGAAAATTCACGTCCTGCAAATTTCTTGAAACCCACTCTTCCCTGTGCAGCATATCCTGAAAGTCACGTCCTTCAATAACGGCAAAAGAAATCTTTTTGTCTCCGCCCGTTACAGCAGCAAAAAGCTTTTCCGAAGCAAGAAGCTTCTTTGAAGGAACATACATATTACGAATATCATCGTTAAACTTTATAAAAAACATTCCGCCTAAAGATACCGCCAGAATAATAAGCGCAAAAATCTTCTTAACACGCTCACTCATCATAAAATCTATATTCCGCGGGTGTGAATTGAATTTTAATAAAGGATAAAACAACACTACAATAGAATATACACTGAAAAGGCCCGTCATTGTAAAAACAGAAATCTGTCTTAAAAGTTCCACCCCCGAAAACAAAAGCACCGCAAATGCACTGACAGTTGTAACCATACTGACAGTCAGGCTTTTCATTATTTTTGACAAATCTTTCTCGATAAAATAATGCAGTGAATAATCAATACAAATCCCTATTAGCGTCGTTGAAAAAACAAACGTCAAGACATGTATCGACGGAAAAACAATTGACGCTGCCAGAAATCCCGACAACATCCCGAGTCCCAAACTTATGCCTGTAGGAATCAAAAGTTTTATATTCCTGAAATAAAAATAACAAAGCCCGATTACAAATAAAGATGACAGAATACATATTATATTAATTTCTCTCATTGATTTTGAGCTTGCATAATATGAATGCACAGGCGCACCCGTAAGATAAACCTCTGTACCGTCTTTAGAAAGTTGTGACTGCAAACGGGTAAGAGTTTTGATTTCTCCGTTTAAAAGTTCAGGTGAAAGTGCTGTATCATTTTTGACTTCCAGAGAAAGTATTTTATAGTATTTGTCATTATAAATAACCGAATCCGGCTCACCCTCCCCGAAAGATTTTACATAGTCAGTAAACAGCATAAAAGGGTCTTGATTTAACGGCATAAGCATAAAGCCAAAGGGGTCATACAGTCTTACGAATGATTCTGCAATAACCTCATTGTACTTCCTGTTCTCAAGCAAGAGTGCTGTATGCTGCGACAAAAGACTTTTATAATAGAGTTTATAAGTTTCAAGAATTTTGCCTGCATTAAAATCCTCAATGTAAAACGTATCTTTATCAACAGAATTTAAAAATTCCAATGCTGTACGCGACGCATTTTCAGAACTTTCGGCTTCGACAAGAACATTTATTCTTGAAGAATATCTGCCGCTCAGTTTCACTACAGTTTCATCTGCGGAATTATCGGAAAAAACAGCGCGCAGAATATTGGTTTCTGTTTTCACGGGATGAGTAAAGACAAATACCGCTGCTGCTGCAAATATTAATATAAATATAATTCTTAAAAATCTTTTCATTTGCCTCTCTTAATTACGCCTGACCCGTAGGATTAATAAGCGGAGCATTCTGTAAAGTTTATTTTCATATTACCGCTCTTAGGGGTTCTTATATCAATCTGGTCGATATATTTTCCTCCTGCTATAATAATAGACTCCATAATTCCGCTGGCCTTGGACGCGACCTTGGGTTTTAAAGCCAATCTCCAGGAAACACCGTTTCTAATATAAAACAGTTCAAAATTATTATTCAGATACGTGTAATCTTTTCTTGCTATTGCAGCAATCAAAGCACCGAGTTTTTTGTCCTTGTCGGTTGCATAAACCGTAGTATTGACAACAGGATAGAGAGTTTCAAACACAACGCCGCTGGAAGCATTAAACCTGAAACGTCCTCCGGATTCGATTACTGTATCTGTATTAGGAATGGTCTTATTCTGCGTAAACTTACAGGCAACAGCCTTATATTGCGGTATAAAAACACTGTCAGGCCTTGCCAGATGCTGAAAAATCAAATCCTGCGCCATGGCACTTCCGCTAATCAAAATTCCCGCAGCTAAGAATAAAAATTTCTTCATAATTAAAGATTACAACAAGCAAGCTTTTCTTTCAAACGTTCTGGAGCCGAGTACAAACTTTCTTTTGAATGTATATCAATACAAATCTGCATTGTTTTAGCCCTGAAAAGCTTTTCGCCTGTTAAAGCGTCATAAATCATATATTTTATAATAAGACAAGGTTCGATTTCCTCTACAGAAGAAACTACTTTTAACTTTTGGTTAAATGTGCAAGGTTTCATAAACTTTAAATCCATAGTGGCAACAGGGTAGGCAATCCCGTCCTCGCGCATATTATCGTAATCGTAGCCTATTTTTGAGAGTAAATCACAGCGCGCGGTTTCAAGATATTTAATATAATTTCCGTGCCAGACCACGTTCATAGGGTCTAAATCGTAAAACTGCACAGTTATAAAAGTCTCAGCCTCAAATTTCATATCTCACCTCTATGTCTACTTGCTTACTTTACAAATATACCTGAAGAAAATATACTGTCATCAGCCAGATAGGTAAATTCTACAGATTTTTCTTTATTGATGAGTTTTAAAGTAATTTTAATTTCAGGTTTCATTATATTTGAAAATTTAACTTTTTTAACCTCATCATATGGTAATTCAATACCGAAAACATCTTCTGCAAAAAATCTTGCATAATAAAGCTGCACCACCCCGGGCAAAACCGGTGTTATGTCAAAATGTCCGCGTAAAAAATTCGAATTGCGTCTGAATAAAAGTTCAATTTCCGCGCCGGAGGAATCGGCACGGCGAGAGAAAACAAACGGCATAGATAAATTTGACCCGAAAATTTTTCGAAGTTTTGCAGAATCAATTTTACCGCTCGCTGTTTTCGGGATTTCATCTAAAATCCGCCATTTTTTTGGGAGAATTTCGCTGTATCTGCCAAGAAATTTTTTAAAATCCTGCGGCTCTTTTGCAACATCATGACAGACTACAGCGCAGCATAGTTTTTCGTCATACATAAAACAATGACAATCTCCAACAGCTTCATGTTTGCAGAGATTATTTTCCAGTTCATCCAGCGAAATTCTTTTTTCCTGAATTTTTACCAGTCTGTCCGTACGTTTTTTCAATACAAATTCTCTATCGGAAACTTTTTCAATAATATCATTCAAAATCATTTCACCGGCAGGAAAGAAATCCGACATTACAACAATTCGTCCGTCTACAGCCGGTTCAACACAAACGCCGTTTATCAATGTAAACTTCTCACCGCCGCGTTTACAGGCAATATTTCCCGTCTCTGTGCTTCCGTAAATGTCAATTACATCGGAAAATTTTGCAAAATACGAATAAGTTTCGTCTTTAAGTTTTGCGCCCGCAAGAAAAATCTTTTCAGGAGCATTTTCAAATACAAAATCATACTTTGCAAGCTTCTCCATAAAAGAAGGCGTTGAAATTAAAATATACTCCCCATTAATATCAAATTGCTCCGGAAATTCAATTTTCTTTTGATTTATTTTGTAATTTCCGTAAAAAGGCAAAATAAAATTAAACGCAACTCCGTAACTGTGCGCAGATGAAGTAGTAGACGCAATTACAGTTTTGTCGGAAAGTGCAAATTCATCAATTGTAGCCTGCGCTTCAACTTCAAGATTATAAAGAGTTTTACCGATATTTTTTGGAGTTCCGGTAGACCCTGATGTAAAAAGATTTATCATAATCCCATGCGGGTCATATTCGCCCTCAAAAACCCCCTCACCGGCTATTGGTTCATCAGGAAGAATATATTCAAACACGAGCTGGTTAAGACGCGTTTTGTCGGTTAAAAGATAAATATTCTTACGCGCAAACACTGCCGCAAAAAAATTCACCGCAAAATCAAAGTAACTTTCACATAGCAAAACTACATTTTCAATATCAGAATTTTCAAACTCTTTTTTCTGACCGAGTACAAATTTTTTGAATTCTCCGAAAGTAACATCGGGATTGATAAATAGAGTCTGTGTATCGTATTTTTGCGTAAAGAATTTTTCCAGAATCATTTTTGATATTTTTTCCTTAAAACTACTCTTACTATATATTCAACCGCAAACATAACCCCGATTGCAACATAAGAGATAAATCCGTTATATAATGCCCACCATTTCTCAGCCATAAATACCGTTGCAATTGAGATTAAAAGGTTACAAAACATAAACATGCACCACACGTAAGTTAATCTGCGGGTGTAAATTCTCGTAAAATCATCCAGTCCGCCTTCGATAGCTTTAGCAATTTTTTGAATAACGGTTTCTTTTGCAAAAAGCGATGTGAAAAACAGCATAAACACAGTCAGATTTGCCGCAACAGGATAAAATTTCACCGCAAAAAACTTAGTATAATGAAATACCACAATGACAAAAAGAGTTACAAACAGTGGAATCAAAAACTTAAATTTCATTTCAAAAGTTCTTCGATTGCATTCACCACATCATCAATTGTGCGGATTTTTTTGAAATTTTCCGGCGCAATCTTTTTATCTGTAAAATACTGAAGTTTTACTGCTAAATCAACCGCATCAATGCTGTCGAGTTCCAAATCCTCAAAAAGGTTTGCCTCAGGTTTAATTAAATCTTCGCTGATTTCAAAATCTTCAACGAGGATTTCGGTTAATTTATTCAAAATTTCTTCGCGTGTAAATTCTTTAGCCAACAGTGTTACTCCTGATAAAATCCGCCAGTGTTTTTACGGAATAGAAATGCTTTGCGTTTTCTTTTTTGTCTGATGATAAAGTAAGATTATACTTTTTCTTCAAAGCCATACCGAGTTCAAGCGCGTCAATTGAATCCAATCCCAGCCCGTCTACAAAAAGTGCTTCTTCATCTTTTATATCAGAAGCTTTTATGTCTTCAAGCTCCAGAACTTTTATTATTAATTCTTTTATTTCATTTTCCAAAGTCATTTGCTTAATTCCTATAATAAATTTATAACTTAATTGCAAAATAAAGTCAATTTATTGCTTCTTTAATACTTTCCGTAATATGGTTACGGAGTTTTATTTCAGAGAGTTCAGGGGCAAAGTCGGAAATCTTAATTTCCGGCATAACCGTTAATTTGTAATTTACGGTTTTATTGCCTGCGTCGAGCGGAAAATGATTTTTTATCAAAAAAGGATAATCCGTTTCTATTTTCACCGGAACAATATCAACGCCCGCTGCAATGGCAATCTGTGCGGCACCTTTGTGAATTTTAACTTCTTCACCCGGGAGCGTTCTTGTACCTGTCGGAAATATTATAATATTATATCCGTCTTTCAAAGCTTCCACGGCAGATTGTTTAAATATTTCAGGGTCTATATCGTTAATAATATAAAGCGATTTGACAATATTTCTCATAACAGGATTTTTTAAAAGACTTTTTTTGGCAAGACAGAGCGATAACGGCATATTTCCTATAAGAAGAATTATATCAATAAAACTCGGGTGCGACGCCACAACAACTTTCCCCTTTATATCTGAAAGGTTTCCGTTAATATGCACCTTAATTTCCTTAGAATTTTCCATTACTGAAATAAAAAACTTCCACGAATTTTTAATTATCTGTGCAAACTTTTCGCGGCGTTCTTTGCCTTTGTATTTTAACGACAGCACAGGAAAAAGCACGCAGCCGATATACAATGCACCGAGTGCAAATAAAATCATTTCCAGTAAAACAAGAAGTCCCCTATAAATCCTCATTTTTCTTTACCACATACAAATCGCTTACAAATGTGTCGTTTTTCCCTTCCAGAAATGCTGTCAAATCTTCAAACCCATCATTCACAGGCAAATTTTCAGAGTTTTCGCACAACAAAAATTTACCCTTATTATTCACAGAAGTCAACACCGAAACACTTTTTATCCCGCCAAAGCTTTCTGCATAACAGAAAAGAGATTCTCCTGCTAAAATACTTTCCAGAAAGCCTGCCGCAACAGACTTTTCACCGGCAGAAATTGAATTGTAACCTGTTTTAACCCCTTCAAGCAGTGAAAAAAGTCCGACCGTAGCATTATGAACAGATGAACTGAACCCCGCAGGCGAAACCTCTCCGTCTTCTTTGCGCTGGTTTATAAGCTTCACAACCCGCTCGAAATCTCCGTAACACGACGAAAAAACAAGGTTAGGACTGCCGCCGTCATACGCTCCGTAGAGAGTATAAAGCCCCGCACGCCCGAATGTGTTGAGTTTTCGCCGCAACATCATTGGAATAAATGAAACATCAATTTCATCACCCGTTACATAAGAAAACTTTTTTATATCAAAAACTACTTCCTTCATGATATTATATTAACACAGATGTCTGGAAAAATTATTCAATTTTAAACACGCAGCGTGACATCGGTTTTGAGGAATGATGATTATTACAATAACTAAAACAAGCGCGATTTGCTCGGCAGGAGAAAATTTAGACGAAATTTTCTCTAATCTTGCTGCGGGAAAATTGACGGATTTAAAAATTACCGCAGAACTGCCGGAGATTAGTAATGAAAAATACAATCTCAGGTGTAATCAAATTCTTCTCCACTGCGTAAATCAAATCAGTTCGGAAATCGAAACACTTATAAAAAAATACGGCAGGAAAAATGTCGGCGTGGTTATCGCAACAACAAACACAGGAATTGATAAGTTTGAAGAAAACGGCGACGCTGAATTTTTAAAAATGAGCAACCCCGCCGAATTTCTCAAAGATTATCTCGGGCTTGAAGGTTTTTTCTGCGGTGTATCAACTGCTTGTTCATCAGGTATTAAAGTTTTTTCAACTGCCAAAAGGCTTATGGAAAGCGGTGTCTGTGACGCTGTAATCGCAGGCGGAACAGATGAAATTTCAAAGTTTCCGACAGCAGGATTTGCCGCACTTGAAGTTCTCTCAAACGAGCGTTCCATACCTTTTTCAAAAAACCGAAAAGGTATGAACATAGGAGAAGCCGGCGCAATATTTTTGCTTGAAAAAGACTCCTGCGGTATACAAATTCTCGGCATAGGCGAAACCTCAGATGCCTACCATGCAGCAACTCCTGACCCAGAAGGCTCGCAGGCAGCAAATGCAATGAAACTTGCACTGGATGAAGCCGGCCTCAAGCCTCAGGATATAGATTACATTAATCTTCACGGTACCGGAACCGTTTCCAACGATATTATGGAAGCAAATGCGGTTTACAAAATTTTCGGCTGCGGAACCCAGGTAAGTTCGACAAAACCGCTCACGGGGCATTGTCTCGGGGCTTCTGCGAGTATTGAAGCTGCCATTTGCTGTGCAGCTCTGGAGAAAAATATTCTTCTGCCGCATATTTACGACGGAGAATATGACAACACGCTTCCACCGCTTAATCTTGTACATAAAGGTCAAAAAGCCCCGCGTCTGGAAAATGTTATGTGCAATGCTTTCGGTTTCGGCGGCACAAACGCTGTTCTTATTCTCGGCAAGCAAAAACCACATAAACATTACGATTTGGAAAATATTCTCCCGCACAATCACCCGATGATTTTGATTGATGATATTGATGAAGTTAATCTCGGCGAAGGCTATGTATGCGCAAGAGTAACCATACGTGAAGACAGCCTTTTCTTTGACAGGGAACTTGACGGAATTTCATACATTACGGGAATTGAGTTTATGGCACAAACTATCGGCTGCTACGCTTATTTTAAACGCGGCGGTGGCAACCCGAAAATAGGTTTTCTTCTCGGAACACGTTCTTACAAATGCGACATTGACAGGTTTAAAATTGGTGAAACATACATAATTAAGGCAAAAGAAATTTTCGGCGATAATCAGCTTGTCTCGTTTGAGTGTTTTATTTATAATAATAATATAGAGTGCGCAAGTGCAATGGTAAATGTTTACCAGCCCGAAAACGCCTCTGAATTTCTGGAATAAACGGAGAGTGTGATGGAAGAAAAACAGGTCTTGATTACCGGTTCAAGCCGCGGTATCGGCAGAGAAACAGCCTTGTATCTCGCAAAAAACGGATATTACATAGTACTTCATTGTAATAAAAATACAAAAATGGCAGAAGCAGTTTTAGCCGAAATCAAAGCAGCAGGCGCAAAGGGAAGAATTTTGCAGTTCAACGTCAAAGACCGTGAAGAATGCAGAAAAGTTCTTGAAAAAGATATTGAAGCAAACGGCGTTTATTACGGTGTAGTTCTGAATGCCGGAATTGCACGCGACAATGTTTTTCCTGTTATGGAAGACAGTGAATGGGATGATGTTATAGGCACCAATCTCGGCGGGTTTTATAATGTTTTAAAACCGATTGTAATGCCGATGATTGAAGCAAGAATTAAGGGAAGGATTATTGCAATGTCTTCTGTTTCGGGACTTTGCGGAAACCGCGGACAGGTAAATTACAGTGCTTCCAAGGCAGGAATTATCGGTGCAGTAAAAGCATTGAGTCTTGAACTTGCAAAACGCGGAATTACGGTCAACGCAATCGCTCCTGGGGTTATCGAGACTGATATGACGCAGGATTTGCCTGTAGATGAGGTTAGGAAAATGATTCCTATGAAACGCTTCGGCAAACCGAAGGAAGTTGCCAGCCTTGTTAATTATCTAATGAGTGAGGACGCCTCTTATATCACGGGTCAGGTTATTTCTGTAAACGGAGGATTGTATCTGTGAAAAGAGTTGTAGTTACAGGAATGTCGCAAATAAGCCCGCTCGGAGCCAATCGTGAGGACGCTTTTAAACGTCTTCTCGAAATGAAAAACCGCGTAAAATACCTGCCTGAACTTGAACAGTACACAAGGCTCAATACAAAACTTGCTGCACCGGCAGATGAATTTGTAATCCCTTCGCATTACAACAGAAAAGTTCTTCGCACAATGGGGCGTGTTGGAGTTCTAAGCGTTGCAAGCGCGGAAGATGCATTGAAAGACGCCGGACTTCTCGGAAATGATATTATTACAAACGGTCAGACAGGTGTAAGCTACGGGTCTTCGTCAGGGTCACTGGACAGTATTATAGAATTTTATTCAATGATGGTTGACAAAGAAGTTAAAGGGGTTACGTCGGGAAGTTATGTAAAAATGATGGCTCAGACCTGCTGTGTTAATATATCGCTTTATTTCAAAACAACCGGACGCCTTATACCGACATCAACCGCCTGTACTTCGGGTTCTATGGGAATAGGATACGCTTATGAAGCGATTAAAAACGGCTACCAGACAGTTATGATTGCGGGCGGAGCAGATGAACTTCATCCGACGCAAATTGCAATTTTCGATACGCTTTATGCCACCAGTCAGAAAAATTCCGCGCCCGAACTTACTCCGTCCCCTTTTGATAAAGACAGAGACGGTCTGGTAATCGGCGAAGGTGCCGGAACTATGATTCTTGAAGAATACGAACACGCTAAAAAACGCGGCGCAAAAATTTACGCGGAAGTCATTGGCTTTGGCACAAGCACCGACGGCACTCATATCACCAGCCCTAACCGCGATAAAATGAAATCCGCGCTTGAGCTTGCCCTGAAAGACGCCAACATTTCTCCCGATGAGATAGGTTATGTTAATGCTCACGGCACAGCAACAATTCAAGGCGATTTAGCAGAATCAAATGCGACTTACGATATTTTTAAACGACCTGTTCCGACAAGTTCCATAAAAAGCTATACAGGCCACACTCTAGGCGCCTGCGGAGCAGTAGAAGCAATCTTAACTCTTGATATGACTCACAAAAACTGGTTCTGCCCGACAATCAATCTCGCCACCGTTGATGAAGAATGCGGGAAACTCGATTATATCAAAAGCGAAGGCCGTGAAATTAATACAAACATTGTTATGTCAAATAACTTTGCTTTCGGCGGCATTAATACTTCACTGATATTTAAGGTACATATTTAACCTCAAAAATATCAGACGGGTCAATTTTTGCCTGACCGCCTTTAATTAGCATAAACAAATACCCCGTGCCGGGAATGAAAGTTCCGATTGAGTATTTGAGCGCACCTGCAAGCCCCATAAGATTGTATCCGGATTTGACAACATCACCTTCAATTTTTCTTTTGTCAAGGCCTTCAACTTCAAAATGCGAGATAATCAAATCCGCAGGAACTCCCATAAACCCCCTCGGTGAAATAGTTTCAACTCTTGCAGTACCGATTGTGCCATGAGAAACAAGCTTCTTTTTACCGTCATATATATCGTGTACCACAACAAACTTAACAATCTGGCCTTCTGTGTTGTTAACTCCCTTTGTTGAAATTCTTTCTAAAAATTTTATTCTCAAAGGAAAATACTTTATTTTTGTGTAATCATAATTCAAATTCGCTTCCGGATACTTGCTGCTAACTTTTTGCAAATAAAGCTTTACAATTCCATCCTGTATATGCAAAGGCTTGTAATATACTTTTGCAGGTATTTCTTTTCTTACAACTAAATCATTATAATGAATCTCAACCGGCAACGGATAAACATTGCTGACATCTTGCATTGTTGTTTCAACAAGTTCATCATTTATAATTTCAGGCCTGTATTCCGCTGCAAAACAAGGTATTGCAGCAAGGCTCATTAGCGCAAGCAAATATTTAATCATAATTTATATTTTCCCTTGAATGGCTTTCAATCTTACGCTGTAATTTTCGTCTGTTATCCTGAGAATTTAATAGGAAGTTCTGGTAATAAATATCTTCAATATACTTGTTATTCTTTAAAAATTCAGGATACTTATAGTAAATATACTCATAAATATAGGCCATTCTCCTTGAAGTCAAAGGATGTGTTGCGAAAAATTCATACCTGTCCTGAGCAAAAGTTTTATTCATCATAACAATCATTGCCACAGGATTATAACCGGCATTGACCATGAAATCTATTGCTCTTTTATCAGCCTTTCTTTCAAATTTTCTCGGTGTGAATAAAGTCGGCAGACAGGAGAATGTTCCACGAAAAATACCGTTGTAATAATCAATTCCGTGAGAAATTTCATGTGCAAGAATTGCGGCAACCATATCTTCATCAGTTGTATAATTCATTATTCCGTCATAAATTACAATGTGTCTTCCATGGTAGTGTGTAACTGCGTTAACAATATTTTTACTGTCATACTGGAACACCATTCGCTCTTTAATTCTGTTTGAATTCAGTAATCTGAATCCGACCTTGCTGACAAATTCCTGCTTTTCCTGACGTGATTTTAATTCGGCAGGGTTCTGCGAAGCACTCACAGGCAAAATCCCTAACATAATTATGCATATAACACTTATCAAAATTTTTCTCATAATCATACCTCTTAATTCCTAATAAGGATATTATCAGAAATTATATCAAAGAGGCAATTTATTAAGCAAAATGTTTATTAAGCACTTTTTTAACAGCATCGTCAATCGGCTTAACACATGCAAGCAACACGCCTATGCTCATTCCGGAAACAGCTATATTTTTATAACCGCTCTGATTATTTTTATCAAATCTTCTGATAAACTTATCTACCTCAGGCATTTTGGCTGTCTGCTTTGCAAATGCTGTTTTCATGGCTTTCGGCAATTTTTCTATTGCTTTTGAAGCACCTGCACGTGCAGTTTTAAGCATTAAAAACGGTATTAAAAAACTTGCAATTCCCTGAAAAGCCAGTTCCTTAGCAAGATTATCCTTTTTATTTCCGTTATTTAAAGCAAGCAACGTATAAGAAACTGCCGGAATCCATGATAAACGGGCCATAACATTACCTATTACGGGACGCATAGCTTCACCGACATCATTACTGTAGACCATTAGTTTCAAAGGATACTTATGCCATATATTTGCTTTTTCTACTGACTTGTACAGCACTCTTGGCACATGTGATGTAAAATTCTCTGTAGTATAAGGATTATGTATTAATTTATGGTTATATATAGTGTTCTTATTGTTATTTATGTTTACTTCATTAATCATATCTCAACACCTGAATAAAAAGTGTATATTGAACATTTATTAATTCATTCATACATTTAAACACTAAATCTAATTTAGTCAACCCTCGGACTTAACAAAACTTCACATATACCCCGGACACTTGACAGAGAGATTGTACTATTATATATTGGTTGTACATACAACCAATACGCACAACAACATAGGTTTTAAATATGGAAATCGATCTTAATAAATTAGATAAAAAAGAATTTTTAAACAGAATGATTATTCCGCATATAGCATTAACAACTTTCAAGTACCGTGCCCGCGCTGCATCTATATTAAAAAAGATACATGCAGATATAACCATTGACCAGGCAATCATTCTGAAACTTCTGACGGTATACGGCGATATGAACCAGCAGGAGATAGCCGGGTGTTTATACAAAGATAAATCTAATCTCAGCCGAATGTGTGAACTTCTGGAATCAAGAGGTTATGTAACAAGACGTCCTGATATGAAAAACAACAGGGTAGTAAAAATTTTAACTATAACTGATAAAGGAAAGCTTTATATGAACAAAATGCAGAAAGTGGCAGAACATCTCCACTCAATGGCAACCGATGGACTTACTCAAGATGAAATAGAAACGCTCAGACGGGTTACATTAAAAATAAGAGAAAATCTTAATAAAGATATTGAGGGTATACTATGAGAAAATTAATTATAGCACTCATCACATTTATTTTTATTATAAACAGTTCTGCTTATGCCTTCTCTTTTAAAAAGAACAATCATAATCCGCTGAATGTTCAGGAAAAGACTGAATACGTAAATATGTGCTTCTGGGATAAATTTCAGGATGAATATTTAAATTATTACATTACCGAAGCAATAAGAAACAATCCTGACGCCAGAAAAGCAAGCTGGCAGGTCGAAGAATACCGTCAGAATGTAAAGTATTCTTTCGGGCAGGAGCTACCGTCTTTAAGTGTTTCAGCGAATTATGCAGGAATCCATGTACCGCGGTTTGATAATTTTGAACTTGACCAGAACGCATTTATCCTTCCTTTCATTGCAAGTTATGAACCGGACTTTCTTTTGAAAAACCGTGACAGAACAAAATCCGTTAAAAAAGCTTACGAAACTGAAAAATATCTGGAAAAATCCGTCTATATATCACTCGCAAGCGATGTTGCCACGGCTTATGTTAATGTAATACTGTACGATAAACTTATATCATATCAAAATGAAATCATAAAAATAAAACAGGCTGAAACTGAAAGAGTAATAAAAAAATTTCAGCATGGAATAATAGACCGCAGAGAATACAACGCAATTTTAAAAGAATATGAAACTGCAAAAAATAATCTTGAAACTTATGAAAAAAACAGAATTACGGCACTAACGCAGCTTGCAGTTCTTGCAGGAATTTCTGCTGACTGTGCAAAAGATTTAAAAAGAAGCGACTTTGACTCGTTTGACTACCACGGCAAAATCCCGGCACAAATATTGTCCGATGTAATCTTTTCACGTCCGGATGTAATGGCTGCCGAAAAAAATCTCGAAAAAGCTAAAATAGATATCAGAGTTGCAAGAAAAGAATTTCTGCCAGGCTTCAGAATAACAGGGATTTACGCATTCAACACAATTGCCCCCGGAAACTTTTTTAGCTGGGAATCAACTCTGGCAGCAGTTCTAGCCGGTGCAACACAGGACATATTTAAAGGCGGACAAAAACTTGCTAACCTTAGAATCCAAAAAGCAAAATATGAACAGCTTTTTGAAGATTACAGAAAAACTGACTTGAACGCTGTTAAAGAAATTAACGATGCACTTTGCATTATCAAAACCGATACTGAAATTGACAAAAATACAATAAATTATCTTAATATTCAAAAAAATGATTTTATACTTATGCAAAAGAAATTCTCACGCGGAATTTCAGCTTATACGGATATTTTGAACGAACAGGAAAAACTTTTTCTCGCCGCACAAAATCAAACTCAAACCAAAGCCGCAAGACTTGTAAACTATTTCACATTATATAAAGCCGTCGGAGGACAATTATGAAAAAAATAAAAGTCTTAACAATTTTAATAATAATACTGGCAATTATATGCGCAGGAATTTATTATTACAAAATTTACAATAAAAAAACAAATGAATTGACCCTTTACGGAAATGTAGAAATCCGTCAGGTAGATTTGAGTTTTCAGGTTGCCGGAAGGATATTGAAAATGCTTAAAGAAGAAGGAGACAGCGTTAAAGGCGGTGAACTCGTCGCAATAATGGATGATAGAGATTATAAAGCCGATTTTGATAAAAATTCGGCAGAGGTCGAAAGAACAAAAGCAATCAGCGAGAATGCCGCTTCACAATATGAAAGACAGGCTCCGCTGTGCACTGATGACACTGTTTCAAAACAGGATTGTGATACTTTGCTTAATAACAAAAAAGAAACTCTCGCAGCATACAACTCAGCAGTTGCCTCAAAACAGGATTCAAAAAACAAACTTGATTATACAAAAGTCTACGCACCGGAAGAAGGAATAATAACCACCCGTATTCAGGAACCCGGTGCAAACGTAACTGTGGGACAGCCTGTTTATACTCTGTCAAAAAGCAAACCGGTATGGATACGCGCCTATATTCCTGAAACACAACTCGGGAATATTAAGTACGGCATGCAGGCAAAAGTTCTGACAGATAGTATTAATCCTGCTACCGGCAAAAACAGAGAATATAACGGCTGGGTGGGGTATATATCACCGGTCGCGGAATTTACGCCCAAAACAGTTCAGACAGAAGATTTAAGAACAGATCTGGTCTACAGAATCAGAGTTTATGTCAATGATATTGACCCTTATTTAAGACAGGGCATGCCTACAACTATAAAAATTAATCTTGACGGAAATAATAAGAATGAATAACATAGTTGAAATAAAAAATCTGACAAAAACTTTTAATAAAATAAAAGCTATTGATGATTTAACGCTGAATCTTGAAAAGGGAAAAATTACAGGCTTAATCGGCGCGGATGCATCAGGTAAAACTACTCTCATCAGACTTATTATCGGTCTTCTTGTGGCCGAACGCGGAGATATAACCACGCTTGGATTAAATCCGGTTACACAAAAACAGGAATTGAATACAAAAATCGGATATATGCCGCAAAAATTTGGCCTTTATGAAGATTTAAGCGTCATAGAAAATTTAAACCTTTATGCTGATTTAAAAAATGTAGAGCATGATTTTACAAAACTTCTGCAATTTACGGATTTGGAAAGATTTCAGGATAGGCTTGCAGGAGCTTTGTCAGGCGGAATGAAGCAAAAGCTGGGGCTTGCCTGTGCACTTCTGGGGGAGCCTGAGTTTCTTGTTCTTGATGAACCCTCCGTAGGCGTTGACCCGATTTCACGACGGGAATTGATGAAAATGGTGAGAGAATCCACACGTAATAAAACTTCCGTCCTCTGGTCAACATCATATTTAGACGAAGCACACAGTTTTGATACAGCGGTTGTTCTGCATGAAGGCAAAGTTATCTTTAACGGCAAACCTGATGATTTAAGCCCTACTGCTCAGGGGTTTGAAGAAAAAGTAATAGAACTTATGGGCGGATATAAGCATGAAGAATCATTGATTGCCAGAAATTTTGAACCTGTAAGTTCTGATTTGGAATGCACTGTTCTTGCAGATAATCTTGTAAAAAAATATGGCAATTTTTATGCAGTAAAAAATAACTCTTTTTGCATAAACAGAGGAGAAATTTTCGGGCTTCTCGGCCCTAACGGAGCAGGAAAATCAACTTCATTCAAGATGATGTGCGGGCTGGCAAAACCTACAGGAGGCACCGCTAAAATAATGGGAATTGATATTCTGGAAAACCCTTCTAAGGCACGCTCGCATTTAGGATATATGGCTCAAAAATTTTCATTGTACGGGAACTTAACAGTAGAACAAAACCTGAAATTTTTTGCGGGAGTTTACGGTGCGGGATTTAAAGAACGTGCGGAAAAAATTCCGGAAATTGTGAAGATATTCGGGTTTGAAGCGTATCTTAAACAAAATGCTTCCGAATTACCTCTCGGATTCAAACAGAGACTCTCACTCGCATGTGCCGTAATCCATAATCCGCCTGTTCTTTTCCTTGACGAACCCACATCAGGGGTTGACATCATAACTAGAAAAGAGTTCTGGAATCATATAACTTCTCTTGCCAAAAAAGGGGTAACTGTACTTGTCACAACGCACTTTATGGATGAGGCGGAATATTGCGACAGGATAAGCCTGTTTTATAAAGGAGAAGCAATTGCAATAGGGACACCTCAGGAATTGAAAGAAAAAGCCGGTGCAGATAATATGGAGGATGCTTTTATTAAACTGATTGAGGAAAACGATACACAGGAGAAAAAGGAATGAGTATTTTAGGAGCATTAATTAAAAAGGAATTTTTCCAGATAGTAAGAGATCCCTCGAGTATTCTTATCGCAATTGTTTTACCGCTAATGCTTCTGCTTCTCTATATGTACGGAGTAAATATGGATACGGTAAAAGTATCTCTGGGAATTAAAAATGATGATGGAAACCCTGAAATCTCAACACTGGTAAAATCTTTTAACCAGAGTAAATTTGTGGACGCGTATGTTTATGAAAATAAAGACTTAATGTATAAAGATTTAGCCCGCTCAAAGCTTAGAGGAGCAGTAATAATTCCCAATGATTTTTCAAAAAAATTATCAGCCCGACGGCCCGCAGACATGTTGATAATAACAGATGGCAGCGAAGTAAATCTTGCTAACTATGTTCAGGTTTATCCCGTTGCTATAGTAAACCGCTGGCTTACGACAAGCAAATATAAATATGACAGTAAACCTCCTCTCATAACATCGGATACAAGATTCTGGTATAATCAGGATATAAACAGCCATTATTTTATACTTCCGGGATCGCTTGCAATAACAATGACTTTAATAGGTCTGCTCCTCACTGCATTAGTAGTAGCCAGAGAATGGGAACGCGGCACAATGGAAGCCTTATTAAGCACGAATGCCACAAAAATGGATATAGTCCTCGGAAAATATATTCCGTATTTTACGCTTGGCATGATTTCAATGGCATTCAGTGTATTTATGTGTATTGTAGTTTTTAAAATACCGTTTCGGGGTAATCTGCTGGTTCTTTTCGGATTTAGTGCTATATTTCTTTTTTCATGTCTTGGGATTGGTTTGATAATATCTACAAAACTCCGCGACCAGTTTCTGGCAAGTCAGGCGGCTATTGCAATAGGATTCTTGCCGGCACTTCTTCTTTCCGGATTAATTTTTCCGATAAATTCAATGCCTTTCGTGTTTCAGTTATTAACTAAAGTTTTTCCTCCGACATATTTTGTATCGTGCATTCAGAGTGAGTTTATGGCAGGTACTGTCTGGGAAATTGTTATACTGAATTCACTCTATCTCTTAATACTGGGGCTTGTTCTGTTCAATGTAGTATATCAAAACACATCAACCAGACTTGAAGATGTAAGGAGAAAGAAAAATGCTTAGAAGAATCTGGTCGCTTATAAAAAAAGAATTTCTTACAATATGGAAAGATCCTAAAAGCCGCTCATTAATAATCATTCCTCCTTTACTTCAATTATTTGTCTTTGCAAATGCAATAACAATGGAGATTAAGAATATTGATTTTGCTGTACTTGACAGAAGCCAATCAGTTGAATCAAGGGAATTAATATCACGGTTTGAAAATTCGGTCTGGTTCAGAAAAATAATATATTTAAATAACGAAAAAGACGTAAAACATTATATAGAAACCCAAAAAGTTCAGGGAGCAATAGAAATAAGTAATGATTTTGCTTCTGCCATACATGCCCAAAAGCCGGTTACAGTGCAGATTATAGTAGACGGACGTCAAACAAACACAGCTTCTATTATAAATAATTACGCTTCCCAAATTATATCTGATTACAGCAATGAACTATCACCTCCCGAACGAGGTGCTATTGTGAATACTTCTATAAGAAATTGGTTTAATCCTAATTTGGAGTACCTCTGGTTTTTACTGGTATCCTTAATAACCATGCTGGCATTAATGATTTCCGTGCTGCTAACGGCAATGTCTATTGCAAGAGAAAGAGAATTGGGAACTTTTGACCAGCTTATTGTAAGTCCTCTCACGTCCTTTGAAATTCTTGTCGGAAAGACAGTACCTCCGTTGTGTATAGCACTTATACTGACACTTTTTATGACTTTTATATCAGTAACCGTCTTCAAAATTCCGTTTGTAGGTTCATTATTCTGGTTTTTGGTATCAACATTTACGGCACTTTTGTCAATAGTAGGTGTAGGTTTATTCATATCATCACTTTGTAAAACCCAGCAGCAGGCAATTCTTGGCGTATTTACGTTTCAAATGCCTGCTGTTCTTTTATCCGGATTTGTATCACCTGTCGAGGACATGCCTGCATTTTTCCAGTTTATTGATATATTTAATCCCGTTAAATATTTTATGATTTTAAGCAAGGGTATATTTTTAAAAGGCATGGCTGTTCCTGATATTATTTCAAATTTAATCCCACTTATATTGATTGCATTGTTTACCTTAACACTTGCAGGAAGAACATTCAAGCGAAAGTTGGATTGACAAATTTTCAGATTTATTCAAATATAATTAATGTAAATTGTCCGTAAGGTTTTTACTACGCCGCAGAAGGACAATGTTAACTTATTTTAGGAGAATAAAAAATGAAAAAGAATTTATTTATTATCTGTACCGGCTTAATATTTGCATCGGCATTCGGTTGTGCTCAGGCAGCTATGCAAAATATTCCGCCTGAGGTTCAGGCTATGCTTCTTGACAGAGCATCTGCTCAGGCAAAACTCTATAAGCCGACGTGGCAGAAACTATATACCTGCACACCTTCTAAAACGGATGACGGGTCACTCATTATATATGGACGTTCTCAGGATAAGCAATGCCATTTTAAATATTCAAAATTCGATTGTCATCTTCCTTCCAATATTGTGAAACAATATGCATCGGCAGGTATTAAAAATCTGGATGAAATTTCAAATGGAAACTTTGCAGCAAACACAGAGGAAAATGACTTTATGGACAAAATTCATAACACGCCTGAATATTGTACAATTAAATAATTAAACTAAAAAGCCGGAAACTTCCGGCTTTTTTAATTATCTAGCAGAATTCCAGAAATATCTTTTTAACTTATCAATTAAAGACATCTTTTGCGGAGAGAATTTTTCAGTAACAGAAATTTCAAACGGTTCAGGCTGTGTAGTTCTTGCATATTTTACATCAGCAGGCCCGAACATCATTACATAAGAAGCTTTATAGCCGTCAGGTATTTTGAGTTCCCTGCAAAGTTCCGGAAAAATTTGCAGACAAGCCTGTGCAAAACCGCACCATAACGTAGAAATACCCATACTTTGTGCATAAAGTTCAAAATAACTGAGCGCAATAATAGGATCAACATTCACACATGGAGCACTTAAAGGAGCCGAAACGACAACCATATGAGGAGCATTTCTAAACACAACGTCATTTCCGTTAATAAGTGCATCTTTATATCGTGAAAATTTGCCGGCGAGTCCTTTTACGGGAGATTTTTGCAGAATTTTTACGAGTTTTTTATTTGTATAATCTCTAAAATCATTCATAACATTAATATCTTCGATAAACGAAAAATGCAGTCCGTGATTGTTACATCCTGTAGGAACCCAGTTAAGCATATTTTTCAACTTTTCAATTGTCTCAGGAGAAACATTTTCAGATTTAAAATGTCTGAAACTTCTACGGCTTTTAATCAGATTTAAAAGTTCGTCAGCATTATATTGAGGGAGAACCCTGTCTGAATTTTCGGGATTTTTTTCAAGAATAGAGAGTGCACCTGTAGGACAAATCGCAAGACAATGCTGGCATTTTATACATCTGTCTTCGCCGCCTTCAGCAAACTCCGGATTTTTATTCCCGTCAAATTCAAGCGCAAATGTAATACAGTCATTTATACATAGGCCGCAATGAATACATTTTTCCTTATCAATTACTAAATTTTTACCTGTCATGTCGTTCTCCTAACTTATACTTTAATATAGCCGATTTGATATTAAATTATTTTGTTTATCTTTTATAAATAATTATATGCTAAACAGAATTGTAAAATACACAATGTCTGAATATCTTCCGGATAAGATTGTGACCGAACATATAATAAACCCGAACAGGATTTATAAATACGGTAAAATAAAAAATCCTGAAGGTAAAACTTTTTATCTAATTACACGTGCATTCAGACAAGAAGACAATTTCGCAATGAATTTTGCAAAAGAAAATGACGCACGGCTGCTTCTTTATGCTCCAAATTATGAGCTTAAAAACAAAAATGACTTTTTTCAAAGAAATTTGGAACAGTTTTTAGAAAATGTTACGTCTGAATACCATGTTTTTTCTGATAAAAGCGCACTGGAAAAATTTTTACTCGACGAAAGTATAAAAATGCTTATAAAAGATTTTGACCCTATAGAAAAAATAAAAATGCCGGATTGCGAAATTATTGAAATTGACGCCCATAATATATGCCCGATACGTTACATCAGCGATAAGCAGGAGTATAATGCAGCCTCATACAGAAGAAAGATTTATCATAATATAGCTGATTTTTTCACGGAATTTCCGCATACAAAATTTACACCCACAGAAAGCCATGGTGTCTTAAAAGACTTCATTGAAAACAAAATCAACAACTTTAATCTAAAACGTAATGACCCGAATGCAAATGTAAATTCTAATCTTTCACCTTACCTTAACCATGGATTTATATCAGCGCAGAGAGCCGCACTTGAAGTGTTTAAAACAGATACAGCAAAAGAAAATAAAGAAGCTTTCTGGGAAGAAATTATTATAAGAAATGAATTGTCAGATAATTTCTGTTTTTACAATAAAAAGTTTAAAACCTTTGACGGTATTCCTGATTGGGCAAAGAAAACATTAAAGGAACACGAAACTGATATTCGCCTGGAAAATTATTCAAAAGAACAGCTTGAAAAAGCACAAACATATGACGAGTTATGGAATGCTTCACAAAAACAGCTTATGAAAGAAGGCAAAATTCACGGATACATGAGAATGTACTGGGCAAAACAAATTTTGTTATGGACGCCTACCCCTGAAAAAGCTTTAGAATATGCAATTTATTTAAATGATAAATATGCATATGACGCACCTTCAGCTAACGGTTATGTAGGAATTTTATGGGCATTAGGAGGCCTGCACGACAGAGCATTTCAAGACAGGCCAATCTCGGGTGAGATTCGCTCAATGACATACAACGGTGCAAAATCCAAATTTAACATTAAAGAATACATCGAAAAATACTAAACGATTACTGCAATTTTTTCAGATTCTTCATTTTTTTTCAGAATTTTATAAAGTTCAATTCCTGCACAGAGACTGTAAACATTTTCAAAGCCGCGTTGGATAAGTATTCTTGAGGCAACATAGCTTTGAAAACCGGTATTACAGAAAAGAATAATTTTCTTATTCCGTGGCAGCCCATTATATTTTTCACGCAAATCTGGTGTATAAATATGTTTTGCCCCGTCTATTGTTTCACGGTTAAATGTTTCAAAATTCCTTACGTCAACAAGCATTGCTCCCTCAATATCCTCATAAAATGCTGGTTTAAAAAATCCTTTGAGAATGTTATCAGCATTCATACCAAGAATATTAACAGGGTCTTTTGCAGAAGAATAAGGCGGAGCATAACACAGTTCAAGGTCAATTAAATCCCAGACCTTATTACGATTACGCATAGCGGCAGCCATGACGTCAACACGCTTGTCAACACCTTCGCGGCCGACAGCCTGCATTCCGAGAATATCACCCTCTCTATTGAACAGCATTTTAAAAAGTGTTCTGGTTGCATTTGGATAATAACTTGCATGAGAAAATCCGAAAGTAATTGTCTTTAAATATTCAATTCCGGATTTTTTAAGAGAAGCTTCCGACATCCCGACGCTAGCAACTGTCAAATCAAAAACTTTAATAACAGAAGCACCAATTGTCTTCTTATAAGTTGATTTGTATCCTTTTATATTATCAGCAATAATTCTTCCCTGACGGTTAGCAGGGCCTGCCATAGGAATAATAGCTTCATTTCCCGAAACAAAATCATTTACTTCCACACTGTCTCCGCCGGCGTAAATATTTTCATCAGATGTCTGCATAAATTCATTTACCATTACAGCACCGCTTTTGCCGATTTTCAAACCGCATGATGCGGCAAGAGTTGTCTCAGGCTTGACACCGATTCCCATAATTGCGATATCATAAGGAATTTTTCTACCTGACTCAAGAGTTAGTTCATTATCACCAAAATTTTTTACTCCGTCAGACAAAATCAATTTAACACCATGTTTTCTGATTTCATTTTGAGCAGCAGCCGCAATCTCATAATCTATATGCGGTAAAACATGTTCTCTCAGTTCTATAAGAGTTACAGAGGTTATCCCGCTGAGACTTTCCGCCATCTCAATTCCTATAAAGCCTCCGCCTATAATAACAGCATTTTTTGCTTTTGTGTTTTTTATAAATTCTTTAATTTTTTCAATGTCTTTAAGCATTCTGACTGTAAAAATTTTCGGATTATTACAAACCCCTTCTATATCAGGTACAAAAGGATTTGCCCCCGGAGCAAGAACAAGTTTATCATATGGCAACTCGTCACCATTTTGCAAAACAACTTTCTTCTCATCACGTTTAATTTTCACAACTTCCGCATCTAGTTTTACATCAACGTTTAAAAGTTCCTTAAACTTCTTTGGAGAAGAAACATGCATAACATTCTCATCTGCAATATATCCGGAACAATAATAAGGCAGACCGCAATTTGCAATTGAAATTTCAAAGGTTTTTTCCAGAATAATTATTTCCGCACTGTCATCGAGTCTTCTTAACCTTGCCGCAGCACTTGCACCGCAAGCTCCGCCGCCTATAATTAATACTTTCATATAATATCTCCATTTATACTTAAAATATATCATAAATAGTATCAGAGCTTTATTTCTTAATAAATTACTTATATAATACAATTATGAAAAAGATTATTTTAATAACATTATTATCACTTATTTTTACAATGCCGGTTATAGCGGAAGAACATTATAATGATGAAATTTATCTTGACTTAAACACGCCTGCCGGAAGTATTAATCTGAAAACACCGCAAAAACTTGAATCAATGAAGCTTGATTTAATACCTGCAAAAGATTTCAGAGTCTCTCCGCAGAATATTTACGACTACAACAACAAAAACCCTTACAGCAAGCAATCAGCATCCTATAAAAGAGAAAAAAAGCACGGAAATTTTGCCTTCGGAACAAAAACCGACACTACATTTGCTCCTGAATCTTACTCACAAACAAATACAATGTTTGCCAAATATAATAAAAACAGATTCACACTCAATACTTCATATAAAAACAATTCTTTCGCCTCACTTGATAAAACAGGAAAAGGAACCTTCGCATTTACACCTGAATACAAATTAAACAACCATGTAACTTTACAAAATGTATATTCTGCAAATTTTATGGACAGAAACAGAAAAAATGAACTTATATTCAGCCTCAAACCTTTTAAAGATGACCGGATGAATTTTGATGTCGGAGCAGGACAAATATATTCTGACAACACCTCTCCAATCCGCTCGCAATTAAACTTTTCGACAAAAATTAAATTTTAATGTATAATCAAAG
>DVIU01000118.1 GCA_018711035.1 Candidatus Scatousia excrementigallinarum
ATTCGTCGTAATTGAGCCCTTGCCTTACCCCATTACCCATGTTATAAAACACCTTTTCAACATCATAAATATGTAGCACATAATGAAAGAATTTTGAAAAAATATTTTTTTTAGGCTTTAAAGCAATATAAGCAGAAGTTATTATTCCTCTCTCTTCGACCAGACCCGTTCTTAAACTGCGTTTATCATTTTGCAAATCAGTAGGGCGTATAACAATATCACTCTTATCCACAATGTTATAAGAGTTATAGTTATTAGGTAAAAGTCCTTCGCTAGAATTTATATCTTTTCTTTTAATTTTGCCATAGCTTAGTGAAAGGAGATTTTGTTCGTTCCCAAGAATATTTTTATTTACTCTTTCATCGAAAAAGCAATATAACGGATGAATAACCCAATTATCAGGAATATCTCCAACCCATTCAATTCCGCTATTTTTCATTATAACTCCTCATTGTCAAACAATGTAATTTGAGTATTTTTTTCAGATTCTATAACTCTGGATATATCTACCCCATCTTTTAACCTCCACGCGGCTTTATTCCCCCTCATGCTATCATCGTTTATTCTCTCTATATAACCTGCATCACGCAATTTATAAAACACACGTTTCATTGTATTTTCTGAAGAAATGCCGGTTATCTCTCGACCTATTGAGTTTGTTATAATTTCATGAATTTTCATATACTCCATTATTATTTCTTCAGGAGAAGCTAATTTCTCATGCTTGATAATTACCAAAACAGCCGAATCAGTTTCGATTATTTCAGGAGGTTTTAATCGTAAAGCCGTCATTGCACTAAAAGCTGTATTTAACCCTTCACCAACATCCTTATTCGGTGGTGACGGAAACTTATTCATTAAGCGAACCAATTTAGGATTCCTTGCAAACTGCTCACTTAATATATTTTTTACAGTAACATGTCCAGCCAACTTTCCAGGACTTTCCACTTCCACTCTATTGTCAAAAATACGAATTTGTATATCAGTGGCTATACTATAATCTCTATGTAAAACCGCATTGGTAACAATTTCGTGTATTGTAGTATCAGGATATTTTATATCGCTAAACTTCTTGTCTAATTTTTTTATTGTTTCAATTATTTCCTTCACTTTCTTTACTGCATTATAAATTTGATTATATGCACAACCTTCTATTGTTATGGGATTACCACCCAATGTTGAGCGAGTTGCTTCACCGCTTGTTTTGTATCTATAAATTTTTATCGACGATTTTTTAGGCAATACTACTTGTGGTTCATCCGTAAACAACAATGTCCCTGCAACATTTAATGTTGAATCCATGCAAAGTTTCTGTGTTCGTAACCAATTAAACTTATCAATATTAGGAATTACATTTTTAGCAAAATAACTATAAATTTCAGAATTAATTGCATCCGCTATATCGGACTCGGGTACTCGTGTATTTTCGTATGGATAAATACCCTTATCCAACTCTAATCTTCTCTTTTGTTCGTCCGTTTCTACTTTTAAATTTTGTGCATTTTTGCGAATATATATTTCTCCATTTGATGCCCTTACAACAGAGTGATTCTTAAAAACCGTTATTTGTAAACCAATTTTTTTGCTTTGGAAGACCAAAAAAGTCAAAGAAAACTCTTCATTTAATCCTTCTAGGCTTTCCAACATTGTTACAATATCATTATAATTTTCTTCCTTATCTTTACCGTCCGTTTCTCTATTACCTGTTCGTGTATCTTCCTTTATACCTAAATATATTTCACCTCCAGAAGCGTTTGCAAACGCAGATACAGTTTTTGATAATTTTGCTGGTGAAATCATACTTGATTTCACATCATTAAAGCTGTTCTCTTCTTTTGAAAGAAGTTCTTCTTCTTTATCTTTCTCCAAAATAATCGTCCCAATCATAACTTCCACCTCACTCAAATAATTTTTTTATCCTTTCGGTTACGGATTGCTCCAAGCTCAAAAATTTGCGCTCCAACTCCTCGCTGGGGACGGGCTGCTGATACTTATAAAAATATCTTGTAAAGGGAATTTCGGCACCCGTCTTTATTACTGGCTTTTTAGCGGTTAAATTTTCTTCCCAAAACCACTTTGCATCGGGGATATGGGGCAACACTTCGCGTTTCATATAATCTTCGATACTCTCTTCCCACTTAACGATTTCGGTATCTTTACTTTCCTTATCGTAAATAATTTCACCCTTTTTATCGCGCTGAATTTCGGCGGACTTGTCCATTACTGAAAGGCCGTTTGCAATTTTTTCGAGCAGTTTTTTATCTTCGGGCAAAATGCCCTCTAACAGAGCCATAAAGGGCTTGGGCGAAAGATAAACTTTATCAGAAATATTGCCGCGAAGCACTGCAAGGATATTATCGTAGCGGGGCTTATTTGCGAGCATTTTTTCGTACTTCTTTTTATCTGCGTCAGAAATAGATACGCCCTGATTTTCGTACTCGGCAACTTTCGCCTCATCATATAATGAACTTAAACTGCCTTTTTGCAGCATTGCCTCTATACGCTCTTCGGTTATTGCATAGCTGCGCTGTAAGGGCTGCATTACAGTATATTCGCGGTAAATGAATTCCTCGTTTTTATAAATTTTGCAGTTTTCGTTTTCGACGAAGTCGGCATATAAGTGCGCAATCTTTTTGCGGTCTTCGGGCGTAATTTCATTCTTTTTATCGCCGACCGCCTTGCGCAGCTTGTGAAAGATATTGGCGGCGTTAATAAGCTGAACCTTACCCTTGCGCTCCGCCCTTTTATTTTTGGAAAGTATCCACACATAGGTCTGAATGCCCGTGTTGTAAAACAGGTCGGTGGGCAGGGCGATTATCGCCTCAATCAGGTCGCTTTCCAAAAGCCAGCGCCTTATCTGGCTTTCGCCGGATGCCGTATCGCCCGTGAACAGAGGCGAGCCGTTCTGAATGATTGCGGCGCGGCCGACATTGTCGTCCATTTTATCGACGGCAGATTGCAGAAAAATCATCTGCGAATCGCCGCCTCCGGGCAAACCGTGTCCCCAACGGCTGTTTTCGCCCTTGGCATATTCTTTGCGCACCGCCTCTTCCTGCCCGTCCTTTGCGTCCTTGCC
>DVIU01000119.1 GCA_018711035.1 Candidatus Scatousia excrementigallinarum
AAGGCAGTTACTATATCCACTCTTGCAAGTGCTGTTAATCTTGCATTTTCTGATACAAAATTCACCTTGTTTTCAAACGGAACAATTGCTGTTGTTTTTAATTCTTCTTCATCTAATCTATCTTGTATCTCCGGTTCTAATGAAGAATAAAGAATTTCATATGATTTTCCGCCTCTTACTTCAACTTCTCTTGCAATATATTTACCTTGGTTAATTGCAAGTCTGATAGCACGGGTACTTTTTAAGCCTTTTAATTCTGCGATTTTGTTAATATTTATATATTCGTCCATACATACAGATTAACTCTGAAGTCGGAAAGGTGTTCCTTTTTTCCTTCTTTTGTATCATTAGAACATAATTTTATTCAATATACGAACCGGACTTTATTTACTTAAAATGTCAAATAATCGTTTTATCCGTACAAATTAGATTATGAGGACGAAATAGGCTATAACATTGGTTTAAAAATAGAAAAATTAAGACAATTCTTGGACAGTAATCGGACAATGATGCCCAAGAAAAGACCGTTTTGTAACATGTAAAACGATTACTTCCGACCGCTAAAGCTTAAACACAAAGCCAACTTTGCCGAATAATCTTTTTATGCGTGCAGATAAAATGTCCCGTTAAATTACAGTTTAGATGTCCAAAAGCCACTAAAAAAGCCACCCTTAAAGGTGGCTTAAATGGAGGAGGAGGTGGGATTCGAACCCACGGTACGCGTGAACGTACGACAGTTTTCAAGACTGCTCCAATCAACCGCTCTGGCACTCCTCCGAGCAATTTATCGGATGTAATTTTATTCTATTTGCTGAAAATATTTTGTCAATCCTCCTTTTTATATCGGTATTGAATCCTGATAGTGCTTTTCTGGCAGTGGTGACTGTCAGATATATAGAATATTCTATTATTATGGATTTTGAAAGAGAAATTTATACAAAGTTAGGGAAAAATATCCGTAAATATCGACTTGCGAAAAACTTATCACAGGAAAAACTTTCGGAGCTTTTAGACGTAAACTCAAAATTTATAGGTCATGTTGAACGTGTTGAAAGATATATTAGTTTAAAAAAACTGATACAACTTTCAGTTATTCTTGATGTTTCACTGAGTTCTATTTTTGATTTTAAAGATAATGATTAATATGTCTAAAATTCAAATTTTTTGTATGTATCTATTAAATAAAAAAAAGCTATGTACTTTGAGGTGCATAGCTGTTGATTAGGGATATGTGTATCTTAGTCTCTAAGGAGTATGGTTTTATATTAGCAGACGCTTTTTAAAATTAAATCATTCGTTTTTATGATGTTTTTTATAATAGACAAACGGTTAAAGCATGTAAAAATATGTAAACTTTTTATTACAAAGGTAGCATAATTTTTATTCCCGGCGTTATAATTCAATAAAGACAAGGAACTATCATGAAAATAACTAGTATATCATCTTACAGGTCAAGCTATAATAATACAAATTCTTTGAAACAATCCTCAAATAACAAACACCAGAATGTAAGCTTCGGTTTTGGTGAAGATTACGGCATGGATCCGATGGACGATTCTTTCCATGCTTCCAATCCAAGTACTCTTAAGACTTTAAAATACCTTGCTGAACTTGTATTTGCGGCAGGCAGTGAACTTCTGGGTTCAGATAAAAAACGACTGAGAGAGATTGAACGTCTGGGACGTGAACTTGAAATGAAAGAAGAATTTGAAGAACGCAAAAGACGTGAAGAACTCGAACGAAATAGAATTCAAGACGACGATTCTGATGATTATTAATCTTTATAAGTTGTTAAATCATTGCCCGTATGCTATAATATAATTACGGGTATATAAATGTTTGATAACTTAAGCGACAGATTACAAGATATAATCCATAAAACAAGAGGACAGGAATTAACGCAGGAGAATATGCAGGAAGCAATGCGCGAGATTCGTCGTGCACTTCTGGAAGCTGATGTTAATCTGCGGGTCGTAAAATCTTTCATTTCTGCGGTAAAAGATAAAGCGGAAGGGGAAAATGTGCTTCAAGGCGTCAATCCTTCCCAACAGCTTGTAAAAATCGTGCATGATGAACTTGTAAACCTTCTCGGTAAAGAATTAAAACCTCTTGACCTTTCCGGCCATCCTTCTTTAATTATGATGCTCGGCCTTCAGGGTTCCGGTAAAACAACTTCATCTGCAAAACTTGCAGTAAAATTAAAAAAGGAAGGCAAAAATCCTTTGCTTGTGGCATGTGATGTTTACCGTCCGGCAGCCATAACACAGTTGCAAACTCTGGGAAATGAAATTGGTGTAGAAGTCTTTACCATAGCTGACGAAAAAAATGTTCAAAGTATTGTTCAATCTGCTATAAATTATGCAAAAGAAAAAGGCTTTAACGTTTTAATTCTGGATACTGCCGGCCGCCTTCAGATTGATACAGGAATGATGGCAGAACTTCTTTTGATTGACAGAATTTTTAACCCTCAGGAAAAACTTCTTGTTATAGATTCAATGACAGGTCAGGAAGCCGTGAATGTTGCAGAAAACTTTGATGCCCAGCTTTCTCTTACAGGTTTGATTCTGACTAAGCTTGACGGTGATTCCAGAGGCGGTGCGGCATTAAGCGTTGCATATTGTACAGGTAAACCTGTTAAATTAACCGGTACCGGAGAAAAATTAAATGCTCTTGAAGATTTTTATCCGGAACGTATGGCAACGAGAATTCTGGGTATGGGAGATATTGTTTCTCTTGTAGAACGCGCTCAGGAAGTTTTTGATGAAAAACAGGCTCTTGAACTTGAAGAAAAAATGAGAAAGTCGAACTTTTCTTATAATGATTTTCTCAAAATGCAAAAACAAATGAAAATGTTTGGTTCAATGGATCAGCTTCTTGGCATGCTTCCAGGTATAAAAATAGGCAAAGATGACCGCCAGAAGCTTTCCCATGAAAGTGATAGACAATTTAAAAAAATGGAAGTTTTCATCCAGAGTATGACGCCTCAGGAACGTGAAAATCCCGATTTAATTAATACAAGCCGTAAAAAAAGAATCGCAAAAGGCTGCGGTATGGAATTGGCTGAAGTAAACCAATTCATAAAACAGTTTGAGCAAATGCGGCTTATGATGAAAGGCATGAGTGATTTTAAAAACATGATGGGTAAAGGGTTGCCCGGACTGAACAGCAAAATGGGCAAGCATGCTCTAAATAAGGCTATGTCTATGATGCGGAGGTTTAAATAATGAAAAAAGCATTTACAATGTCTGAGGTTCTAATGACTTTAGGCATAATCGGAGTTGTTGCATCTTTGACACTGCCTACAATTGTCCAGGGAGTTCAGAGTAAAGAACTACAGGCACGTTTAAAAACAACATACAGTGAATTAAATCAGGTAAGCCAGAAATTTTATGCTGAACATGAAGTTCCATTTTCTGAATGGGCTTCCAGAAAAAGTGTAAACGATTATGCACGAGAATTTATGAGTTATTATAAAGGCTCAAGACAAATAAGCACATATACTTACGCAGACGGTAACGCTGATGTATCGGCAAAAATGCCTTATGTAATACGTAATATGGGCGGAATAAGGTCGTCAACTATAATTTGTGATGACGGCGGCTTCTGGAAAGATGTTTCAGGCAAGCTTTATTTCTTTAATAACCCGCCAAACGCAGGAGAAAACGGGCCTGTATTTTGTGTAGATATAAATGGAATGAAAAAGCCTAATACATGGGGTAAAGATATTTTTGTATTCCAGTTCACGCAGGACGGACTGGTAATACCTATGGGTCAGGAACATAAAACTAATCCAAAAGAAAATGCTTACGGTTGGGAGCAGCAATTTTTCTTTAAAGGGCCGGAAAGATGTTCTCCATATGCGACCCATCCCGAGTTAAATGTTGCCTGTGCATATTATGCACTTCAGGATGTCAGCCCGAAAAATGAAAAACAATCATACTGGGGTGATTTTGTAAAATAGTATACTTTTAATTAAGGAGGAGTTAATCCATGCAAAATCCATTAATAGCAAGCTTCTTAGAGTGGGGGGGGGGGGCAGTCTAGAACCCTCACAGGAAAAGGCTTTACGTTAGCAGAAGTCCTGATTACCTTAGGCGTAATAGGAATAGTAGCGGCAATGACGTTACCTGTATTAAATCAGGCGGTAAACAAGAAAGTAAGAGCAGAACAGATAAGAACAGTCAAGTATAAGTTTACAAAAGCTACGGAAAAAATGGCAAGTCTGGGTTTAATAGGCCCGTATGACAGTACAGCGTCGTTTGTGGCTGAACTACAGAAGCATTTAAAAATAGCAAAGGTGTGTCCGTCGAGCAAATTAAGAGACTGCTGGCCGTATGACACAATAACGTTACCGGACGGTAAAGAATATGAAGTAACGAAATTACAAACAGGTAAACAGTTTCAAATGAAGGACAGCGATACGGCGAATTACAGCAGTCCTAACATTGGCATAATAACAGGCGACGGCACGCCAATGATACTAAGTTACAACACAAAATGCGAAGCCTTAGACCCAGTAAAGACCTACGGTTGGACAACGGAAGATAATAAGCCTGTATCTAATGCAACATCAAATTGTGTAGCTGCGGTATTTGAGATAAACGGAAGTAAGAAACCAAACAAACAAAACGAAGATGTAGC
>DVIU01000120.1 GCA_018711035.1 Candidatus Scatousia excrementigallinarum
GCAGCAAAAGCAAACGCCGCAAGAAATACTGTTCCGTTAGAAGATAACAAGGCTTTACAAGAACAAAAACTTGAACAATACAAAAAAGAATATGCAGAATTATATAAAAAAGATAAAACATTATTAAAAGAAGATACTGTTGATGTGCTTTACGCAAAAGACAAATATGTAATGGAAGAGGCCATGAAACAAATGAGAGAATCCTCAGATGGAAGAGTGGCACTGGCAGACAGATATCTTAAAGAATTTGCGTCTCCGGAAGATACTATGAAATTTGCAGATACATACGCAAAATATTTAGAAAAATACGAAGATAAAGAATTAGCCAGACAAAACTTCAACAGTGAATTCGACTTGAAAGAAGAAGACGAAGGCTACGTAAGACCAGGTACAACCTTAACGGATGAACAGGTCAGAATGGTCGCACACAGAAAAGCCCTGCTTGAATCCGTAAATATCGGGAACGAAGATATAGATAAAATGGCTTCAAAATTTCTTCAAGACAGATACCTGAATGGTGCCATGAATGATATGGCAAAAGCTGATGCAAAAATATCTGAAGCTATTGCAAAAGGTGACATAAAAAAAGCAGAAAAACTTAAACAAAAAGCATTAGAAGACCTTCAAAATGCCAAAAAAGATGAGATAAAGACTCAAGAAAAAGATACCAAAGAGCTGATAGAAACAATGGCACAGGCAAAACTCGACAGAGAAATTGCGGAAGAACGTGTTGCCAAAAGACAAATATTCTATAGCGAAGATGACCCGGGATATGATAAAAATAATCCTGACCATAAAGTTCTGTCAAAGAAAATGAGAGAAATGGTTGATGAATACCCTGACACATTCTGCGATGAAGACGGGAATTTCAGCAGCGATAAATTCAAAGATTTCTTCGTAAGAATTTCTAACGAAAATGAAACCGACGCAGACGGCTACCAAAAAGCCGATTATATGACCAGTGTACAAAACCGTAAAAGAGGTAACAGAGAAAAAGAAGCACTAAGACGTGAAAAAGAAATTGCAGAAAAATATCCTGAATATGCAAACCCTGAAACACGTGAACAATTCCTGAAAGATAACCCGAAAATTGCACAGGAATTGAATTATATCACAATAAATGCAAAATTTAAAGACAGAAAATTTCAGGGAGCCTGCGCTGATATCTGCGGTTTAGACAAAGAAAAAGATAAACTTGCAGGCAAACGTGCCCTACACGTTCTTACAAGCGGGCTGAAAGGTGCCGGAGTCGGTTTTGCAATGGGTGCGCTCGGTGAAGGCTTTGCATGCTCAAAAGTTGTTAATAAGTCTTACGCAGGTATTTTACAAGTAAGCGGTACCGTAGGTTTCCAAGGCGTACAACATATCGTACAAAATTATACCCATAACGGCTCTGTAGATTATCAAGGTTCTGTAGACTATAATGGCTCTGTAGACTATCAGGGTTCTGTAGATTACAAGGGAACTGCCGGTTTCCAGGGCAGCGTCGGTTATCAGGGCAGCGTCGGCTATCAGGGCAGCGTTGGTTATCAGGGCAGCGTTGGCTATCAGGGCAGTGCCGGCTTCCAGGGTTCTGTTAGCGGTTCAGTACCGGCAGAATTTACCTGGGAGAAATGGGAAAACGGCATACTAGAAGACCAGGGTACTGTAATAAAAGATGTGCCATGGAGTTCTGACTATAGCGGTACTGTCGGATATCAAGGTACCGTTGGATATCAAGGTACCGTTGGATATCAAGGCACTGTCGGATATCAAGGTACTGTCGGATATCAAGGTACTGCCGGATATCAGGGTACCGCCGGATATCAGGGTTCTGCCGATTACACTGCCAGAGGTCAGGTTGAAGGTGACTTCGCTTATAAAGGCGAGCAAGACTATAATACTGAACGTGAATACAGAGGTACTACCAGCGGCAGACACAAATTTGACTGGGGTGTTCCGCTCAAAGCAGCAGCTATGGGCTTCGTAACAGGTGCAATCGGCGGCTTGCTCACTATGAAAAACGTTAAATACGATGGCGGCGGGCCAGAAATCGAGGCAAGAAAGAAAGTTGCTGATAGAACTCGTAAAGCACCGGAACCTATCAAAATTGAACCAATTAAAATAGACATTCCGGAACCTGATATCCCGGATAAAATTGAAATTCCGCCTATTAAACCTAGGGAATACTATGATTATACAATTGAACAAGAACAGGGTAAAGAAGCCCCTACACATGAAATTAAATATAAGCAAAACCCTAAGACAATCGTTGAAGGCAGATATGATGTAAAAGTCGGCACAAAAGAATACAACGAAATTCTTGCCGCAATGCTTGAAGCCAGCGGTTACGAAAAAGGTACTAACCTTTATGTCGGAGACAAATTCGTATTACCTACAGTAAAAATAGGCGATAAAGAATATAAACCTAATGATAATCCAAACGCAGTAAAAGCCGAAGAATTAGGAAGCAAAGCAAAAGTTGCACACTTAAACGCTAAAGTACAATATATCGGAGGTGCTTACTACGTTGTGGATATCACAAATCCTAAACAGCCTAAACGCTTAACAGGCCCGCTCTCGGAAGCTCAGGCAGAAGCTAAACTGCAAGAATTAAAAGCACAGGCCGAAGCCGAAGGCAAAATACAAAAACCGAAAGACGAATAAAAGGAGGTACAAACCAAGAGAGACAATTAAATAAAATTTTCACAAAAGACCTGAAATTTCAGGTCTTTTGTTGTTATAATATTATTAGAAAAAAAGAGAGGGACATTATGGATTATTTAAACATCAAATTAAACGGGATTGATTCTGAAGGTAACGAACACGAATATTCTTTAGCCGACTTTAAAGGGAAAAAAATTGTTTTATATTTTTACCCGAAAGATAACACATCCGGCTGTACTCAGGAAGCATGCGATTTTCGTGATAATTTCAACCGCCTAACCTCCGTAGCCGTTGTAATCGGAGTTAGTCCGGACAGCATAAAAAGCCATTTGAAATTTAAGGAAAATCACAGTCTGAATTTTATACTTCTTTCCGACCCTGAACATATTCTGTCTGAAGCTTTTGGCGCATGGGGCGAAAAATCAATGTACGGAAGAAAATACATGGGTATAATCCGCTCAACATTTATTCTTGATGAAAACGGCACAATCACTAAGGAATGGCGCAAAGTCAAGGTTAAGGGTCATGTTGATGAGGTATTAAGCTCTCTGTAAAAAATTGACAAATCTGATAAAAATAATTAAATTAAAAATATGAAAAGGATTTTATTAATTCTAATAATTATATTGTTACATTTACCCGCAAATGCAGAAGTTCTTGAAGGCGGAGTAAGCTTTGACGTTAATTCCGCACGTGAAGAACTTTTGAAATATTCCGATAATAAAATCGACAAAACTCTTGCCGAATCTTTTTACAGAGATTATTACTATAAAGAAAATCAGGCATATAAACTCAGTGCAAACACAACATTAAAAAACAGGGTGCTTGCATTCTTTTCCGATACGACTTACGGAGTAATGTATAATGCTATACCGCTTTATGTATGGTATTACTCAAAGGACGGAAATTTAATTTATATGGAGAAAAAAGATTCCACAGAATATCCTTATAAAGCATATAAATATACGCCGTCAGGTCTTTTGATGAATATGAGTCTGCGCGTTTCTAAGGAAGAAACTTTTGTCTACACCCCTGCCGGAAAACTTATTGCACACTGGATTGGGCCGAATGCATACGATGAAGACAACAACATCATAATGACAAGAGAATATAAGGAATAGTTATATACAACACGGCAATTTTATAATTTCCGACTTTAAGTTTTAATCAACTGAAAAAGGAGGAATTTATGCCAGATTCAGAAGAAAACAGAATTATAGAAGAAGGATTTCTTGAAGGATGCGAATTAAAACCCGGAACCAGAATTCTTATGATAGTTACCAATGCAGACCACTTTGACGAGCACCATAAAACAGGCGTTTGGTTTGAAGAATTTGCGGTGCCGTATTTGGCATTCTTGAAAGAAGGTTTTTTCGTAACAGTTGCGAGCTTAAAGGGCGGTAAAGCTCCTATAGACCCTGCAAGTGATAATTTAATCGAAGATATTAAATGGAAAGCCGCAAAAAAAATCCTGGAAGACACAACCCCTCTTGAAAGTATTGATTACACATTATATGATGCAATCGTTCTTCCCGGAGGACACGGCCCTATGTACGACCTTGCAAACAGTGAACTTATGGGAGAAATTGTTAATTATTTCAGCGAAAAAAGCCGAATCATTGCAGCTATCTGTCATGGGCCGGCGGGTTTGCTTCCGGCAGAAAAAGACGGGATACCTTTTGTGAACGGACGAAAATTAACCGCATTTACAAATGAGGAAGAAATTGCTTATAAAAAAGATAAACTGACACCGTTTTTCCTTGAAGATGCTTTAAAAGAAAAGGGCGCATTTTTTATGGAAGACGAGGTTGGAACAATTAATGTAATAGAAGACGATAATCTTATCACCGGCCAGAATTTCCAATCATCGGAACAGTTTGCGCAGACTGTCATAAAACATTTGAAAGCCAAAGACGAATAATTTTATAAAGCCGCTGAAAATGCGGCTTTTTTTATGTTAAAATCTCATAAGAAAGGGATATATTTATGTTTGATAACAAAGTAAACGTCTTAAAGGCACTGGCAATTCTTCTGGTAGTATCCGGCCATCTTGAATTCTCGCTTCTTGGAATGTTTGCGCCGTATTCCTTCCAGCTTGCATTATTTTTCTTTATATCGGGTTATCTTTTCAAAGAAAAATACCTTGATGATGTTTCGGGATTTGTTGTCAAAAGAATGAAAACTCTTTTACTCCCTTATTTTTTGTACAGCACTTTTTATATGGGAGTAACTGCTGTGGTTGCAAAGTTGACCGGTAAATGGTGGGGAATGCCGTTAAGCTTGAAAAATTTCTTTATAACCCCTTTCTTAAACGGCCACCAATTTGATTTATCCTGCCCTTTATGGTTTGTAACACAGTTATTCATGACAATGATAACATTTTTATTTGTATTCAGAGTATTACGCGGAATTAAGGATAATAAATTCTTCCACCTTACGGTATTTGCACTGCTCGGAGTGGCAGCCATTCCGTTGTCAAAAGTAATCGCAGTAACGCCTATAGTATTGATAATTATAAGAACAATGTTTTCAATGTTTTTTGTATATCTCGGTTATTTCTATAAGCATTTTATAGAAGAAAAACACGACATTTTAAATGTAAAATGGCTTTTTGCAGTTGTTGCAATTCAATCGGTATTATGGCTGTTTAACAGAGATTACGACCCGTCGCACGGAATCGGCCTCAGTTATGTTCTTGTCTGGGCAAGATTTGATGACCAGCTTATAGTACCTATATTCACCGCTTTAACGGGAATTTGGGCATCTCTATTTACTGTAAAAGTCCTTTACCCGTATGTAAAAGACAACAAATTCATAAATTATATGGGTAAAACAACTTATCACATAATGGCAAATCATTTGCTTGTAATGTATATTATTACCGCCATATTTTTAAAGATTAATGGTATTCCGATTGCCGAACGCGCAAACCATGATATATACTGGATTTATAATCCTGTACAGACAACTTATTTCTACTTTGTGCTTACAATGGTAATAACAACTTACACCGGTGCAGCACAGCAGGCAATCTGGAAAAAAATTAAAAGCCTATTTTCCAAGAAAAACATCTAATTCATCAAGCAATTTAGTTAAAGCTTGAAGAATCTGAGGACTTCCTACGGATTTAATTACAGTTGAAACATCATCTTCAAAATCTTTAGGTAAATGTTTACAATATTTTTTAGCATACTGTATTAATTTCTTTTCACCAGGATGGGTCTGCAAGTTATATGCAAAAAGAATATCAAAATAACTTGCAAGCAAAGCTGCTGTTCTGTGGTTCTGGCTTACAAGGTCATCTCTCTTAACGGCCAGCTCAACCTGTTTATAATAAGGTGCCCCTTCAAGTGTTCTCAGCATAGGATAATTCTTATCAATAATACTCTGTTTGAGTTCTTCCGGGTAAGGAAGTTTCAACTCATCAATAATTCTCTCAAATTCATAATTTCTGTCATAGAGGATTTTAGAAGTCTTAAGGTTATGTATAAACGCTGTGGTATAGCCCAGACGCGCATTATGTTTACTCCAAACCCAGTTCATTTCTTTATAAGCCCAATCAAGATTTCTATACATTATATCTATGTATATCTTCGGTTTTGAAACTGATAATTCATCCCCGTCTTCAAAGAAAGTGTTACCTATAGTATATTTATCAGTAAATTTTTTAATTATATCTTCTCTTATTTCCAGTGGAATAGATTCACTTGAATAAACGTAGACATCGTAATCGGACATGTCGTCATTTATCAGACTTGTCTTAGAACCTGACAAAACAACGGAATTTACGGAATTTAACTTAGAAAATTCAGCAGCTATATCATTTAAAATCATGACGTCCTCCCTTGTGATTATAATTATAACAAAAAAAAGAGAGATTGAAAAGTCTTTAATCTCTCTTTTTCGTTTGCAGTATTTGATAACCGTGTCAGCCTGTATACGCATTCTTTTTAGGAACTTTCTGCTTTAAGAAGTTATCTCGGCAGATTTTTGAAATAGTTTTTTTGTTGAAAAACCTGATATGCACAGCCTATTCCGTTGTGCCGTGCATTGCTGTTTACATTACATGGCAGGCTTCCCCAATCAGTAGTAGTTTTTGGATGTCCCATAGGCAAAAGTTTTCCGCTTTTGATTTGAAAAGAAAATAAATCATGTCCCCAGAGATTAGGTTTTTTCTCTATACCGTTTACATCTACAGTGAGGACAAGATTATTTGCCTGAGAAGCCGAATTATTTACCATAAGAAACATGCCGTCGGCCATAATCATCTGTCCTTCATCAAACCATTCCAGAGTAACGTTTTGAGACTTATTGTATGTTTTATAAGTTGATACTCTTTTAAAACTATCTCCTTCAACAGACATATCAGAATCAACACAAAGTTTACCGCTGCATTTGACATAATTCAGCAGATATTTTCTAAAAACAGGCAGAAAAGTATTTGAGCCGAATTCTTTTTCCCAATCTTCTGAAAGTCCTTCCTCATATTGCATACGCTGAACTGCCTGAGATAATACAGAATAAGATTTTTTAAATCCGGCCTCAAGCTCTTTTGCCTGAGTTCTGTTAATAAGCGCAGGAATTGTCATTGCAGAAACAACGCCTATTATTCCAAGAGTAATTAATACCTCTGCCAGCGTAAAACCGCTTGCTCGCTTATTCTTCCTAAATGCGTTCCTAATGGATAACGGCTCTACATTCACCGTGCGCATTGTCGTTCCCGGAATTAGTGATAATCTGAATCTAGTTTCAAGGTAGTGCTCAGATTCAGGCTGCCCCCCCCCCCGAAACCCGCGCTATTACTGACTTTTGCATATTGTTAACCCTCCATTTTTAATCAGGGAGGCTATGCCTCCCTTCACATTAATTCTACTTTACATCGTCTTTTATAACGATTAAATTGTTCATAATTTTCATTGCACAGGTCGGAAGAACAACGTGTTCAAGGCCGTCTGCTATACTGATAATTTTTCCGGCACCGAGAACAACTTCTTCGCCTTTGTACATGAATTTGTAATCTGTTTCTCTGTCTGAACGAATAGTAACTTTGTCCATTCTTTTTCCTTTCTTTATTTCAATAATATCAGTTTTCTTTATCTTCCATAATCCCCAGAGGATTAAAAAATAAGCCTTCTTCCATTACCTCATCATAAATATCTTTATCTTCCTCAAACTTTTTTTGAGTATATGGATAAAGGTCAATACAAACACCGAGCTGTGTTTCAATTTTACCTACAATAGGCCATATTTGTTCTCGTTTGGACTTATCTTCTATCTCAAACAGGGCGACAATTTCAATATCTTCATCTTCATGTTCCTTACCGTCAAGATAGGCACCAAAAAGATAAAGACCTTTGTAATCTTCAAAAGTTCTTCTAAAAGCATTTGATAAGTGCTTTATAACATCATTAACCTGACTTGGCATATTTTTACCCCTTATATTTGATTTAAAACCTCACTGCGTTTCACGGTAATCTGTTGTGATGTTTTTAAATCTTTAACCGATACAGTATTTTCTTTTATTTCGTCTTCACCGAGAATAAGTGCAAAATCAGAGACTTTGCCGGCTTTTTCAAGCTGTTTGGTGAATTTTTTATTAGCAAGGTCAAATTCAACATTCTTACCTGCCGCACGAAGTTCTTCTGCAAGCGCAAAGGCTTCGGCAGGAGAATTTGAGACAATATAAGCGTCAAGTTTTTTCGGTTCAACAGGAGGGAGGAGAGAGTTTAATCTTTCCATACCCATAGCCCAGCCGACAGCAGGAGTATCATCTCCGCCCAGATTTCTGACTAAGCTGTCATAACGTCCGCCGCCGCAGACTGCGTTTTGCGACCCCAGGTTGTTTGATTTAATTTCAAAAACTGTTCTGTTATAATAGTCTAAACCTCTTACCAGGAGTTTATTTTCGACATATTTTACATGCATTTTATCCAGATAAGATTTCAATTCACTGTAGTGCTTTGCACATTCTTCGCAAATAAAATCAGATTGAATAACTTTTTGAATTTCAGGTTTATCAAAAATTTCTTTGCAAGATTCAACTTTACAATCCAGAAGACGCAAAGGATTTTTCTCATATCTGTTCTGACAGTCCTCACAGAGATTGTCAAATTCAGGTTTCAAAACTTCTTTTATTCTGGCTTTATAAGCTTCACGGCAGGTCGGGCAGCCGAGAGAGTTAATTTCAACTTCCAAATCATTAAGCCCGAGCGATTTCAGATAATTAACAGCAAGCAAAATGACTTCTGCATCGGCAGCGGGTTGTTTAATTCCGAACATTTCGACTCCGACCTGATGGAATTGTCTTTGTCTGCCGGCCTGCGGACGTTCATAACGGAACATCGGGCCTTTATACCACAATTTAACAGGGGCGGAAAGCCTTGCCATACCGTTTTCTATAAAAGAACGGACAACGCCTGCTGTATTTTCAGGGCGAAGTGTTAAAGAACGGTCGCTTTTTTCAAACGTATACATCTCTTTGTTCACGATATCAGTTGTATCGCCGACACCGCGTGCAAAAAGTTCGGTTGCTTCGAAAATTGGTGTTCTAATTTCTTTATAACCGTATTTTGTAAAAACTTCCAGAGCTTTTTCTTCAAGTCTTTGCCAGGCTTCAGCATCCTGAGGTAAAATGTCTTTTGTCCCTTTAATTACATTAATTATCTTAGCCATAAAGAAATTATAGTCATTTAAGGTGTAATTGTCAACAGGATATCAGCGTTTACAAGGTCAGGTTTGGCTAAAACCTGACCTTGTACGGATAATTTTTAGGGATTTTCCATCCGTTAGCCTGAATCAGAGCCGCACAATTGTACCTGTACTTACTGTTCTGGCAATTATCGTAGAATTCTTCAACAGTATCGCCATTACGCCATGGTTCCAATCCTTTGTTCTTATAAAAACCATCAGAAGTAGGACTATAGAAAAACCAGAAACGGCATATACCTGTTGAACTGTCTTTATTAGGACATTTATCAGGATTTCCAGGCCAGAAGAGCCAGTCACGGTTAACCTCACCGCCGTTTATACTTGAAAACGCACTGCCGTCGGGCAGGTAATATACCATAATCCCGCTGGTTCCACCCGTTACCTGTTCATATTTTGTTATTTTCATATAAGGCAACAAATATTTTTTCATCCATTGATGACGCTCCAATTTACTCTGATTTTCAAACCAGTAAGATTTATCACCGTAATCAACTTCCGCACGCCTTATTGCCTGATTAATTGTCGAATAAAATTTTTCAAGCCGCGTCTCAACAACTTGATTTCTGTATTTTTGAACTATCGTCGGCAAAGTCATTGCAGCCACAATTCCGATAATTCCGAGCGTAATTAGTACCTCTGCTAAAGTAAATCCTTCAGTGACAATTTTAATGTCCTGTGTAAGCGGTTCAACCGGCTGCCCCCCCCCCCGAAACCCGCACTATTGTTGCTTTTTGCATATTATACCTCCTTTTTCTTTAATGCATCTAAGTCAGATTGAATTTCTCTTGCTTTTTCATTTAATTTATTATAAACCTGAGAATTTATTTCTCCGCCAATTAACATCAAAACCGATGTATAATACAGCCAAACCATCAGAACTGCAAATGCCCCGATAGTACCGTAAACCATGTTATATGTTCTTAAATTGTTAACATAAATGGAAAAACCCCACGAACCAACAAGCCAGAATGTTGTAAAGAAAAAGGTTCCTGGGATTGCACTTTTTCGTTTGAATCTTTCGTTGCCGCGCAAATCAGGCAGGATATAATAGCTTAAAAATGCCATCAGAAATAACGCTGCAAATGCTACCGGCCAGCGGAGCGTCAATAATGTTATTGCTACAACTTTTGACATATGGAAATGTGTGATAAGAAAATTAATGATAACTTTCCCGAAAATAATTAAGTTAATTGTCAAAAATAAAACCATTGTATCCACAAACACCATTAACAGAGCCAAAGCCCTCGTGTAAACAAAATTACGTGTCTCCTCAACTTTGTAAGCTCTGTTCAAACCTTTTAAAACAACCGCCATTGCATTTGTAGAAAGCACCAGTGTAACACATATACCGACTACAGCCATTAAACGCCCGTGTGAAAAAATCATTGCTTCTGATAAGACAGTAATAATAAGTTCTATTGCCTGATCGGGCATAAATCTTGAAAGGAAAATTAAAATAGGATCCATTAGAGCCTTATTTCCCATCCAGCCGAAAACAGCCGTAAGAAAAAGCATAAACGGGAAAATTCCTATAACAGCCATAAAACCCATCTCGGCTGCCATTCCGTAAAAATCATTTTCTATTATGGAAATAACGAGCTTTTTAAAAGCTATAAAAAAAACTTTCAATTTCTCTTTTAATTTTTCCGCCATACTTCCTGTTTTCTAATTTCTTCTAACACTTTTTTAGCAGCATCTGCGGGTGAAGCTTTAATAACACATCCCGCAGCCTGTTTATGTCCGCCGCCGCCGAATATTGAACAAACTTCGGCAACATCAATAACCTTGCTTCTCATAGAAATCTTTGATAAATTAGCACTGATTTGTTTAACAATAAAAGCCACATCAGTAGTAATAATTGCTCTGAGTTTTTCAGCAAGCCCTTCTGTGCAATCTTCTCCGGCATTAAATTTTTCAATATCTTTCTTATAAATTACAGAATAAGCTATTTTGTCATTATCTTCAAAAACCGCTTTGCTTAAACAATATGCCTGAAACTGAACCAGTTCTTTTGAATTACTTTCATAACATTTTTTATAAATATCAGAAGGTTTAACGCCTGTAGAAACGAGTTCGGAAGCGTATTGGAATGCTTTGACACCCGTATTATCGAATCTGAATGAGCCGGTATCCGTTAAAATTGCCGTATAAAGAGAAATTGCGGTATTTAAAGAGATTTTCCAGCCCATTTCTTTCATTAATCCAAAAAGAACTTCGCCTGTAGAGCTTGATTCGGGATAAACAAAATTCAATTCTGCATAGGAATTATTTGTTTTATGATGGTCAATATTTACGGTAAATTTTGCTTTCTCAAAGAGTATCGAAGCCTCACACATCCTGTCATAAGCAGCAATATCAACATTAATAACCAGATCATATTCGCGTGATTTGTCATATTCATCAATATGTTTTGCTCCGCTTATGTAAGGAAGAAACTCATATACAGAAGGAACTTTTGATAACAGCAGCATATCTGCCTGTTTTTTAAAGTTATCTCTAATCGCCGAATACATTCCGCACATAGAGCCGAGAGTGTCTCCATCAGGATTAAGGTGCGATATAATGAGTATATTTTTGGAAGATTTTATGATATCATTTAATTGGTTACAATCCATTTTATTATATTAGCACAAATAATCAGGAGTGCAAAATTTGAAGAAAATCTTATACACAGACTTTGTTCAGACAGGCGAAATTGTTGCGGAATTGCTTGAAAAAAAAGAGATTAAAAAAGCAATGACACGCAATAATTTATACAAATTCTGGGGGAAAGTTGCGGGTGCCAAATTTGCTGCTAAATCAAAACCATATTCAATGCTTGGCGGAGGGGTTATGGTTATTGCCTGTGAAAATTCGATTGTAGCGCAGGAATTAATGTTAAAAAAAACTCAGCTTTTAGTGAAATTTAAACCTTATCTTGATTCATTGAAAATGAAAGTTAAGGATTTAAAATTCGACGCAAAAAAATGGGAATCGGGTTTATAAAAAAGCGGTCAAATGACCGCTTTTTTTAATCTACCCGACAAATCGCATGTTTGCTGCTAAGGTAGCGGTAGGTGTAGGTTAAGAACGTACCAGTATCGTAGAAGCCCCGGGAGTATGCGTAGGCCACCGAGTTCTCCTCACCCGACCACAAGTAGAAGTCGGGGTCAAGAAGGCCCAGAGAGGTTGCCGTATCTGACTCATAGGTTAAATTCGTAACATTATTGTATGCTCCTACTGTCGGGTTCCCCTTGTATATTAAGCTCGCTATCTTTGCGAGGTCGGCCATTGTTGGCATTTTATTTATGCCGCCGCACTGTTTTACCGCACCGGCCCAGTAATCGTTGTCATAATCGCACTCTCTTATTCCAAGCCGGCTTTTTTCTGCTTCACATTCTGAACGGTTTATCGGAGTAGGAAGGAATGGGCAAGTCCACTTTTTACCGCCTGCTTCAAAGTATCCGACCTCCTTACAATTTTTTACCAGTTCCTCAAATCGGACATTGTCTTCCCAGTCTGAATTTGTTATTGAAAAGTGGAAGGCTGTCTGA
>DVIU01000121.1 GCA_018711035.1 Candidatus Scatousia excrementigallinarum
TAAACACTAGTAAATGAATTATTTTTATAGTATATATTATAATAAAGTTTTTGTAAAGCTTTTTTAAATATACATATTCGAAGGAGATGAAAAATAAAATGAACGATTACACTATGACCAAAATAGTAGCCACCCTCGGCCCCGCTACTGCAACAAAAGATATGATAAAAAAACTTTTTAAAGCCGGAGTTACAATGTTTAGAATTAACTCCTCCCACGGGGACGTAGAATTTCACAGTGCAAATCTTAAATGTATAAGAGAGATTGAACAGGAAGAACACCGCTTAATACCTGTTCTTTTAGATTTACAGGGGCCAAAAATCAGAATAGGAAATATCGGAACTCCTATAGAACTAAAAAAAGGCGAAACTCTGAAATTCCGCCATCAGGATTCAATCACAGACGACATTCTGCCTGTAGATTACAAAGGAATGGCTGATGATGTGAAAATCGGAGAAATGATTCTCATTGATGACGGAAAAATTCAGCTTGAAGTAGAAAAAGTCGAAAACGGAGTTATATTTGCAAAAGTTCTTACAGACGGCCTTTTAAAACCGCGTAAAGGTATAAATATTCCGGGTTCAACAGGAAGTATTGATGTATTGACAGAAAGAGACCTGAAATTCGTTAAATTTGCGGTCGACGAAAATATTGATTATCTTGGTTTATCATTTGTAAGAGAGGCTGACGATGTTGTAAAACTTCGCGAGATATTGAAAGGTTACGGCAGAGAGGACATAAAAATAATTTCAAAAATCGAAAAACCTCAAGCCGTTGACAATATAGATTCAATTATTGAAGTTTCAGACGGAATTATGGTTGCAAGAGGAGATTTGGGCATTGAAATTTCTACGGAAAAAGTTCCAATTGTACAAAAAACAATTATAAGAAAAGCTAATATAAAACATAAAGTTGTTATTGTAGCAACACAGATGCTTGAAAGTATGATTGAAAATCCTATTCCAACCCGTGCAGAAACCTCCGATGTAGCTAATGCAATTCTTGACGGAACTGATGCAATAATGCTTTCAGGAGAAACGGCTGCCGGTGCTTATCCTGTTGAAGCTGTACAAATGATGAAAAAAATTGCAGATACTGTTGAATCTTCTCCGTTCATGAGAAAAAATAAATTCCCAAGAAGAATGATTGAAGAAGAAAAAGATAATCAGGCAATGGCACTGGGTATGTCTATAGCAGATATGTGTAAAAAAATGAATGTTAAAGCTGTTATGGCATTAACAAAAAGCGGACTCACCGCACAATTTTTATCCGAAGGAAGATTGAGCGTACCGATTTTTGCCTGCTGCCCTGACAAAAGAATATGCAGCTCAATTAAATTGTACCGCGGGGTATTCCCTGTGCCTATGAATTTTGACGGAAAAATTGATAAAAAGACAGTAAAAACTATCGATAAATTTATTAAACGCCATATGGACAATGTGTCTGACGGTGATACATTAATATTTACAGGTTCAGTACCCGAACTTCTGATTGGCGGCACAAACTTCATCAAAATTCATAAAGTCGGTTCAATCAAATAATAATAAAAAGGCCCCTTGAAAAAGGGGCTTTAAATTTGTTTTAGGAAGGTAGGAATAGGAATAAATTTGTCTCTCTCTTTGTTAAACGGAAAATTAATACTCTCTCTGGTGTGTTTATTTAATGTTTTATCTCTCTGTATATATATAAAGTATATACCCAACGCCTAATTTCAATTAAGTTCTTTTTTGTTACAAAAATTAATATATTAACTAATCCTTTTTAACTATTGCAAAATTTTTAAAAGTGTTATATTCTTAAATAGTGGTAAACATGTTTTGAGGTTAGTAAATGTTAGTATCTTCGATTGCGCGTTTTAATGCTGTTAATAACATGAATAATGCAGCCATGAATATGATGAATGCTGCGAACTCATTTACAAATTTAAGTGCATTTGGTGGAGAACATGATTTAACAATGTTGCATGAAAAAGATAAAAAATTAAGCCTCGATTTGGCATCAAACAGTTTACTATATAAAATATCTTATTTACAGGAAAAGGCTGCTCAGAAACGACAGCAGCAGGAAATGAAAAGAAACTTAGATTTAATGGTATAAAAAGCCTACTTTACAAAGTAGGCTTTTTAGTTATTTATGACAACTCTTTGTAAATAATCTTTCAAGTACCGGATAGGAGGCAAGTGCCGGTATCAGAGTAATTATAAGCAGAACAGGTATAATTCCTTTGGCCTGTGCGATAAAACCGATTACGGATAGAGCAATTGCCACAACCCCCCACGAAAAACCGTTTATAAATCCACCTATGATACTTTTGTACTGAGGCAGGGTAGTTTGTGCCATAACCATAGTAACAGGCATCGCCATACCTGTACAGAATCCCATTAATACGAACACAGCAAAAGCCGCAACAGGAAACGTTTTATAGAACAGGGCAAACATTAACATAAGCGGAAATGTAGAAGTCATTGAAAATGCAAGAACAGCACGCGCCCCTGCCTTATTTTCCACAGTTCGGCTGATAAATGAACCAATTCCTGCGGCAAAACTGAATGCAAATAATGCAATCCCGATTTTAAACGGTTTATATCCCATATTACGCCACAAAAACGGCAGCAATATTGAAGTTGATGTTGTAACAAGTGTCTTTAAAATTGCGATTATATTTAAAATATTCAATCTTCTGTTGGAAAAAATATCTTTAAATGTTTGAATAAAATCATTATGAGTTTTTGTTTCGGCATTAGACGAAATTTTAGGCACAAAGCAAAACATCAGACTTGCGACCATAAGTCCGGGAATTGCAAGGAAAGGCATTGAATGTAAACCGATAAATTGAGCGACGGCGGCAGAAACAATAGGGCCGAGAGAATAGCCGAGTGTTCCCAATCCTATAAATATACCCATATTTTTAATTACATCGCCGGTAGAAAAACGTACTGTAAATCCAAGTGCTTGCGGATGAAAAAAACTCGAGCCCAAACTTCCCAAAATAATAAAAATCAATAGGGTAAAAACATTGTTGGCACTGGGTGCCAGAGAAATAAACAGAGAAGTTGCAATTAATCCCCAGAAAATAAAAGCACGTCGGGTTATATTATCAGCAAAAAAGCCGAATACAGGCTGTAAAAGCGACGCAAAAATATGCGAAAGACTGACGATAATTGTAGCAATCGCCATAGAAATACCAAGTTTTAACGCAATAAACGGCATAATCGGATTTAACATGCCTGTATAAATATCATTTACAAAATGAGCTGACGAAAGCCAGATAAGGGGGGTCTTTTCGTTTATATTTTTCATAAGTCTATTATTAAACAAAAGTTATTCAAAAATCAATTAAATCCTTTACCTGTACATCAAGCTTATCTGCAATATCAATAAGCAGCCCGAGGCTAATGCAACGTTTCGCAGTTTCTATTTTAGCCAGATGTTCACGTGAAATGTCAAGCATTTCAGCAAGTTTATTCTGTGAATATTTCCTCTGTTTTCTGATGGTGAAGATTTTTCGACCCAATTGTAAAATTTTTGTAGTCTTATTGTCCATATTTTTAATTTTCGTTTATAATAAAAATATGTATGTAGTCTTATTGAGAACAAACAGGAGGATATATGAAAACATATCAGGGATTTACACTTGCTGAAGTACTGATTACACTGGGAATTATAGGAATTGTTGCTGCAATGACCCTGCCTGCACTAACCGGCAGTTATAAAAATCAGGAAAGAAGCGCAAGGGTTAAGAAATTTTATTCGATGATGTCACAGGTAATACTGCTATCAGAAAATGAAAACGGCCCGATTGAATATTGGGAAAAGGGAGCCGGCGACATAAAAAATGAAGACGGAGAACATGATATGCACCAAAATGGGAAAGAATGCCAGCAATTTTTTTACAAATATATAAAAAAATACATAAAGAATTTAAAAAGCGAAACCGCGGAAAATAATGAAAGCCTTTGTGAATACAAAATAATCTTTGCAGACGGCTCATCATTATGCGCACATAACGGGAAATGCATGGATTTAATATACGATATAAACGGTGAAAAACAGCCCGATAAAGAGGGATATGACCGATTTCGCTTTATAATATGCACCGGAAATGATAATGCAGTAGATGATGCCGTATTACGCTGCGGCAGTAAAGATAAAAGATTTTGTACCTACGGACCTAACATATATAAAACAAGAGAAACAGCTTATAATGCTTGTAAAACAGCTCCTGCATATTGTAGTACTTTATTACAATATGACAATTTTGAATTTAAGAAGGATTATCCTTTCAAATTATGATATTTGCTGTTCAGGTAAATTAAAACAGCTGCCGAAATCAACAAAATAACGACAGATACAATTTGCGCAATAGGGATACCTGAAATATCAAGTGCACTGTCCAGTCTGAAACTTTCTACAAATATACGTACGACAGAATAAAGTATCATATAAATACATACTGTTATACCGGGCTTTTCAATAGCATATTTTTTCATAATAAAATAAAGCACCAGAAAAATACAAAAATCAAGCAGGCTTTCATATAAAAAAGTCGGATGATAATATTCAAAATTAAACAACTGGGCATGCCTGTGTGATAAAGGAATATACAATTTCCACGGCAAATCGGTTGGAAATCCGTAGGCTTCCGAATTAAAGAAATTTCCCCATCTGCCTATTGCCTGCCCTAATGCGGTTCCGCACGCAAAAGCATCTAACACGCCAGGAACCGGCAAATGATTTTTTTTAGAAAGCAAAATCAGTGTAATAATACCGGCAATTAAACCTCCATGTATAGACAGACCTCCTTCACGAAAATTCAGGATTTCAAGAGGATTTGAAAAATAATAAACCGGATTTAAAAGACAGTAATACAGCCTTGCACCCAGAAGCCCTGCAATAATAAGATACGCTGAAATATCCCAAATTGCGGAATAATTTTTGTCGGGATTAAATTTTTTAAAAATTAAATACGCAGCACTGACGCCGGTTATACAGGCAACAGCCATAGTCAAACCATAGTAATAGACAGGGAAATCACCTATACGAAATAAGACATCACCCGGAGATTGAAACATAATTACTCCTGAGCAATTGCCGCAGGCTGTGACGACGCATTCCTTTTGAGTTTCAAATCTTTTATATGATTCTGAACATCATCGGCATCAGCTGCTGCGGGTTTCTTTTCAAGATATAATTCGTAATTTTTAACAGCAGCACCGGTTAATGATTTAATATACTCTTTTGTTCTATCTGTCAGCACAAATGCTTTGTCATCACTTTCATCTGCATTATTATCTTCAAGTTTTTCCAATCTGCCATCATCATTAACTTTAAGAATACCGGTACTTAAATCTGCAACCAAATCCTCTTGCACAACAGCCACTCCATAATATGCATCAGCAAAATCCGGTTTTAATTCAATTGTTTTTTCATAAGCACTAATTGCGTTAGGATAATCTTCAGCTTTAGTATAAGCAATAGCAAGATTATAATGAGATTCATACAAAGAAGCATCCAAATCAATACTTGACTTTAATCTTTCGATTGCCTCTGCATAATTTCCCTGTTCCATAAATGCAGCGGCTTTATTATTCAGTTCCTGCACCGCAAGATTATTTATACATGCAGTGGTTACAACCGAAATAAAAAGAATACTGACTAATAAAAGTGCTTTTTTCATTTTAAATCATCCCTCTTCTTTTAGTTAATACAGCCCGCCACACGGGGCACGCTATGAACAATATTTAAAGTTATTATAAAATAAGCAAAAATATTTGGCAAATTTATAGATTTAAGTTACAATAAATGTATGAGATTTTCTATAGTGTAAAAGGTCTAATAAAGGAGAATAAACATGTCTGATGATAAAGTTGTTAAGTTAGGGGCAAAACGCAGTGGACATCACAGGGAAGAATCAAATTCCGCGATGGATAACGAACAGGAAGTTGTATATTGCAGCTTTTGTAAAAGACCTAATACACAAGTTTTAAAAATGGTTCAGGGCCCGGGTGTTAATATATGTTCGGAGTGCGCCATGATTGCAGTACAGTACCTTATATTAAACGACAGAATGCCATCTGCGGAGGCACAGCAAATTCTTGATGCATTCTGGGGGAAAGCCAGAAAATAATGGTAAAAGAGCTAAATCCTTTTGAAATAAAAGCAGAATTAATCAGAATAATCTCGAAATACTCAAAAAAGTATTCCGGAGAAATTTCCCCTGCGGATTTTGAGGCTCTTGACAGCAGTAATAAAAATATTACTGCAAGGATACTTTTCAAAGAGCTTATAAATGTTAAAGCAGAAAGTGAAAATATTGTTAGAATACTGCTTGGAAGATATGTTGAAAAAGAAGAACTCACAAATCAGTTATGGAATATTCTGAAAAACAACCTTGCCTCTGTTGAAGCCAAAATAATTGTTCTTAACTTCCTTAGAGATTTGGAAACCGACTGGAAATACGAAGATTACGAAAGTTTCGTCGGTAATGCTGATGACATCATAGACGAAGACACACGGCAGCTACTGGATAAAGCGATAGTTAATCCCGAAGTACAGATTGATTTTTTAGACTTTCTAAGTGCCGTAAATGAAAAGGATAAAGTTCTTTTGATAAAATCTCTTGCAGAAGACTATGATAGAGATGCACTTGCCAATATTCTTATACCGGTCTTTTTGTCACAGCCTGATTCAGAGGCAGGCCGAGAGGCACTTTCGATTTTAGGAAATTCAAAATCACAGCTTGCATATCATGCACTCAATACTGCCTACAACTTTGTAAACGACAGTATGAAGCCGCTTATAAAAAAGAATCTTTCCACTCTTAAACTCAGTGGAATCAGAGAAGATAATTCGCAGGAATTTTATAAAAATCTTCTCTCAGAATCAAGACCCTACCGCTGCTGTGCAACTTATCCTGACGGACACGGCAATCAGGCTCTTATATTCTCAAGAACAAATAAAGAAAAAAGAGTTCAGTTTGTAGCAGTTGTAATAAATGACTACAACGGAATAAGAGACTGTTTCGGATTTAATGATATTTCACAGTTTGAATGCGATAAGATTATTGAAAGGTTTTACAAAGAAGAAGAATCTCTTAATATTCCCTCAAAAGCACTCAAGACAATATTAATGCATGCAGAGGCCCTGTCAAAACAAAAAGCTTCTAACTGGCTTTTGCCTTATGAATATGTGTGCTGGAAAAATCTTCTGGCAGACATAGAATATGACAAGGACGATTATCTAACGATACTTACCTCAATGTATCCTCCTCAGAATGCGAAACTTGAAAATTTTGACGTAATGACGCACTGGTTCCTTGATTCGCACTATAGCAGCGAAGTTGAAGAATTTTTTGATAACCTGAATGAAAAAGTCAAAGAGGATTTAAAATCTCTTGACTTTGACAGGTGTATTAACGAACATTTGAATGAAATATTTTATCCGGAAGAAAAAGATGTATGGCATAAACGGCTTTTGACGTGTGCTTATCTTAAAATGCTTGACAATAAAGACACTCAAGCCGCAAATATTCTTGCAATATATAATGATAAATCTGTATTTGAGGAAATTTTGAAAAATATCCTGAGAAAAAGTATCTATGAATACTACTTTACTTTGAAATATAATACAGAAGAAAATAATGACAAATTTACATTAAAAGAACTTGATGCAATAATTGAAAAAATAGAAGATAAATGGGTGCAAAATGTATAAAGTAATGGCATTAGACATTGGAACAAAGAGAATAGGCATAGCATTGAGCGATTATTTATTGATGCTTGCAAACGGCCACTCATTCATATCACGCCAGCCGGAAGATAAAGCCGTCGAACTAATAGAAAAAACAGCAAAAGATAATAATGTAAAAATAATCGTAGTTGGAGTTCCGCTGAATATGGACGGGACAAAAGGCTCTCAGGCGGATGACTGCATTAACTTTTCAAAAAAGCTTACAGGCTATGAAATAATTTATGAAGACGAGCGTCTTACATCAGATACAGCAGAAGAAAATTTAAGAAATAAAAAAATTGATTTCAGGAAAAATAAAGGACTTGTTGATATTGAAAGTGCTTGTATTATACTGGAACAATACCTGTCAAGAAAAAAATAAAGAAAGAGGACAAAAATGGCAAAAGAAAATGATCAGTTAATCGAAACAGTAGATGAAAACGGTAATGTTATTACATTTGAACTTTTTGACATCGTAGAAGTTGATGAACAGGAATATGCTTTGCTGCTGCCTACGGAATCCGAAGCGGGCGAAGATGATGAAATAGTTCTTATGCGTCTAACCAAAGACGGTGAAGATTATATATTTGAAACAATTGATGATGACGAAGAATTTGAAAAAGTCGCATCATATGTTGAAAATCTTGAAGATGAAATTGAAGACGAGGAATAAGTTTTGTTTGAGAAGTTTACTGAAAAAGCAATAAATGCAGTTGCAGAAGCACAAAAAATAGCAGAAGAAATGGAATCCGAATACATTTTATCGGAACATCTTTTACTTGCCCTTGTGAGGGAAGCCAAGGGGGTCTCATTAAAGATTTTTAAGATGTATAACATCACCTACGAAAATCTCTATGATGAAATCTGCAAAAATATTGAAATTACAGCAAAAATTCATGATAATGCAAAAGCAAATTTCAGCCATCATGTGAAAACAATTCTAAAAAAAACGCTGGATTTAGCCAATAAATCAGGTAACCCGTCAATTCTGTACGAGCATTTATTTCTTGCAGTGATAACAGATAAGCATTCAAATAATGTCAAAACTCTTGAAAAAATGGGGTTTGATGTTTATACAGCCCGAACACTTCTAGAAAAACTTGTTCAAAAAAAGATAAAAAAACTTTATCATCCGGAAATTGACGAAAATAAAGAAAACAAAAAAAATTCAAGCGATGCAGCCGATGCGTTGTTTGACAGTGCAGAATCTACAGCAGTATTTGAACGTGCCGTTGCAAAACTTTCTGCTTCTAACTATGAAATTCTCGGTACAGAACAAATAATATCGTCAATATTGGAAGATAAAGACTCGTCACTTGCAGGAATTCTTGCAGAAAACGGCGTGACAGCAGAAAACTTTGAAGAAAAACTTGAAAATATCCAGTCACGACAGGCTGAATACGAAGGAAGACAAATTATTTTTACTCCGAATGCATTTACAACAATGAACATGGCACTTCAAACAGCAAAAGAATTAGGTTCTTCTGTAGTTTTACCTGAACACATTGTCCTCGGTGTTCTTAAAACAAAAAAAGGCCTTGCCTATGAGATTTTTAAAGAATTGAAAATTTCGGATGATGATCTGGCGCACAGTATTATAAAACCTATAGAAAAGCAAATGCCGGAAACCTTAACCATTCTCAGACTTGCAAAAGAAGAAGCACGGCGTCTGGGGCGTAATGTTGTCGGTACTGAAATGTTCCTTCTCGGAATCCTCGGAGAGGCAACCGGTGTAGGAGCACGGGTACTGTCCGAACTGGAAATAAATATTAGAGATGCACGAAAAGTTGTAGAAACACTTATAGGCTTTGGCAATGAGTATTACGACAGAGAAATAGTATTCACTCAAAGAGCCAAAAGAGTTCTTGAAGCAGCATGGGAACTTGCAAAAAATGAACATAAATCCAGAATAGAATCGTCGCACATGCTTCTTGCGCTCACAACGGAACCTACGAGCCTTGCAATGAAAGCGTTAGAACAGCTTGGTGTTGATGCAGTGGAAATAAAAGAAGGCGTAAAAAAATTCAGACAATGAATGTTACTGAAACCGTAAAAAGTTTTTTAAAAAGCTATAATCTTGAAAATCAAAGAATAATTGTAGGATTTTCAGGCGGTTATGATTCATTATGCCTGCTTCATATTTTGAATAAGCTTGGCTCAGATATTGTAGCTGTACATCTAAACCACAACTGGCGCGGTGAAGAAAGTCTCCGCGATGAAAATTTTTGCCGTGATTTCTGCAAAGACAATGGAATAAAATTTTATACAGAAAAACTTTCCCCTGATGTTCCACACACAGAAACCGCTGCAAGAGAAGCGCGTTATGCCTTTTTTAGAAAATGTGTCGAAAAATTTTGTGCAAAGGCGGTTCTAACAGCCCATAACCTTGATGATTTAGCCGAAACAATGATTTACAGGATATTAAAAGGTACAGGCATTGTAGGGTTAAAAGGAATTAGTGAAAAGCGGGAATATTTTTACCGGCCGCTTCTGAATATCCCGCGCAGTAAAATTGAACACTACTGCGCTGAAAATAGGCTTATTGCCGTCAATGACAGCTCGAACGAAGATGTAAAATATAAACGGAACTTCATCCGGCACAAACTTTTACCGCTTATAGCAGAAATTAATGAAAATTATCCTCAAGCATTGAAATCACTTTCAGAAATTGCAGATGAGACATGTGAAATAGTAAATGAATGCATGACCGCAATTGCAGAAAAAACAGGCAATTCGACTCCGAAATTTTTAAAACTGGGCAAAGCCGAACAAAACTACCTTATACATAAATATTTTCAGAAGAACAGCCTTGAATATGACAGAAAAAAAATTACTTCGGTTGTAGATTTTATTAAACAAAATTCAGAATCTAAATCCGGCAGGAAAGCTTCAGTAACAAACAATTTATGGATTTTCGCAAATAAAGAAAAATTCGAGTTTATATCAAGCCGAAAACATGATAACGAAGAAATAAAGGTTATATCAGAAGGCGAATATGCTTTTGGTGACTACATTTTTATACTAGAAAAATTTACCGGCAGCATTGATAAATATCCGAAAGATATTGAAATGAAGGCCTATGCAGAAATAAAAGATATTAATTTTACTCTCAGACACAGGAGAAACGGAGACATAATATCTCCTCTCGGCCTAAAAGGGTCACAGACTCTGGCAAAATATCTTAATGAGAAAAAAGTTCCAAACCACGAAAAAAACAGTGTAATTCTTCTCTGCAAAGGGAATGAGGTAATGTGGGCTGCGGGTCTCGGATTAAACGAAAACATAAAAGTTGTGTCAAAACCAACTCATTTGATACAATTAATAAAAAAGGACGGTTATTATGAAAGTAGAAGACTTAAAAGTATTGTTTAGTGAAGAACAGCTTCAAGCAAGGATAAAAGAACTTGCAGACGAAATGAATAAATTTTACAGAGGTGAAGAAGTAATTGCAATTTGTGTACTAAAAGGAGCGGTAATGTTCGCCACAGACCTTGTAAAACATTTAAATATGCCGTTAAAAATGGAATTTATACGGCTTTCCAGCTACGGTACCGGATTTAACACATCAGGTAAAGTAAACGCAGTAGACATTTCTCTGCCTGATTTAAACGGCAAAAATGTGCTTATAATTGAGGATATAGTTGATACAGGCCTCACTGCAAAATTTTTAATGGACTTTATGCATACAAATTTCCACACGAAATCAACAAAATTCTGTTCACTACTCGACAAAAAAATAACCCGTAAAACCGAAATTGAACCGGACTATTACGGATTTGAAATTGATGATAAATTTGTAGTCGGTTACGGACTTGACTATGAAGGTTATATGAGGAACTTAAAATTTATAGGCTATAAGGAATAGTTTTGAAAGATTATTACAGAGAATCACTTAAGAAAATAAAGAATTTTTATACCGGAAAAACAGATGCGAAAACGGCGCAAACAAAGATATTTGAAACACTTTACGCTATAATCCCATTTGAAAACGGTAAAATTTCTTTTTTAAACGGCAATGATACTGACACTGTATATTCGGTTAAAAAGAATGAACACTGTAAGTTTTATATAGACGAGCCTCTTTGTGTTGACAATTTACAATACGGATTAATAACAATAGGCCGGAATAAACGCTTTAGCAGCAGTGAAATAACAGCTTTTAAAACATGTGCCTCTGTTATATCCAATATTATTAAAGAAATAGAGATGAATTCCATTGTCGAAACCCAGCTTAACATGCTGCGTCAAGGTATACAGCGGAAAAGCAGTGAATATAAAAGAGCTGTGGAAGCTGACAGAATCAAAAATAAATTTATAGCAAATGTTTCGCATGAACTACGCTCACCATTAAATTCCATAATCGGATTTACGGATTTACTCTACAAACAACTGCCCGGAAAACTAAATGATAAACAGCTTGAATACATTGATGACATACGTATTGCAAGCCTTCACCTCCTAAATATGGTAAACGAAATTCTTGATATATCTAAGCTTGAATCCGGCACAATGAAGCTAAATCTATCAAAGTTTAATCTTTACATAAATATACAAGAGGTCTTAAATATACTGGAACCGTTGTATTTAAAGAAAAATTTACAAATAACCGTCGAAACAGACAAATTCACAGAAATAACGGCCGATTACCAGAAAATTCAACAAATACTTTTGAATCTGGTGGGAAATTCAATAAAATTTACACCAAATGGAGGTAATATCCTTATTCGGGTCTCAAATTCAAAAAAATATACAACAATTTCAGTAAAAGATAATGGATGCGGTATTAATCCCAAATTTCATAAAACAATATTTAATAAGTTTGAACAAATATCACAAACCTCAAATTCAACAGGATTGGGCCTCACAATCACACGCGAACTTGTAAAACTTCATAATGGAAAAATTTCTTTAAAAAGCGATGAAGGCCTCGGAGCAGAATTCATTATAAAAATACCGGTAATATAAAATATTGTCTTTTTCTAAAAAAAATGTTAAAATAAATACATAGCATATCGGGAGGTATAAAGTGGCGTCTTTAAAAGAAGCATACGATAGTACAATAGGAGAAAGTTTTACCGGATTAAAGCTTTTAATCTGGGCAATTCCTCTGTATATTTGCAGAGCACTCTATATGGAAAATAACTCGGTTCTGTTAACGCTTTTTGGAGGTGTCTTTGGCCTGCTTTTAATAGGTTTTTTAACTGAATCAGCGTTTAATGCGATTGATAAAAAGCCGGAACTTGTTCCCGGTATTAATTTGCTTTCAATGGCATGGACAGGGATTAAGACTATTATAGCTATGGGTATACCTATTGGAGTTGCATACTTTTTAGGTACTCTTATAATAAGTTTTATAAATATTCCGGATCCCTCATGGAAAATGACAGCCGATATCTTTGTATGGTTTTTTGTGTCTGCGCTGCCTGTTTCAACATATATTGTATTTATAAGAAGATTAAATGTATTTGATGTATTAAATATCAAAAAAGTTTTTATTGCTTATGGCGATTCATTCATGACGTTTTCGTATTTAATAGTAAAATTGTATATATTTGCTATCATAATTATCGGTTTTATAACATATATGTTCTGGCTTTTTGTAGGACTTGATAATGCATTAATCAATTTTATATGGTGCATTGCAGTAATGTATAATCTTGTAATCGCTGCGAATTATCTTGCACAATTGAGTGAAGAAGTTTTTGCTTTTAGAGAAAAAGAAGAAATAAAAAAGACTGTACATTAATTTATTTTTTATTTACCATTTCACGAAGCTTTTTCAGTTTGTCACGAATTTCTGCCGCGCGTTCAAAATCAAGGATTTTTGCAGCCTTATGCATATCTTTTTCAAGTTTATCAATAAGTTTAGGCAAGTCTTTCTGTTCAATTCCCAGATCAACCATTTCTTCGGCAACAATATCTTCAAGATCCCGATAACTAGCAACCAGAGAAAGAAGGTTATTTTCAATAGGTTTTTTAATAGTCTGCGGAATAATTCCGTATTTTTTATTGTAAGCAATCTGAATCTCACGTCGCCGGTTAGTTTCATCTATAGCAGCCTGCATTGAATCAGTCATTTTATCAGCATACATAATAACTTCTCCGCAAGCATTACGAGCTGCACGCCCTATTGTTTGAATTAAACTGGTCTCTGAGCGTAAAAAACCTTCCTTATCAGCGTCCATAATTGCAACAAGAGAGACTTCCGGAATATCAAGCCCTTCTCTTAAAAGGTTTACACCTATAAGGACATCAAATTCGCCCAAACGCAAATCCCGGAGTATCTCGACACGTTCAAGCGACTGGATTTCACTATGAAGATATCTTACCCTTATACCCTCTTGTATGAAAAAGTCCGTCAAATCCTCTGCCATACGTTTTGTAAGTGTAGTAATAAGGACACGTTCATTTTTGTCGGTACGTTTTTTTATTTCTTCTTTAAGGTCATTAATTTGCGTATCAATAGGTCTGACATGAATCTTAGGGTCAACAAGCCCTGTAGGACGAATAATTTGTTCAACAAGCTGGGATGAGGTTTTACGTTCAAATTCAGCAGGGGTTGCAGATATATAAATTTTCTGCCCGACACGAGAGAAAAATTCCTCACTTGTCAATGGACGGTTATCTTTAGCACAAGGAAGCCTGAAACCGTATTTTATTAAAGTATCTTTTCTTGCAGCATCGCCGTGGCTCATACCTTTTAACTGCGGCAAGGTAACGTGAGACTCGTCAACAACCGTAAGGAAATCTCCCTGAAAGTAATCCAAAAGGGTTGCCGGCGGAGAACCGGGGGGTCTGCGTTCTATAATTCTGGAATAATTTTCAATTCCGGAACAATACCCCATTTCCTTTATCATTTCCATATCATATTTAACCCGCTGTTCGAGTCTTTGTGCCTCTATAAGCTTATTCTCGCTGTTTAACTCAGCAAGACGCTGCTGAAGTTCTTCGCGAATTAAACGCATAGTCTCATCAACATTTTCATCATAAGAAAGATAATGGACAGCAGGATATATAACAACCTTATCCGGCATTTCAAGGATTTCTCCGGAAACATTATCTATTCTTACGATTTTTTCAATCTCATCCCCGAAAAAGTAAATTCTTGTAACAACTTTTTCATAAGCAGGCATAATTTCTACAATATCACCACGAACCCTGAAAGTTGAACGCTCAAGCACAAGGTCATTACGTGTATACTGGGTTGTAACGAGATGGTTTAACAATGCATCACGGTCGATTTCATCTCCGACATTTAATTCAACAGAACCTTTAAAATAATTCTCAGGCAGTCCTAAGCCGTAAATACAGCTAACTGACGCAATAATAATAACATCGTTTCTTTCGTAAAGACTTCGGGTTGAGTTATGACGCAAGCGGTCTATTTCATCGTTAATGGACGCTGATTTTTCTATATAAGTATCCGTTCGCGGAATATAAGCTTCCGGCTGATAATAATCATAGTAACTTATAAAATATTCAACTGCATTATCCGGAAAAAGCTCTTTAAACTCATTATAAAGCTGTGCGGCAAGAGTTTTGTTATGTGCAATAATTAAGGTCGGTTTTTGTACTTTTTCAATAACATTTGCAATAGTAAATGTCTTACCAGAGCCGGTAATTCCCAGAAGGGTCTGCGCGTCGTCTCCGCGCAGTATACCCTGTGTCAGTTGTTCAATGGCTTTTGGCTGGTCTCCTGAGGGTAAATATTTAGAGTTTATTTTAAATTTACGTTCCATAACAAAATTTTATCCCAAAGTAACATAATAGCAAATTTTTTCTTTTACAGATATTATATATTCAGAACAGGAAGTATTAAATTGCTTTATCCGGTAAAATTCACTTCAAATACCCAGAATAAAAAGAATGAAAAAGCTGTGGAGAAGCAGCAGCAAAAAAAATACAACGATCCATTGAATAAAAATTGGATGGTTGCATTGTCATTTTCCAATGAACTGGGTGCTGCCGTATATGAAATTGCGCCTAAATTAAGCCAGATATTGTGGATTCCGCCATTAATGTATCTTGGCGCTGACATTTACGATAAATATAAAAATGATAAAACACATTATAAACCAAGCAGAACAAGAGCGGTTGAACAGGCTATTTATCAGGGATTGAGCGGTTTTGTACTGCCGACATTTGCAATTATTGCAGGACAAAAAGTTACATCTCCGGTCGCAAAATTTCTCAATAAAGGTTTAAGTGTAAACGCGAAAAAAGAAACAATCCTTCATATAAATAATTCAATAGACCAGTGTGTCGGTGATATCTTTAACGATAAAGATAAATTTAAAAGCTTCTTTCTGGAATCTCTGGAAAATAAAATAAGAGCCTGCAAAAACGAAAAACAATCCGATTCCTTTTTTAAAAAATTTATAAAGCAGTGCAATGGTAAATATGCTCTTGCAAATTGCAAAAAAGAAAAAATACTAGAGTACGCAGAAGAAAATGTAGAAAGACTTATTAAAATAAAAGAAGATTTGCAGGCGAACAGAAAGCCGCCTGAGATTTCCAGAGCAAATTTCAAGAAATATATGAAAGAATATCCGATACTTAAAAATACATACGGAGAAAAATTTGCAAACAATGCACTGAGATATTCTCTAAAAACGTACGAAAATAAACTGTTGTTCGGAAACAAGCTGTTAAAAACCGTAGGCGGTATTATTGCGCTTATTATAAGCGTAAAGCCTATTGATACCTTTGTAAAAAAAGTGCTTATGCCCAAATATATAGACCCCGGAATAGACAGATTCAATCAGGCCCTTCTTGAATCAAGCAGCTTAAAGAAACACATTAAAAATAAAGCATAATTATTTGAATCTTGATTTAAATGTCTTTTTACCGGAAGAAATATCAACAACAGGGGTTTCAACCTGCTTTACAACCTCAGCAGGCAATTCAAAGCCGTATTTATAACCGTTCTCATCACGCGCTAACACCTCACTCATAACCAGAGAACCTGATTTATTCAACGATAATTCCGCGATTGAGGAAATATAAAGTTCTTTATCTAACTGAATAATATAGTTATAAATACTTGCAATTCTCGCTTTCGCCTGTTTTTCAGTAATTTTATTCCGTGCAGCTTCTTCTCCTGCAAGCTTCATTACGGCATCAATAATTGAATTTGACTGTATAGAAGAAATCATACCTGATATTTCATCTTTATAACTGCCGTCATTGAGGTCAAAAATAACATACCCATAGTCTGAAAAAGTTAATGCACTAAATAGATTTTCCAGCTCATCACAGCTCAGTCCGCCGCAAATAAAGCTTTCCGAATTAATAAATTTTGTCTTCTGAAAAAGAACGGCGTTTGTTACAGAAGAGCATATTGCCTCAATATAAGATGTTTTACCGGCATCGGAAGCTCCTGAAATTAAAATATTCTTTTTGTCATTTAACAGGGAAATTAGAAAGGAATAGATGCTTTCATCAATTTTATTGTTTTGTAAAAGATAAGCAAAATCCGTATGCTCGCGTATCTTCTTTTTTATTGTAATAAAATAATCACACACGGGCGGCATAATAAGAGTTACTATCAGGTTTTCAAAACCAAACTTCAATACAGGCCTGTCAGTATTTAATTTTGAAGCCTGAAGCAGCCTTTGTGCAAGTATATCTACATTTTCGATTTTCATGCCCGTATCGATAGTTTCACCGGATTTTTTTACAAAAACATTCTGTCCGCTTTTTATTGAAAGAGCAGATACAGCGTTATCCGCTAAAAGCTTGTCAATCTCACCAAAACCAAACACAGAGGCTGTTAATTCGTTTATAAGAGATTCCCGGGAATCATGAGGAAGGGAAATGGAGGAATCTTTTAAAAAATTCAAAACAAAAAGATTTATAAGTTCTTTTTTTTCGTCCTTTGAATAATCAAACCATATCGGAATAGAATAAACTTTATCAGAAAGTTTTGCTAGAAGAATATCAACAAAAGGTAAAACCTCTTTTTCTTCTGCTATAATTTCATTTTCTTCCTCGGCAACAAAAGGCTGGATGTCTCTAAATCTATCTTTAAAACCCATTGCTACCCTCTCAGAATATTATCTATACTATCAACGGAAGAAGCCGTGTATTTTTTAATAAGTTCACGCCTATGGATACTGTCTGACACATGGATTGCAAGTTCTTTATAACTCTGAGCAACGTTTGATGCAGGGTTAATCTCAGATACAGGCACTCCCTTATTAATTGCCGCCATCATTGTAAAATAATTATTAGGAATTTTCCAGTAAATTTCTTTATTTAAAACTTTTTCCGCATCATCTGCCTTAATTTCATCATTTTCCATATAGCGGTTTACGAGAACCTGAACTTTATCACTGCTGTAGCCGAGTTTATCAAATAAATCAAGACAACGCTGGCAGTTACGCAATGCAGGAAGATTTATACATGTAACGAGGAATAATAAATCCGAATTATCAAGAGCGGTAATTGTCTTGCCGTCGAAATTTGCGTCGGTGTCAACTACAATGTACGAAAAACTATCTTTAAGAATATCGAAAAGTCTGGCAACCTGTTTTGATGAAATATCGTCCGCCTGCTTGAAATAAGGAGGGTCTGCAAGAACATAAAGACTTGTGTTTTTATATTTTTCAAGTGTATTTAACAAAAAATCTTTATTAATCTTATCTAAATTTTTCAGCATATAGGATATATTGAAAGAAGGCTTTAAATCAAGAAAAGTAGTAATATCTCCCAGTTGAAAATTCAAATCAATGAGAGCGACATTTTCTTTTGTAGTCTTAGCAAGTTCAAGTGCAAGATTTGAGGCAACAGAAGTCTTACCGATACCGCCTTTATTTGAAAATACGGTAATCATTCTGCATTTATTTATTTTCTGGTATTCACCGTTAAGCTGCTCACAAACTCGTTTTAAAACATCAAAAAATTCAGATTTTATTACCGGAGACGAGAGGATTTCCTTTGCCCCGAGTCTCATAACTTTTATAATAAAATCAACCGTAGGATTTTCCGATACTGCAAGAATTTTACAATTCGGGCAGTCTGAAGAAACTCTGGCAATAAAATCCATATTTGCGTCGTCATCCGTATCAACAATCAGAAACGATTTTTGAATGGAAGAAAGAGTATTATAAAGTTCGGAATCACTGCTGAAATCATCCAGAACTTCGTAACCGCCATATTCCTTTAAATAGAGACTCATAAGCTCTTTAAAACGCCCCTGAGAAGATAAAATAACAGTTGAAATGTTTTCTGTTGACATAAAAACCCTTTCTAAAAGGATTTTAACATATTTCGAAAAAATGGGCAAGGCATATAAAAGCCCTGTACGAATGTGATTTTGTTACCTGCTGAGCTCGCAGGTGGGTGAGCGCCTCGATAAATCCGTTTCCCGCTGGCGAATAAAATTCGGCGGGTATACTTCAATACCTGTCAGAGTCAACTCTCCCTATTAATAAAAATGTAGGAACAAAATTGAACACCCGTACAGAGCAATTATATTATAACAGTATTTCATATAAATTACAACACTATAAAACTCCCCGCTTGGGGAGTTTTTATTATAATCTCATTGATAAAGTTTCGGCTACTTTTTGTTCCATAGCATCAGCTTTTTGAAGCGCAGCCTGAGCCGGAGTTAAATCAACCCCTTGATTTGGAGCAATTACACTTTCAGGAGAAGGTATATATGTATAAGTCGGTTTTGAAGACTCAGTTGCAGAAGCAGTTGTAGGAATTGTTTCTTTATACGGATTACCGTTTTTTGTCATTGTAAGAAGATTTGACGGACTATTATTGCTTACAAAAGGTTCTGCTTTCTTTTGAGCCGCGGCAGTTTGTTTTTGCGCTTGAGCCTGCTGCTGTTTTTGGTATTCTTCAACCATTTTCTGCATTTGAGTCTGTTGTTCAGGAGTTAATTGATTTTTCTTTTCATCATTATCTTCATCAAGAACAGATTTTGAAGGTTTGCCGAATAAGAAATGTGATATTTTAGTTGCATTCTTAGCCACAAACGGAACAATTATTGCCATTGGAATTGCAATTCTCATCGGAATACCAAGAAGGTTTCTGAATAAATTACCGGATCTTCTAAAAAGATTCATATTCCATTTAGCGGCCGATCTGCGTGCCAAGATACGTTCGTTACCGATATTAATAAATCCGCCGATTTTCTTTAATAAACGGGTAACCGGGTTTTTAACATTTGCCTTGAGCATATTGTCAAGAGCTTGTCTTCTTTGTTTATAAATGGCTTTATCTGCAAGCTTTCCGGCACGAACATCAGCATTAAACAGTTCACGTGCTTTTGTATAAGCTTCTACACCTTTTTTATCAAGACCTGCGAATTTAAGACCGCCGACTTTATGCATAGCAAGTATCCCGAGAGGCATTGCCATAAAGTAAGTGAAGTCGTTTATAAATCTTTCTGCAAAAGTCTTGCCTTTTTCACCTTTTGGAGCCTTAAATGTATGTATTAACATATCCGCAAAAATACCGGCCTGCATTGCAACTGCCAATTTACCGCCTGCGAAACGGTTGGTTGTACCTTCTAAAAACCAGCCGAAGGCTTTCGGCAAGAATCTGCCGAGTGCGGTTTTATTCCCTTTACCAAGAGTTGCAATATATTTATTGTGGTATTCGCTTAACGAAACACGTCTGCCGAACAGATGGGATTTAATCTTACCCCATACACCATGCTTACGCCAGATTGAAACTTTAAGGTTCGGGTCAGCCTTTGAAAGAACCTGCATAACTTCTTTCGGGTGATCAATAAACTTAGCATCTAATAAGGCTTTATAAGCGGAAACCGAATCAAATCCGAGTTTTTTGACTTTAAGATTGTAAGCAAGTTTTTGCAAACCTTTAAGACCGTTTTTATCTGCAAGATTTTTAATAACATCATCACTCACACCAAGAAGTTTTAATTCTTCTTTTTGAAGAGCAATCGCTTTTTCGTCAAAAGATAGACCTTTCAAACCATTAATAAAATTATCTATGTATTTTTGGTCTACACCATACTGTTCGAGCTTCTGATAAGAATTGTATTTTCCGAGAGGAATCTCAAATAACAACATATTAATTTTTCTTCTGTTATCAGATACAGGTTTTAAAAACTCCTCAAAAACCTGCTGTGTATCAGAAGCTAAAAAGCCTTCCAAACCTTTTCCGGGAACTTTCGCAAAATCCCATTCCGGAGCTGTTGAATGGTTTCTTAAAGAATATACAATATCGCTCTTTTTAGAAAGCTTCCACCAGCCTATATTCATTTTTCGGAGAAAATTATCAATTTTCTTACCAACACCAGACTTTGTGGAATTTGTTGCGACTTTATCACCCCAAGCTCCCATTTTCCCAAGAATTGTATCTTCATATTTACCTTCCATCTTAGGATTAAGTTTATCCATTCCCTGAGCAATACCGTACCATACTGCCGTACCGACACCGAGGGTGGCAAGCGGATTAGATTCGTCGCCGGATGAAGCTTTAACACGGTTAGCAAGATAAGAATTATCTACCGACTGTTTAATTTTCTCGCCCTCAACTCCCTGCATAGCCGGAAGCGGCTGAGGAATGCCTGCCTGCATCGGGATATTGTGTTTCAAATTTATATTATTACTAACCATAGTTCACCTTAAACCTTTTACTATTAATATAAAAACACCAAATTATAAAAAATTGATTAATTAGATATAAATTTTACGTTTATGTAAAGAAATGTAACGAGTTTAACAAAAACTGAAATTCATAAATTTGTATATACTTTATATATACATAAGAGAGAGATAAATAAGAGAGGCGATAAAAATGGCAGTAGCTGATTTAAAAAAGATTGACAATAAATTAAAAGATATGTACAAAGATCAAGTTACAACAAATGTTTCAAACAACGAACCTTTCAAAGACAGATCCGAAGTCTTGTTCGCTCAAATGAATTTTATTGCCATGGCTAACAGACAAGCACTTCATCTTATTTAAAAAAGTTTTTTCATAAATATAACTCCAATTAATTTTTCCCCTACAAATTTTGCACCTGATTTTTCCCCAAAAATCAGGTTTTTTTTGCTTGAAAAATTTAATAAAAAAGCCGCACTGCTGGCGGCTTAATATATTCTCTCTCTTAATCTTATTTATGAAAATGCTTTGAACGTACGTTCAATATTCTTTTCAATAGTTCCTTTTATTGAATCATACTCAGTTTGCAAAGCATTATGTTCAGTATCAAGCAATTTAATCTGGTTATCGTATTCTTTATCTTTAGCTTCAATTTCTTTCATCTGGTGGTTATACCAAACTTCAGCTTTTGTCGCAGCATTCTCATCTTTTTGTTCTACAATATCCCCGATAGAAGTATAAATAGTGGAGACCCATTGAACGTCAGTCAAACCGTCGCCTTCCTGACTTGGAGATGAGAACTGAACTTTTTCAAGAGTAATAACGCCATGTTCAAGTGCAAATTGCAGCCACTCAGGACTGTTCATAAGCCCGTCTTCAAGCACTACATAATTTTCATTAACTTTTGAATCTGAAACCCATCCGTCAAAATTTTCATCATACTTATCAAGGTTCATATAACCTGATTTGTAATCGCTTTCGCCATTCATCCTATGCCAGAGATTAATGTACCACTGTCCTTTATCACTGTCTGTAAGTTGACGAACTTTCTTTTCTAAATAAGGCTCGACATCAGGTTCCTGCGGTTTTGTTGCCTCCCATGCTGCTACATCGTTATCATATTCTTCCTGTTTGAATACATCTTCTGTTTCATTCAATACTTTTAAGTCATGATTTACAAAGTGCTGAATTGCGTCATAAGATTGCTGTTCAGACATAAGCCCTTCAACCATAGCATAATTCAAATCTACAATTTTTTGCTGTAATGTTTTAGTTTGAATATTACCATTTTCATCAAAATAATAATCACTCATTAATTTTTCTACTTCAGAAGAATTTTCTGTAATATCAACGTCGTCTTCAGCACAACAATGGTAGACTTTGTCAGCATTTTCAGAAAGGACATCCGCTAACTCCTCGGCGCGGGAGCCTCTATTATTATAATCATCTGACCACCAATGGGCATATGCACCATTACTACCATAGTTGTTGCTTATTGTAATAGACTGTCCGGTCGTTGTTGTATATGTACCCAGGTTAAGTAAGTGAGACAACACGTGACTGTAACAATCAGTTGAGCCAGAGGATTCAGTATGCAAAATACTTCCAGAACCATCAGCTGAATAAATTGACCAGCTAAACTTTTCTGGGTCATATGTCACGACCGGATTACCTTCTGAATCTGTTAAAGTCTCTCCCGGTAAACCTAAATCCTTTGAGAGAGCCATCATCGCAGCGGCATAACATATAGCAGTTGACCACAAGAAACTATCGTACAATTCAGAAGAACTTTCGGAAACGCCTTCTTCCCAGTAGATAGGATTCATTTTGTCAGGTTCCTGAGCTTTCCACTCCTGGTATTTTTTATTATATTCATCCCATGCGGTATCATAGGCAGGGTTTTTAACCTGAACAACTTTACCCTGATCTAATGAACCTAAAAGCCCGTATTTATCAAGAAACTCTTCAAGATTGTCACTTTCTTCAAAATTTTTACCGTCAAGTTCACTTACCATAATCTGTCCGGCTGCATTTACCAAGCCGTATTGATTTTTTAGAGGCCCGTAGAAAGAAAGAGAGTTTCCTGTTAATCTTTCATATGAGACATTTCCGTTAGTATCATAAGTTGAATACATTAGCTGAGACTCATTCAATGCATTAACGTACTCTTCGCCAACTTTTTGTGTTTGATCTGCCAGTCTGATTTTTGCGTTAGAAAGCTGCATAGCGCGAAGCTCATTGTTATTGAGCCTTGCAGTAAGGGTTAATAATCTAGCTTGTCCTGCTGCCATTCCCATAGTTTAGCTTTCCTTTTCTTTGAACATGTAACCTGTTTCAATTATATCTACGGAATTTATAGCTAAAAACTTAAAATTTGCTTAAAAATTGTTACAATATTTTACAATTTTTACAGGGTTATGTTAAGATTTGTATATGAAATTATGTTTATTTCAAGGAACATTTAATCCGATTCATAATGCGCATATACAGGTTGCACAATTTGCGCTGAAGAATAAGGTTTGTGACAAAATTATATTCATACCTGCATACAAGCCTCCGCACAAGGATTGTGATGACAGAATTTGTTATAACAGGCTTGAGATGACAAAGCTCGCGGCCGAATTAAACCCTGCATTTGAGGTTTCGGATATCGAATTTATACTAAAAGGTAAATCATACACTTACATAACAATTTGCGAACTTTATAAAAAATACAATATTGATGGCAAAATCAAATTCCTTATAGGAACAGACGCATTTGAAAAAATAGAAAGCTGGTATGAATCCGATAAGCTAAAAGAGCTTGTTGATTTTGTCGTATTTATCAGAGAAAATAATTTTGATGAAAAAAATTTTGATTATTTAAAATCTAAAGGTTATAATTTTACATTTATGCCTCTTAAATTTTTAGATATTTCATCAACAAAAATAAGAGAAAAAGTAAAAAATAAAGAGAGCATAAAAGGACTTGTACCAGCAAAAGTAGAGGAATACATATACAAAAATGAATTATACAAAAGTTAATGAAGAAGAAATAAAACAATGGTTAAAAGATAATCTGAATGAAGAAAGATACATCCACTCACTGGGAACAGCAGAATGTGCAAGGGAATTAGCGGATAAATTCGATTTAGATAAGGATAAAGCATATACAGCAGGACTTTTGCACGACTGTGCAAAATGTTTTTCAAATGAAAAACTGCTTAAAATTATACAGACTAATCTTAATGTAGAAGAAGCGGAAATGCTTAACTACAAAACCTTACATGCACCTGTAAGTGCCTACTATGCAAAAGAAAAATTCGGCGTATATGATAAAGAAATATTATCAGCAATCAGATGGCACACTCTCGGTCAGATTGATATGTCCGACTTTGAAAAAATTATATTTCTGGCTGACAAAATCGAACCTAATACACGTGATAAAGAATATGCGGCTGTAATAAGAAGCTACCTTGAAGAAGAAAACGGCTTAAATAAGGCTCTGTTAAAATGTTACAAAGAAACAATAAAAAGTCTTGTCAAACGAGACCTTAAAATTTGCCTATTAACAATAGAAATTTACAATAAACTTGAAGATTTGGTAAATGTTTAGTCATGATTTGACAAAATTCGGGCATGTTCATGATAAAATTTAGACAGTAAAAGAGGAATTGTAGATGAAAGTTCTGGAAATCAAGAATAATTTAGTTAAAATATCGTATAATCGGGAAGATAACCTTTTATTGTCAGGTTTTGTCATTATTGAAGATTCCCAAACTCCTTACGTTGCACAGGTATTAAGCCTCAAGGCAGATAACGGTATTAACTATGCTATTGTAAAACTCCTATTTACTTTTGATTCAGAAGGTATAGTAAAAAATTACGACGGCACTATTCCGTCTCTTGACTCTGATGTAACCAAACTTTCATCTGATGAACTCTTAGATATTATGCCGGTTAATCATCCTGTGGAAATAGGTATGCTTGCCAGCCAGGATGTAAATCTGAAAGTTGACCGTTCTGTTTTAGAGCAGAATTTGTTAATTTGTTCTGAAAATAAAGAGAATACAAATACGGCAATAGAAAATTTTGTCTTCCAACTCAGTACCGAAAATTATAAATCTGTAATTTTCGACATAGACGGTAAGTTTCCCGGCCAAAAACTTAAATTCGGTAAGGATTTCAAACTTCCTCTGAATTATGACACTATCAACTTTATTTATGAACACGATCTGGATAATGTTGAACCTGCTAGCAAAGCCTTAATTCAAGACATTTTTCTTGAAGTGCAGGAATATTCAAAAACTGTTCTGGATAAATTTATACCGTTTGATACATTTATAAATGTAGTCGACCAGCAATATAAAGCTCTAGGTTTGACAGAGCTTGTCTTATTGAAAAATAAACTGTTAAAATACAGAGAAGAAAATGTTTTTGCACAAAATGCAAAAGAAATTCATACTCTCAGAAGCGCAATTCGTGCAAATCTGACAAATATTCTTGATATTTCTTCTGCAAGTGATATTTTGCAGAACGAAATTATCAAATATGTATACGACTCAATAGATGAAATGGATTTATTTGTATATTCATTTGTTTCTTTAAATAATGATAATGCTGACAAAAAATTAATCAGACATTTTTTAACGAAAAACAAAATCTATACAACTATAGCTTGCAGTCACAATTTCAAATATTTATATGAACTTAAAGAGCGTGCAGGCAATCTTATTTTATTTGCGCCCCAGACACTTCAGCACGATTTTGCTTCATACAACACATTCCTCAATAAGTTAAATACGGACGAATTCATTATTTACGGCAAAGCAACACAGCACGTACCGCTTATAATAGAATTAACCTCAATACTTGAGCGGGAAGATGAACAAACACAGGATGTGCCTCAAGAGCATACTAATATTCAGACTGAACCGGAAGAAGAACAGGTAACAACAGAAGAACCTGATGATTTTTCAGATGAATCCAATTCATATTCATACGAAACATTGATTTCTGATGATACTCCGGTTCAGCAGGAACAAGAAGAATCCGAAACTGAAGATAATATTGAAGAATCACAGACACAAGAAGAAATTCAACCGCAGGTTATAAGTGATATAATTGATAAAGAAATAGCAGAGGAGAAAGAACCAGCTCCATTACCTGAAATTATCGAAGAAGCTCCGGAAAATTATTCAGAGGATCTGCCTGATGTATTTAAAAATCCTCCGGATGAAACTCTGCTTCAAGAGGCACCTATTGAAATAGAAGAAGAAGTGCCTCCGCCTGTATCTGAAAGTTTTATTGACGGAAATATTATTGAAGAAAGCGAGGAACCGCCTGCCCCGGTCATTAATTATGACGATACCAGCCTGCCTATAATATCTGAAAACGAACTTCATGAAAAAACAGAAGAAGCAAACATTACACCTGCTATTCAGGACAACGCGGCAGAAGTTGTTGACGAAATTATGTTTTCAAAACCAAACGTTGATATTCCTCCTATAGATGAAGAATTTGATGAAGAAGCACTTACAGAGGATGACTTAAACTTTATAGAAGACGTAAACATAGGAACTCCTGAAATTGCAGAAGAAGTTAATGTGCCTGTTTATCCGGCTGAAACACCTGTAAAAGCAGAGATTCCCGTCTTTGAACAGGGAGATAGAGTTACACACCCTAAATACGGAGAGGGTGTTGTAGAAAAAATGATTAAATATGGCAATAAAACACTCTGTTCAATAAACTTTGTAAATATAGGCAGAAGATTATTAGACCCTGCTATATCAGAAATTGAAAAAGTTTAGTCTATTTTCTTAAATTTGAAGCACCTTTCAAATAAACAAATTGAGGAACAAAAGTTTCCTTACAGTTTAAAACGATAAGAACACGAAGACATTTTTTTATAGAATCCGGGACATTTAATTCGTGAAAGCACATCATTGCAACATTTTGAAAGCCTAAATCAGTTCTGGCAAACTTTGCAGGAAATGCTGCATTTAAGTCATCAGTCATGGTGAAAATAACATGAGAAATATCACCAATCTCAATATTATTAAGATTAATCATCTTAGATAAAAGTTCAATCGTAGCCTCTTTTATAGCTTCGGGAGAATTTTCATCAACAGTTATAGCACCTCTTATACCTTTAGTAGTCATTTAAACCTGCTTTTTTAAACCGTTATACCAGTCACGTGCGTTCATTTCGCCTTTCCCTTCAGGTTTAATTCTTTCTAAAAGCAGGCAATCTTTACCGCAAGCAACTTTAACCCCTTCTTTTGTAATTTCTACAAATTCACCTGGCTTTCCATTTCCGTCAACAACTTTTGTTTGAAGAACCTTAATTAGCTTACCGTTATACATAAAATGAGCGGACGGGAATTTATAAATTCCACGTACAAGATTATGTATTTCTCGCGCAGATTTTAACCAATCGATTGCGGTTTCTTCTTTAGTGAGTTTATTAGCCATACAAACACCGTCTTCACATTGAGGAATTGGCTTTATAGAACCTTCAACAAGGCCACGCAAAGTTTTTTCAAGTAATTCTGGAGAAAGTACACTAATTTTCTCAAATAATTCCTCACAATTCATTGTCTCCGGAATCGGAATAACCTGTTTAAGGCAAACATCACCGCAATCCAGACCGAGTTCCGTAATCATTGTACAAATACCGGTTTCTTTATCTCCATTAATAATCGCACGCTGAATAGGATTAGCTCCCCTGTATTTAGGAAGAAGCGAGGCATGGAGGTTAATCGTTTCATATTTAGGAATATCCAGCACTTCCTGCGAGAGAATTTGTCCGAATGCAAATGTTACAAAGAAATCCGGATTTAATGCTTTAAGAGCTTTCTGAATTTCCGGGTCTTTTCTTATAGATTTAGGCTGGAAAACAGGGATATCATGTTTCAGCGCAAATTGCTTAATCACTGACATCGTTAATTTATGACCTCGTCCGGCCGGCTTATCAGGTTGTGTGACAACGCCGGCAACTTCAATTTTATCTGAATTATAAAGATATTCCAGAGAGTTTAAAGCTATTGCCGGAGTACCAAAAAATATAACTCTAATCATTATTTAATTCTGCCTCTAAATCCGGTTCTGATAACAATTTATTTTCGTCAACAGGCGGCAGGTTATGCTTTTTAAGAATTTCATCTGCCTCAAATCTGTTAACACAATGGTCAATAAATAAAATTCCTTCCAGATGGTCGTATTCATGCTGGATTGCACGTGCAAGAAGACAGCCGTCTCTGGCTTCCAGAATAAAGGTTCTGCCATTAATATCCTGAGCTTTTACAGTAACATTTTTGTATCTTCTTACAGGTGTATAAGCTTCTGGAAAACTCAAGCAGCCCTCATCTTCAATAATTGCACCTGACCTTTTGATAATTTTAGGGTTAATAAAAACCATAGGTTTCATAGGATTATCTTTTGTCGAAGCATCAATAACATACACTCTCAGATTAACGCCTATTTGCGGTGCTGCAAGCCCTACACCATTATATGTATACATAGTATCAAATAAATCCTGCACTAAATCTGCAATTTTTCTGGATACTTTATGAACTTCTTTTGAAGTTTCGCGTAATGACGGTTCTCCGTATTTTAAAATTTTCTTTACTGCCATTCTTACCTCACTACAAAAATTATACAATAAACTACTTTAATCGTAAAGTTTTTGTAATATTCAGCGTATATTAAATAACACCTAAAAATTTATGAACCTGAGGAATCATACGAACTTTTCGATATTTTTTATAAAAGCATTCAAAAATTTCATCTCTCTTTGAATCTGACACTGCAAAGTTATTACCTTTCATCTCAGGTTGAAGGATTATCTCACACCCTGCCGTACCGGCTATTTGAACAGCAGAATTAATTTCATCTTCTGTAATATTGTCATTAAAAACAATTTTCGCAAAGATTTCTTTTGATGAACCGATTTCAAAAAACCTTTTATAATCGTCAATATTCATTTTCATACCTGTAGAACTTTCCAGTTTAATATCAGCAGAAATAACATCAACGTATTCAATAACTCTTGTAAGATTATCAGGCAATGTTCCGTTAGTTTCAAGATAAATGCGGTGCCCCGCAGCCTTGAGAAGCGGCAAAAATGCTTCTAGAAATTCAACGGAAAAAAGCGGTTCTCCACCGGTGAGCGAAACTGTAAAAATATCATTCATCTTTGAGATTTCATTCATTAATTCAGAAGGTGAATACTCTTTTGACTTAACTATCTCAAAATCAGTATCGCAATAATTACAATGCAGATTACATCCGCAAAATCTTATAAAAAGCTGTCTGGTGCCTACATAAGGCCCCTCCCCCTGAATTGAAACAAATATTTCTCTAATTTTAGCCATGGAATAAATTTTCTCTGATATTACCGTGTGATAACTTTTTCAGCTTCTCATAAAGTCTTATCTCATCGTCAGATAAACTTTTAGGAATTTGAATTTCTACAGTAATAATCATATCACCAAATTTTCCATTTGTCTTTATTCCCTCTCCTGCAAGTCTGAATTTTTGTCCGGAAAGAGTATTTTTTGGCAATGTGAGTACAACATTTCCATCAAACACAGGTACCGAAATCTTCCCGCCAAGGACAGCCTCAAACGGCGTTACAGGAAGTTTGTATATCACATTGTTTCCTTCAATTTTAATATTAGAATTAGGTTCTATTTTAACAGTAAGATATAAATTACCGTTAGAACCGCCGTAAAAGCCCGGATTGCCTTCCCCGTGAATACGTAATTTAGTACCGTTTTTGACATTCGGCGGAATTTTTACAGTAATTTTTTTGTGCTGAGAAAATTCTCCGCTTCCATTACAAACACTGCATTTTGCCCCGTTTATAAAGCGTCTTCCTTCACAATTAGGACAAAGTTCTTTGTGAATAACATTTATCACTCTTGAAGTCCCGCGTACTGAATCCTCAAGAGATATTGTAACCTCCGAAAAAATATCATCCCCGCTTTTAGGATATTTTTTACTCTTTTTTTCTTTGGCAATCCCGTCAAGAATATCATTAAGTGCACTTTTCAAGTTTGTTTTCTGAAAAGCTTCTTTGCTTTCTTCAAATGAAGGCCGCGTGGTATTTGCCTCTTTACGTTCTGCGGACTTTTTGTATTCGTTTTTCGCGCCTTCTGATTTAACTTTTTGTTTAGGAGTTTTATAAAAACCGTTTAGCATATCGTATTGCTTGCGTTTCTTTTCATCTGACAAGACTTCATATGCTTCAAGAACATCTTTAAACTTTTGCGCGCTTTCAGGGGCTTTATTAACATCAGGATGGTATTTTCTCGCTAATTTCCTGTACGAAAGTTTTACATCCTGAGCATCACTGTCAGGTGTAACCCCTAGAATCTCATAGTAATTTTTTCGAACTCCAATGACCATACTTCTTTATTAATGATATTTATAAAAAAATCAACTGATAACTGATTAGTTACAAATATCAGTACGGTACTTTTTATTTTTAAAATCAATAACATCTACATTTTCGTATAAATTTTTTCTTGCTCCGGAAAGTGTTGAGGAACTTTGAGTTACAACAAGTGTTCTGCCTTTGTTTGTTTCATATTCAAGATATTCATTTTTTGCAGTTGAAAAATGATTTACAAAAGTATTATCATCAACTTTATCGAGACCGCTTATCAAAAGCCCGTCGTGTCTGGCAGAAAGAACCACCGAAACCGAAGAAAGATTTGAGTTTTTTATGGAGAAATAATCATCCGCAAAAGAACCTATTGCACATGCTTCAAATAAATCAAGAAGGTTTTCACCAATTGAATTTAATACCCCCGCGGCGTCATAGTCTTTCAAAAACGGCGTAAATCCTGTTGTCAAATAGTTATTCTCATCAGTAAGCACACATTCAACGCCTAATATACCGAGGTAAGGAGTTCCTCTGTGCTCAAGAGATTTCAAAATATTGAAAACAACATTATTCATAATTGAAGAAATAACATTTTCAGAGACTTTATAATCCGGCACAAACGAGCCAACACCTGTAGTATAAAGCCCGCCGTTACCGTTCTCCATAAATCTGTAATCTGCACTGACAGCAAGAGGTAATGCCTGATAACCATCAGTTACAACATAAAGTGTGAATTCGTGCCCGTTTATAAAATCTTCCAGAACAACTTTCTTTTCATCACTGAGAAACAAATCATCCAAACATTGTCTTGCCATGGAAACCGTTGAGCAAACAGCCTTAACCGAGGTGTCCGAATCTTCATCCGAACCGATTAAAATAGGATAAGAAGCATTTTTTACATAATCAGCGGCAAGCTGCGGTTTTTCAAAGATGCCAAATTTAGGAGTGGGTATTCTCTGTTTATACATAAATTTCTTTGCAACAGAACGACTTATTGCAAAATTCGCCGCGCCCGCTGCCGGTGCAAATATTAACTGCGAATTAGCCTGAAATAAATCAGAAATATCTGATTTTATTGACTTTTTAGAACATGCAACCGTCAAATCAATACCGTTTTCAAGTACAAACTCAAGCAATTTTTGTGAATCATCTTCGCGAATATCAACACATTCACAAATTTCACTCATAGCAGTATTGCCAGGTGCTGCGTAAATCTTTTCTACATTTTCATACTCATTCAGCTTTTGCAAAAGTGCATGTTCTTTTGCTGAATGCCCTACAATTAGTATCTTTTTCTTTTTATCCATATGTATATAATACCATAAAAATTCAGCCGGTAATCACTCAAACTAATTTAAAAAGAGGATGTTTGTAAAGATAATTTAAGGTTAAATATAATAAAATAATGACAAAATTATAATTATCGTTAAATGAATAATTGTAGTAAGTGAGGTATTGTAATGGCGGATTTAGTAAGTATATTGCAGAAAGTTTTTGTACCTGCGCCTATGCAGACAACAGTTCCTGTTCGCGGAACATCAACCAATCCTTTCGGCAATAATCCATTTGTAAATTATAACGGTAACAGTTATAACAGTGCTACTTACGCAAAAAATAATCCTGTCCGCGGCGGCTATTTTGCCGGCTATTACAACGGTAAACAAAATATTGTAGGTAGAAGATTATTTATTGAAGTTTAAAAATTATTCATGCTAAAATCATAATATGGATAAGTATGATTTAGTAATCTTTTGTAAAACGTTTATACGTGATATTGATTGTTTTCTTATACAGGCTCAATCTGTAAAGGAATTTAATGTTGATAATATTCCGTATTATATTTCTGTTCCTTCTGAAGATATTGGCGAATTTGAAAAACTAAAAGAAAAATATGCTCTTACATATCAAATTCTTGCAGATGAAGATATATCTGAACTCTTAACTGAAAATGATTATAAGGATTCGGCACATAACGTAAGCTATATTAATCAACAGTTAGTTAAATTTGAATTTAGCCGGATGAATATTGCAAAACACTATATAGTTATGGATGGAGATTGTTACTTTATCAGAAATTTCTATATATCTGATTTTTTGTTAGACTCAAATACCCCGTACATGCCATTAACAGAAGGAATAAAAGGAGATAGAATCCTATTTCAACTTTTCTCCCACTCAAAACGCAGTCATAGAGCAGCTAACAGCAATGGGGGGGGGGGCTCATCCAAAGTTTTTATTGGAAGAAAAGGAAAGTATTATACTATAGAAATGCCGTTTGTCATAACTTCGTCCTACGTTCTCGACTTTGTTAACAATTTTTTGAAAAATGAAAAAAATATGACGCTAAAAGATACATTAATGAAGTATCCATGTGAAATGCAACTGTATGTAGATTATGTTTTATATAAAAGATTTAATTATCAAGCCTGCAATGCATTTTTTATGCCGAATCATATGGAAACCATGTATCAAATTTGCAGATGGCTGGGCTATGATACTGATTTAATCGCTCAGAATTATCTGGGCATTCTGATGAACAAAGGTTATGTAAAATCATTAAAGTTTAAACCAAATTTTATTGGAAAATATATCATCAGAAATATTATAAGATTTCATCATAAAATATCAAAACAAAGAGTTCCGATACACGTAAAACTCTTATTGGGAATTATTCCGGATAAAAATCTAAGAATAAAAATCAGGAATTACCTCAGATGAAAATTTAAAATATCTTAATAAACAATACTTATATCTCCCGTTTAGTATAAAATTAAAAAATAGATTATTTTTTAGGGGAGAAAACTTTATGAAAAAAGCTTTAATAACAGGGATAACGGGGCAAGACGGCTCATATTTGGCAGAATTACTTCTCGAAAAAGGTTACGAAGTTCATGGGATGAAAAGACGAGCTTCTTCTTTTAATTCTTCAAGAATTGACCACCTTTATCAGGATATTCATAATAAAGATGCTAAATTTAAACTTCATTACGGCGATTTAACCGACAGCTCAAATATAATAAGGTTAATTCAGGAAATTCAACCCGATGAAGTTTATAATCTTGCGGCACAATCCCATGTTAAAGTTTCTTTCGATTGTCCTGAATACACAGCCAACGCCGACGCTCTTGGTACATTAAGGATATTAGAGGCAATAAGAATTTTAGGTTTGGAAAAGAAAACCAAATTCTATCAGGCTTCAACATCAGAACTTTACGGAATGGTTCAGGAAATCCCACAAAAAGAAACAACTCCCTTTTATCCGCGTTCACCGTATGCCTGCGCGAAACTTTATGCTTACTGGATTACAGTAAATTACCGTGAAGGTTATGACATCTACGCATCAAACGGTATACTCTTCAACCATGAGTCACCTCGCCGCGGAGAAACTTTTGTAACAAGAAAAATTACAAGAGCCGCAGTTAGAATTAAACTCGGACTTGAAGACAAATTATACCTTGGAAATCTATCCTCCAAACGTGACTGGGGACACGCAAAAGACTATGTGGAAGGCATGTGGAGAATCTTACAGCAGGATAAGCCGAAAGATTATGTTCTTGCAACAGGTGTAACTACAACTATTAGAGATTTCTGTAAAATGACCTTTGCTGAACTGGGAATTGATATTGAATTTAAAGGAAAAGGTGTTGACGAAGTCGGTATTGATAAATCCACCGGAAAAGTTGTGATTGAAGTTGACCCTCGTTATTTCAGACCGACTGAAGTAGATTTGCTGCTCGGAGATTCTACTAAAGCAAGAGATGAACTCGGCTGGAAACCTAAATATGACTTACCGGCTCTTATAAAAGAAATGGTTCAAGAAGATTACGCCGAAGCAGAAAAAGAAAAGTTCCTGCGTAAAGAAGGTTATGAAATTTTAATACCTCAGGAAGTTTAAATGAAGCAGCTCCTTTTTATAGGTCATGAATTTCATAAAAAAACAAAATCAGCAGATTTCATTAAAGATTTACTGGCATTAAGATATAATGTTGAATGCTATTATATAAATCCATCGGAAAAATACTCATTTGAAAATCTTGCAGACAAAGAGTACGATGTTCTTATTTTGTGGCAGGTAATGCCGTCACTGAAAGAATTGCATAAATTTATTACATTTCAGCACTGTGCATTTTTCCCGATGTATGATAATACAAAAACTTTGAACAGTTCTTTGTGGAACGAATATACTGAGTGCAATATTATTAATTTTTCAAAAACTTTCCACAAAACCTGTCAGGCCGGCGGATTATCAAGCTACTACATCCAATATTTTCCGGAACAGGCAGAAATTTTTAATTATGGCGAAGAAGATTCCGTTTTTTTCTGGCAAAGAAGCGAAAAAATTACAACTAAAACTATAGAAAAAGTTATTAATGTTGGCAAAATTAATAAATTGTACTTGCATAAAAGTACAGATCCGGATAATAAATTTAAACAACCTGCAAAAAAATGGAAAAATAAAGTTATTTATTCAACGTGGTTTGACACAAAAGAAGAAATGCAAAATTATATCCAGCAGTCAGCAATTTATTTTGCACCACGCAAGTACGAGGGCATAGGCATGAGTTTTCTTGAGGCAATGGCAGCAGGAAGATGTGTTATTGCACCTGACTATCCTACAATGAATGAATATATTAAAAACGGAGAAACAGGATATTTATATAATTTCAAAAGACCACAAAAAATAAAATTTGATGATATAAGAAAAATTCAAAAAA